>CAUJEC010000023.1 GCA_963169245.1 Actinomycetota bacterium
GATCCTGCACGAAAGGGTGTTCGACTCGAATCCACTTGCTCCTGATGAGTCCAAGCCGAGCCTGTGGCGCAGAGAGTTCAACCTGGCCACCGGCTCGGTCACGGAGCATCGACTGGGTGATACGACATCGGAGTTCCCAAGGGTCGATGAACGACTGACCGGTCTGCCCTACAGATTTGGGTACTCGGTCACTCTCGAAGTCCAGAACACAGACGACGGCCTCTCCTTCGGTGGTTCTCAGCTCAACCGCCACGACACCGTGACCGGAACCGTTGAGACACATGATCTCAAAGGACGCTGGGCTGCTGGGGAGATGACATTCGTGCCGGCTTCCCCTGACGCTCCGGAGGGCGATGGGTACCTGCTCACCTTCGTCTACGACACCACGACTGACCGTTCTGAACTTTGGATACTTGCCGCACAGGACATCTCGGCTGAACCGCTCGCCAGAGTGCATCTGCCCACTCGCGTACCGTTCGGATTCCACGGGAACTGGGTGCAGTCGTAGTTTGTAGGAATGCCCGAGTTCACATATCAGGAGATGTTCCCCCAGACGAAAGGGGATACGCCCTTCACCAAACTCACATCCGACTACGTGTCGGTGGGGGAGTATCGAGGCTCGAAGATCCTCGAGGTAGACCGCGAGGGGCTCACGCTGTTAGTCGCGGAGTCATTCCGAAACATCTCACATCTGCTTCGCCCGGGCCATCTTCAGCAACTCTCGAACATTCTCGATGACCCCGAGGCAACCGAGAACGACCGCTTCGTGGCGCGGACGTTGCTCCAGAACGCGTGTGTTGCTGCGAGCATGGTCCTGCCGAGTTGCCAGGACACAGGCACGGCGATCATCGCCGGCAAGAAGGGCCAGCAGGTTTGGACCTTTGGTGAAGGTGACGGGATAGACGGCCCGGGCGGCGACGAGGCGGCCATCGCCAAGGGCGTGTTCCGTACGTACACAGAGACGAATCTGCGCTACTCCCAGCTCGCTCCGATCAACATGTACGAGGAGCGCAACACTGGCAACAACCTGCCCGCTCAGATCGATATCTCGGCTGTCGATGGAGATCAGTACAATTTCCTTGTCATGGCAAAGGGTGGTGGTAGTGCCAACAAGACCTACCTGTACCAGGAGACAAAGGCCCTGTTGAACCCCGAGTCGCTGCTCAAGTTCATCGGCGAGAAGATCAAGACCCTGGGCACTTCCGCGTGTCCGCCGTATCACCTGGCGATTGTCGTGGGCGGAACATCAGCAGAGGCGAACCTCAAGGCGGTCAAGTACGCGAGCGCCCGCTATCTGGACGGACTGCCACTCGAGGGCAACGGACTCGGCCACGCGATTCGAGACGTCGAACTTGAGGCCAAGGTGTTGGAACTGTCCGCAAAGACCGGGATCGGCGCTCAGTTCGGGGGCAAGTACTTCTGCCATGACGTGCGGGTCATCCGCCTTCCACGTCACGGAGCGTCCTGCCCGGTCGGCATAGGGGTCAGCTGTTCGGCTGACCGGCAGGGGCTGGCCAAGATCACCGACGAGGGGATCTTCGTCGAGCAACTCGAAACCGACCCGGCCAAGTATCTGCCCGAGGTTACAGACGGCGACCTTCACGATGACGTGGTGAACGTCGACCTGTCGATGCCCATGAGCGAGATCCGCAACCTGCTCTCGCAGTATCCGATTCGGACGAGGCTCTCGTTGAGCGGCACGCTCGTCGTCGCGCGCGACATCGCGCATGCCAAGTTCAAGGAACGGATCGAATCGGGCCAGGGCGTACCCGAGTACGTCAAGAACCACCCGATCTACTACGCGGGCCCTGCCAAGACCCCCGAGGGAATGCCATCAGGCAGCTTCGGTCCGACCACCGCTGGGCGTATGGACAGCTACGTTCGCCTCCTCATGGAGAACGGAGGCGGGTTCGTCACCCTGGCAAAGGGCAACCGCTCGGCCGAGGTTCGCAAGGCCTGCGCCGAGTTCGGTGGGTTCTATCTCGGTTCGATCGGTGGGCCGGCAGCGATCCTCGCCCAGAACTCCATCCGACACGTCGAGGTGCTCGAGTATCCGGAACTCGGAATGGAAGCCGTCTGGAAGATCGAGGTCGAGGACTTCCCCGCCTTCATCATCACAGACGACAAGGGCAACGACTTCTTCGCAGACCTGCTCTGAGCGGACATGCTGTGTTTGGGGATCGGTCCGAGCCCCAAACAGTCGACCGTGCTCTTCGACCGGTCAGTGCTTTTCGACGGAGTGTCGATTGGCCGGCCGTGTTCGGGTGGGCTTGGCCCGAGGCCTACAGGTAGAAGGTCTCCGAGCACACCCATGCGTCGGCGGGAAGGCTGTAGCCCGAGCCCGTGCTGGACGCGGCAGGGCCGGTCCCGGCGTTGAGCGTGGCGCAGGTGTTGTCGGCCTCGAGTTGGGTGGCCGCCTTGACGACCGTCACGGCGGCGAACTTGGCTCCGCTGCAGGAGCCATCGGTCGAGACGACGAACACTCCGTTGGACCAGTTCCCCGAGAGCGTCCCGTTGCCTCGGACATTGGCGTTGCCACTGAAGAGGATGTCCGGGTTGACAGCTCCACCGGCCTGATTGCCGGCGATGCATCCTGCTGGCACCCAGGTCGTAGATGGGCCCGGATCAGCAGTGCAGCCGGTTGCCATAAAGGCCGCTGCTGCCATGCCTGCGAGTGCAACTCGGACGCCCTTGTTGTTCAGAAGTCTCATGATCCCCGGTCCCTCCTGGTGAACTCGATTCAAGAGTCGGGTTGAGACTAACCGACGGCGGCCTTTCTGAACAGGTTCCCCGCGTTGGGTTTCACGGACTCGGATTCGACCGCCTACGGTTGGGACGAGGATGAACCGTGAGGCCCCCAGGACCCCCCGACAGTCGAGAGTCGCTGGATCTATGACCGTCAGAGCTCTGATGCTGTTCGTCCTGACGGCTGCTCTGTGGTCTGTGTTCCAGCCCTCTGCGTCTGCTCACGCTTCGGTCACCGAGATCTCGCCTGAGCCCGATGTCGTTCTGGGTGCACCACCGCGCGAGATAGCGATCAGGTTCAACGAGGACGTCTCCGGAACGGGGAGTGCAATTCGTGTCTTCGATCCGTCGGGCACCCAGATCGATGGGATTGAACCACGTACGGAGCGCACCAGTCTCTCTGCTGAACTTCCCAACCTGGAGGCCGTTGGCTCCTACACGGTCTCGTGGAAGGTCATGTCAGCCGATGGTCACCTGATCAATGGTGCGTTCCTTTTCAGTGTCGGCAAGGCAACACTGACCGAACCACTCGATGTTGCGGATGTCGCTATTCCGCTCGTCCCAAAGGTTCTCAAGATCGTCGGGGCCCTGTTGAGCTGGGGGGGGATCATCCTGGGGCTCGGTCTCGTTGGTTCTGCCATTCTCAGAGTGAACCGAAGGATGCTGTCCGTCGCGGCTCTCAGTGTCGTCGCGGGAACGATTCTGAGCCTGCTAGGGGCAGTCCTTGCGGTGGATGGGTCCGTTGGGGACTCGCTCAGAGTCGCGTGGGGGAACAACAGCGGCAAGGCAGCATTCGCAGCGTTCGGTGTGTCACTGATAGCGACGATCGTGATTGTTCCCCGACTTCGCAGGGGTGACCGGTTCACGTCGGGGGATCGGCGCCTGTTCATCGCGCTGGGGCTGGTTACAGCGGCTGTGATCGCCCTCGAAGGTCACGCTCTTGGTCTGTCGCCGATGGCGGCGTCGGCCCCTCTGACGGTGCTCCATGTTTGTGCAGCGATCATCTGGCTTTCGGGTCTGGTCTGGATCGAACGCCGTTCCCGGACCGTCGACACAGCACAACTCCGCGCTGATGTCGCGGCTCATTCGCGGTATGCGCTGGCTGCCGTGGTCGTCCTTGCGGCAACCGGAATCTCGCTGTTCGCCATTCGAATGCCGATTGACGAATTGACGAGTTCTGCGTACGGGATCATCGGAAGCGTGAAGATCGTCCTTCTTGCCATGGCAGTCGTACTTGCCTGGCAGAACCGCTCGACAATGACTCGGGCAGAGGCGGGGATTCGGGCTGAATCTGGCTCAGAAGGCGAGCTTGGTGCCGAAGTCAATGACGTCGGCTCGCTAGCAGACGACTCGCCGACAGACGGCACGGCATCGAGCGATGGGCCCGAGATCGATGGATCCGAAACCCCTGAAGCCGATGTCCGGCTCGCTCGTGAGCACCTCGACGCCATCGATGCCAGGCGTTTCAAGGCGTCACTCAAGGTGGAGATGGTTGTTGTCGCAATTGCCTTGGTGGCCGGCGTGTTCTTGGCGCAGACGCCTCCACCCGGACTCGACGAGGCGGCGGGCGGCTACTTCAGCGC
>CAUJEC010000024.1 GCA_963169245.1 Actinomycetota bacterium
GCATCGAGCAGTCCGTAGACACCGATGCAGATTCCACCCATTCCACCGATGACGAGCGCCCCGGTGAGTCGTCGTTGGCCTGGCGCCACCTGCATCGTGGAGCCGTAACCTCGCGAGTCCATGGCTGCTGCCAGATGCAATGACCGGTCGAGAGCGTCGGTCATCACCGGAATCACAACCTGGGAGAACCAACGTGTGCGCCGTCCGACATCGCCGCGAAGTCTGCGGGCTCTCGTGATCCGCGTTGTGCTCTCGATCAACTGAGGAGCGATGGTGAGCGCCACTGTCACAGCGGAACCGATCTCGTAGAGGGCGCTCGGAACCGACTTGAGCAGCCGTTTGGGGTTTGCGAGCACATTCGCCGACCCCAGACAGATCAGCAGCGTGGCGAGCCGCAGGCCGTCATAGAGGGCCGAGAGAATGCCTTCGAGTGAGACCGGTCCACCGATGCGGAGACCTGCTGCAGACTCGGGTAGCGACAGTTCGGGCAGCGTGAAGAGAATGTGCTCGCCAGTCTGCCCATCGAGCAGCAACCTGAACAGAACCCGGATCGATATCACGACAGCAGCGATGACCAGGTATGCACCAAATCCGTTTGCCCAGGGAGCATCGCTGCGTCTGGCCGACACGACGAACACGACCACCGAGATGACAACCGCCAACACGAGCGGGTTGGTGGTTCGGCTCGCAGCGGTGGCCATACCCAGCGCCCAGATCCACCACGCTCCCGGGTGAAGGTCCCGGGGTAGGCGAACTGCTCGGGTCGCGATGCTCATAGGTTCGAACCTTCCCGGGCCGACTGGCCCGGAGGCCCGACAATCGCGGGAGCTTCCGGGTTTCGGCATCCGCAACCCTCGACGGACAGTCTCGAAGCGTCACACGTTGGGGAGCATTCCGGCTTGTTCCCGAACTCACGCTTGAGAACCTACGGCTGCGGGACAGCGCCGGACTCTGACCGGCTTTCCTCCACAACGTGTATTGACGTATCACTTCAATTCGACCATCAGGTTCCCCACACTGCAAGTCCCTCACCTCCTATCCCTGACGCGCCGCTCTGGCGCGGATGACGTGTGTCGCATCCCACTTGTTGAAATTTTGTCAGTCGACCGTGTCGTGACATGCTGATCCGCCCCTACCCGTAGCGGAGGTCCGCGCGGGATTGAGATCGAACTCTGGAGAGACCATGACATCGACTGTCGCAACTGCCCCTGCACCAAAGGTTCTGGCCGATCTGGTTCCCGAGGCGCGCCTCAGGACCGCCGGCCTGGTCATCGGTGGGGCATTGCTGGTGGCTGCAGCGTCGCAGGTGAAGATCCCCCTCGGTTTCACCCCGGTACCGATCAATGGCCTGACCTTCGCGTCGCTGATCGTCGGAGCATCGCTCGGCGCCCGTCGCGGTGCGGCTGCCCTGTCGTTGTTCTGGGTTCTCGGCGTTATCGGCCTGCCGTTCTTCCAGGGTGCCAACTCGGGCTGGACCTACGCCACAGGCGCGACTGGCGGCTACCTGGTCGGGTCGGTCCTCGCTGCCGCCATAGTCGGCGCAGTCGCGGAGCGTGGTGGTGACCGCCGAGTCGTAACCTCGGTCGCGACCATGGCGGTGGTGAACGTCGTGCTCATCTGGGGTCTCGGAACTCTTTGGCTCTCCCACGTTCTGGGTGTTCCGGTCTTCGGCGGCGACAAGAGCGGGTTTGCGATGGGCATTCAGCCGTTCATCGCCGGAGACATCTTCAAGGTCATGCTGGCAGGACTCCTGCTCCCGGCCGCATGGACTGGTGTCAAGCGCTGGTCCTGAACCGGTCTGACCGGTTCGCCATTCATTCAACCCTCGACGACTCTGCCAGCACGGCCTGCTATGACAGCACGGCCTGTGTCTGAGTGATCTTGGCGACCGTCCTCCCGTTGTCGTCGGAGATTACGGTCTCGACCACGATCGTTGTTCGACCTCGGTGAAGGATCGTGCTGGCCGCGTTGGCGTGGCCATCTCTGACTGCGGCAAGGAAGTTGGTGGCCGAGGTCAGGGTCGTTGTCCCAACGGCTCCCTCTGGCAGGTTGACGAAGGCTGCCACGGCTCCACATGCGTCAGCGAGCGCCATCAGCGCCCCGCCGTGCATGACACCCGCTACGGTGCATCGCTCGGGACTCCACCCAAGGCGGGCTCTGACCACTGCTGGATCCACAGCGAGGAACTCAATCCCGATGAGTCCTGCAAATGGCATTGACGAAAGAGCTTGTTCGATTGTGAGGTCCACGGAGCAATAATCGCGTGGATCTGAGGACACCGCCGCGAGATGGGCCGTTCGACCGGCAAAGCGCCTCAGTGTTTGAAGCACCTCAGTGCTTGAAGTGGCGCTCCCCTGTGAAGACCATCGCCAGGCCCTGTTCATTGGCGGCTGCGATCACCTCGTCATCACGGATGGAACCACCCGGCTGGATGACAGCGGTTGCGCCAGCTTCTGCCGCAGCGTCTAGGCCGTCACGGAAGGGGAAGAACGCATCGGAGGCACACGCACCTCCGACCGCACGACCGTCGGCCTTCTCGGCTGCGATCCGACCGGCGTCGCGACGATTCTGTTGACCGGCTCCGATGCCAACGGCCTGACCGTCCTTCACCAACACGATGGTGTTTGATGTGACACGAGCAACGAGCCGCCACGCCAGTTCCAGGTCGATCCATTCGGTATCGGTCGGCTGACGGTCGGTGACAATCCGCCACGACGAGCGGTCCATGTTCACCGAGTCCGCTGTCTGCACCAGAAGTCCACCAGAGATGGACCTCACATCCAGAGCGGGAACCACGGGCGCAGGCGCCAGCAGCACACGCAGGTTCTTCTTCGAACGCAGAATTTCAAGCGCATCGTCGTCATAGGCCGGTGCGATCACAACCTCGGTGAACACCGGCGCGAGCGCCTCGGCAAGAGATGCCGGAACCGGGCGGTTCAGCGCGACGATCCCGCCGAACGCCGAGGTCGGATCGCACTCATGCGCCCGAACGTAAGCAGCCGCGATGTCTTCGGCAACCGCTGCGCCACACGGATTGGCGTGCTTGATCACCACGGCTGCCGGATCGTCCCCGAGTGAATGGACGAGCCTCCACGCAGCATCCGCGTCGTAGACATTCAGATAGGACATCTCCTTGCCGTTGAGTTGCTCGGCGACATCCCAACAGCCTTCTCGGCCAAAGGAGTACCTGGCACCCTGTTGATGCGGGTTCTCGCCATAGCGGAGAACATCTGCACGCGTCGCGCTCAGATGAAGAGTCGGAGGAAGCGCATCGCCGCCGCTCGCACCCTCACCATCGAGCCACTCGACGATTGCCGCGTCATAGGCCGCGGTGTGGGCGAAGGCTCTGCGAGCCAGACGCTTGCGAGTCTGACCGGAAACCTCACCAGATGATCGCAGTTCATCGAGCACACCCTGATAGTCGGCCGGGTCGACCAGTACCGTCACCTGTGAGTGGTTCTTTGCGGCCGCACGGACCATTGCTGGTCCGCCGATGTCAATCAGCTCGATCGACGGGTCCGAGCCAAACGGATACAGGTTGGTGGCAACCAGATCGATCGCCGTGATCGAGTAGGTCTCCATATCGGCCAAGTGCTCGGGGTCGGTTCTGTCTGCCAGAATTCCGCCGTGGATCGCGGGATGCAGTGTCACAACCCGATGCCCGAGCATCTCGGGGAAGCCGGTTATGTCTCCGGTGGGAATCACGGGTAGTCCGGCTTCGGCGAGTACCTTGGCTGTTCCCCCGGAGGAGACAAGCTCCCAGCCGAGTTCGACAAGAGCGGACCCGAGTTCGACCATTCCGGTCTTGTCGTAGGCGGACAGCAGCGCTCTGCGCTTGGCGTCACCAGTCTGTTCAGCGGTCATGAGATCTCTTCTCGTTCCATGAATTCTCTGATTGTGTCCACGTAGAGACGGCGTTCAACGGACTTGATCCGTTCGTGCAGAGTCGCCTCGTCATCTGCTTCGAGGACCGGCACCGCTTCTTGAGCGAGGATCGGTCCGTCGTCGACCTTTTCGGTGGCTAGGTGCACCGTACAACCCGTGACCTTGACGCCATAAGCGAGCGCGTCCCGGACTCCGTGCCAACCTGGGAACGAGGGCAGCAGTGCCGGATGGGTGTTGATGATTCGACCCGGGAACGCCTCAAAGGCCCCTTTACCCAGGATCGTGCCCCACCCAGCCATTGCCACCAACTCGATACCGGCCAATCGCAGCCGTGTCACAACCTCATCGGTGAATGCATCGCGATCGAACGCCTCGCCAAACTCGGTGCGTTCTATCACCTGACATTCGATGCCATGACGGGCCGCCACTGCCTCAACGGGGCAGTGGCGGTCTGTCATGACGAGACTGATCGGAAGTCCCGCAGTTGCCATGGCATCGAGCAGCGTGCCGCTCCCCGATGCGAGTACAGCTAATGACATCCGCGGGCTACCCAGACTCGGTCGAGGGGAGTCAGCTCAGAGCGACTTGACGACTTCGACCATGAGTGAGCCGGCCTCGGTCGGATTTGCGCCGACCTTGACCCCAGCGGCTTCCATGGCTTCCATCTTCGCCGCAGCAGTTCCCTTGCCACCGGAGACGATGGCACCAGCGTGGCCCATCTTCTTTCCGGGAGGAGCTGTTTGTCCCGCGATGTAGCCAACGACCGGCTTGGTCATCTTGGTCTTGATGAACTCGGCTGCCTCTTCCTCGGCGGACCCGCCGATCTCACCGATCATCATGACTGCCGACGTGTCGGGGTCGGCCTCGAAGCGCTCGAGGCAGTCGATGAAGCTAGTCCCAGGCACCGGATCGCCACCGATGCCAACACAAGTTGTGACACCGATGTTCTGCAGTTTGAGCTCATAGAGTGCCTGATAGGTGAGCGTGCCGGAACGGCTCACGATTCCGACGTTGTGAGCACCTTCCTCGGGGGCCTTGGCGATGTGGCCTGCGGTGATTCCGATGTTGGCCTTACCGGGGCTGATGATCCCAGGGCAGTTCGGTCCGAGCAACTGGACGCCTGGGAAGTCGCGCTTCAACTTGTTGAAGAACCACGCCTCATCATGTGCGGGGACGCCTTCTGTGATGCAGACGATGAACTCGACTCCACCCTCGGCCGCCTCCATCACAGCGGCGCGCACACCGGCCGCGGGAATGAAGATGCAGCTTGCATTGGCGCCGGTCTCGGCGACAGCGTCAGCCACCGATGCGAAGATCGGGATGCCATCGACATCGGTGCCGGCCTTCTTCGGGTTGGTACCGGCTACTACCTGGGTACCGTAGTCACGGTTCAGGAGGCCGTAGTAGCGGCCCTGGGATCCGGTCAGTCCCTGGTAGACGACCTTTGTGTTCTCGTCAACGAAAATGCTCATTGTTCAGTACTCCTTCAACGTTCTTTCGACAGCGGATCAGCGGGACGCCAACTCGACCGCTACAGCGGCGGCGTCGAGCATGGTCGGCTGCATCTGCAACTTGTCGGACAGGTGCGGTTCAAGGATCGAACGACCCTCTTCGGCGTTGGTGCCATCAAGGCGGATGACGATCGGGGAATCGATGGTCACACGGTTGAGCGCCTCGATGATTCCGTTTGCAACCTCTTCGCCACGGGTGATTCCACCGAAGATGTTGATGAAGATCGACTTGACTGCCGGGTCATTGTTGATGACCTCGAGCGCTCCGGCCATGACGTCCGCATTCGCGCCGCCACCGATGTCGAGGAAGTTCGCTGGCTTTCCTCCAGCCTGGTTGACGACATCCAAGGTGCTCATGGCGAGACCTGCGCCGTTGGCGATGATGCCGACGGTTCCGTCGAGTCCGACGTACTGGAGGCCCTTTTCGTGGGCCGCCTGCTCACGCACGTCACGAACCTGAGTGGCCTCGTACTCGGCCCATTCGTGACGGTAATCGGCGTTGGCGTCAAGGGTGACCTTAGCGTCGAGTGCGTGAACCTCACCCGTCGGCTTGAGGATCAGAGGGTTGATCTCGCAAAGATCTGCGTCACCCTCGGTGTAGGCACGGTAGAGCTTGAGGAGGATGTCGACCGCGCCGTTCTCTGCATCGGGGTTGAGGTTGGCGGCCTTGACCCATTCGCGGGCGGTTGCCTCATCGAGCCCGTCGACCGGGTCGATCCAGATCTTGGCGATGGCGTCGGGGTTTTCCTCGGCAACAGCCTCGATCTCGACACCACCCTCGGCGGAGAGCATGCCGAGATGCTTCTTGGCTGAACGGTCGAGGGTGAACGAGGCGTAGTACTCCTCGGCGATATCGGATGCGACTTCGATCCAGATGATCTTGACGATGTGACCCTTGATGTCGAGACCAAGGATGTTGGTTGCGTGCTCGCGCACCTCGTCGAGGTTGTTAGCGAGTTTCACACCACCGGCCTTGCCGCGTCCACCGACGTGGACCTGAGCCTTGATGACGACCGGATACTGGCCAATGCGCTCTGCCGCTGCGAGGGCGTCGTCAACCGTCGTGACGGCCTCACCCTTGGACACCGGAATGTCGAACGAAGCAAAGAACTGCTTTCCCTGATATTCGAAGAGATCCACCCTCTTGTTGCCTTCCTGTCGGGCATGTGGGACCGGTTGTCGGTCCGCTGCGTCATTGGGAGTCGAACTCGGCGACCGAGGCCGGGCGCCGGGTAATTCCCGCAGGCGATACTAAACCGAGCGGCATGTTCGACTCCCATCCGGGTCTCGCTGGCCCGGTCGCACCACGTCTCCCTCCTCGCTAGTTGGTTGCTCTAATCGCGACCTGTCCGGGACTACAGCAACCAACTAGACGGAGCCAGCCGACGGCGGGCGACCGGTGTCCGAGCCGTCCGGCTATAACTCCATTGCCTCCACAGTCCAAATGAATTACGTTTTCCGATGTGCCTTCGGAAAACGTAGCAGTATCGGAATTGTATAGAGCAGGCGCAGAACTGGATCACCGGCCCGCCTCGGACCGTCGGGGACGCAAGCGTGCCGCCCGGCGTGAAGCACTGCTGGACCACGCTGGTGAGATCGTCGCTGTGGCCGGGGTATCGGGACTCACCATGGCAGCGCTTGCTGAGCGCGCTGACTACGCCCCGGCGTCGCTCTACACCTACTTCGCCTCCCGGAGCGCCCTGATCTCGGCGCTCCAACAACGAGCGCTGACCGTTCTGGGGGGCGTGGCCCGCGAGTCAGCGGACTCGTGGGACGACTCACTCGCCCAAGTCGGACATGGAGAGCCATCTGAAGTATCGGCCCTCGCCCGGCTCTGGGCGTTCAGCGACCTGTTCCTCACTGCTCCCGAACATCATCCCCACGAGTTCGCCCTACAACAGGAACTGCTTACCACACCAGCCATCGATGACCTTACCGAGGTCGCATCGGTCGTCCCTGTGGCAATGGCTGTCCTCGACCTGCCCGCCCGGCTTCTGCGATCCGCTCGACAAGTCGGCGTGCTCAACGACAGCAATACGAACGTGGGTGATGATGTATCTAGCCGCCTTGGCGAACCCCTCGATGTCGACCTCTACCGGACGATCACCTGGGTGACAGCGCTCAACGGGGCCCTCCTGACCGATCGCATCGCGGCTGGACTTCCCACAACTGGATCAGATCTGGGGACCTCCATGACCCTGGCGTTCCTGATCGGTTGGGGCGCTGACCGTGCGACGGTCACCAAGGCCAGACACCTCGCTGACAGACACCTCGTTGACAGTGTCGTTGGGTTCACCAGAAAGAAGGAGATCTCATGAATCCTCGCCACGCTGCCGAGATCGTGCTCGCGTTTCCGTTGGGCTGGGCCCTGTGGACCTTCGCCGAGTACATGTTGCACCGCTTCGCCATGCATGAGCTTGACGGCAAAGGCATCATGAGCCGCGAACACCTTGAGCACCACGTCCATTCCGGGTGGTCTTTCGATGTCAGCCACCTAATGTCGTGGGCCGGGATGCTGTTCGTGGGAGCGGCGGTCTGGGCACCGGTCGGCTGGTTAGCCGTCGGACCCGCCTTCGGGGTGACTCTCGCCGTCGGCTGGGCGGTTGGCTATTTCTTCTACGAGTACCAGCACATGGCTGCGCATCTTCGTGGACCACGCAATCGCTACGAACGTTTCGTCAGGCGACATCACTTCAACCATCACTTCGGTCACCCCAAGGCCAACCATGGTGTGTCCACACCGATTTGGGATCACGTCTTTGGGACCTTCGAGCGACCCGAAGCTGTTCGGGTGCCTCGCCGTCTGGCGCTTCCATGGCTCCTCGACGCTGAAGGAGAGATCATGGACTGCTATCAGGACGACTATGTACTCGTGGGTATCGACCGTGCCGACGAGCGAACGGCAGCCCTCGACCGGGCACGAGCTTTCGCTTCGCTCGCCCCGGCCGACTGACTCGGCGACCCCCTTCAACTCCCCAATCGCCGCTCCTGTATCTGGCCTATCAGTCCGCATGTGCCCTCTCGACGGTCCGCGGCCTAGCGTCTTAACCGCATGCCGGTAGAAGTCAGGTCAAAACGTCAACAGACGATGGCGGTCGGGATCGGGATCGTCGCCCTCGTGCTCGCCATTGCGCTCGCTTGGGGGATCCTCAAGATGGCTGGCGGCAGCTCATCGACACGCCTGCGACTTGGCGATGACGTCTTCGAGGCCGGTAACGCGACCCGAATGTCACGCCAGATTCGTAAGGACGGGCCGCTGCTGTTCAGTGACGTCTCCGGACGCGGCCAGAACCGTCCGATCTTCCTGAACCATTTCGGCGATGACCCCGAGACCCGCTGGGTCGCCTTCGACGCCGTCGCAGCCGACGCACCGGAGAACTGTTTCCTGTCCTGGTCAGCGGAACGGGATCTTTTCGAGGAGCGATCGGTTCTCTCCGGTGGCGACTACACCAAGGGCGAGGTCTGCCGCGACATCACATTCCCGCCCAACGGGGAGGGCCTCACTCAGTACAAGTGGAAGGTCGATGACGATGGGCTGCTGACCATCGACTTCCGCAAGGACGACGACAAGGGCGGCAAGAGCGACAGCGGCAACTCGGGCGACTGAACAGTGACGGCACCGCTCGCCGGTAAGCCACCTGAAAGGGCACGGCTTCCGCACATCCGAGCGCTTGACGGTTACCGAGGCATCGGGGTTGTGGCGGTCGTGTTGTTCCACCTCGATCTGCTGCCTGGCGGGTGGTTGGGCGTGGACCTTTTCTTCGTGCTGTCCGGCTTCCTCATCACCCGCCTCCTGGTCCACGAACGGGCTCACACCGGCGACACCGATCTGATCGCCTTCTGGAAACGAAGAGGCCGCAGACTCCTGCCAGCCGTTGTCATGGTGATGGTCGGCGTTGCAATCTTCGCAACCTGGTTTCCGGAACCAAGCGCGCTGCCCGCCAACCTGCCGATGCAGATGGTCGCGTCGGTCCTCTACTTTGCCAACTGGCACAACATCTTCAGCGGGGGCAACTACTGGGACCAGTTTGCGGTTGAGTCACCGCTGCGGCACATGTGGTCGCTGTCGATCGAAGAGCAGTTCTACGTCATATTTCCAGTGGTTATGACTGCCCTGTTCGCCGCAATCCGACGTCGTCGCAACATCGCAGGCTTTCTGATGGCGGGAGCAATCACGTCATGGGTAGTCGGCATCGTCCTTCTGGCAACCGGTCACAGCTTCGAGCGGGTCTATCTGGGCACTGACACCCGAATCGGAGCAGTGCTACTGGGTGCGGCCGCGGGGTACCTGAGCTGCGATCCGACGATACGAGTCCGGCTCACCAGGTGGGCTCGACGGGCGAGCATCCCGGCCCTGGCGATCGTCGCCGTGTTGATCACCACGCTTGACGGAACGGTCAACTGGAGTCCCCATCAGTGGATGCTCCTACCTCTTTTCGAGTTCGGCGTTGTCATCCTGCTGTTCGCGCCAATCGACCAGCAGGCCACCGTTGTAAGTCGTCTGGTCGAGAACCGGGTCCTGTGCTGGCTGGGGACCATCAGCTATGGCCTCTACCTGTGGCATGTGCCGATCATGCTCGCCGTACAGCGAGCCTTTATCAACTCACCGCGGCCTGTGGTCATCATCGTGACCGTCGGGGTAAGTGTGGTGGTCTCGCAGGCCTCCTACTCGCTGATCGAACGCCCGATCCGAGTTCACGGGCTCTCCATCGGCCCCCGGTTCAGCGTTGTCTCGGTTGGAGCGGCCCTACTCGCTCTGTCCATGTGGGCGACTGTCACAGCGACCAGACCGGCGCGGGACCACGGGAACAGTTCCCGTTCAACCCAACCTCGCACCGACATCGTCGACGCGAACTCCTCCGAGTCAAGCGGTTCTCCGTACTCGACACCAAAGAACACTGGTTCTTCAGATCCTGACGCTGTATCGAATTCGACTCAGTCAACCGCTACGGCGACATCGACCACAACAACCACTCCCCAGGAGCTACCGCTGATGCGGCCCGATGGACGCGATCCACGGATTCTTCTGATCGGGGACTCAATCGCGTATGACCTAACAGATGCGTTCAAGTCGCAAGGGGGTCCTCTCGGTTATACCGCTAGCGCATCAAGTCTGGTTGGCTGCGGGTTAGGCGGGATTCGCTTCGACCCGAACGATGACCAGTCACTGACCGGCAGGAAGCCAGTTCAACGATGCGAGCAGTGGATGTCAGGCTGGGGTGAGCTAGTAGGGCGGTCAGCGCCCGACGTGGTCATCCTCGCCCGGTTCAGCTATCGCCAACCCGAACCCGGCGTTTCGACCTGCGACCCCGCCAACCTTGAATCACTGGAAAAGTCCTTGCGAAACGACATCGCTACCCTTGGTTCCAACGGTACGACCGTGGCTGTCACGTCGATGCTCTACGGTCGATTCGGAGCGACTCGTTCGACCGAGGCCGACGACGTCACAGACTGTGTGAACGCCCGAATTCGTGATGTTACCAACGAGCTTCCCAGTGCGGTCGAACTGCGGCTGAACGAATGGGTGTGTCCAAGCCGCGATGACTGCCGCGTGACCCAAGATGGCGTCACGTTGCGACCTGATGGTCTGCATTTTCAGGGCCAGGGTGCGGTCATCGCCACGGACTGGATGATCCGTCAGCTCTACGGCTGAGTGCGGGCTGCATCGGAGCGACTGGACCGATGCAGCTCCTCAGATCTACCGCTCAGTTGTTCAGCGCGGCTCGCTCAACCGATTGCGAGCACGGCCCGTCGCGCTTCGAGAATCGCGTCGTGGATTGTACGCGGCGCAACACAGTCACCGATGCGGGTGATCGGAGATGATTCGCCCAGCGCGCCAATTCGTTGGCCAGCGATTGCATCCCAGAGCGACTCATCTGGGAGCCGGTGACCGGCGTCGATGACCGCAGCAACCTTCAGTGTCTCGCGTTCGCCAGTAAACCGGTTCTCGAGAACCGCGGCACCCTTTTTGACCGAGCGCAGGATCCGCCGCCTGTGCAGGTGAACCCCCGCCTGTTGCAACCGCCCGTTGGCCGGGGCGAGATCACCTGAGCGGGCCAGTTCGTTACCGACAATGTTGTCCTGGGTCGCCAGGTGGACCACCCGGCCCGCTGCTGCGAGCAGCTCGCTACACGCCACACCCCAGGGTCCGCCGATTGGATCCCAGATGAGAACATCACCCGAGGGCAACGGTGATTGGTCGGCCAGGACATCAGCCACTGACATGACGACCGCGGCCTTTGTGGACTCGAATATCTGTATGCCCGCGGTTCCGCCCGTGGCAATGATCACGTGGCGTCCACCCGGCGCTTCGGTTGGAGCGTCCATCCACGATGCAATGGCCTCGGCACTGAAGGTCTCACCGAATCGGATCTCGACGCCTTCGAGGCGACATTCGGATTCCAGCCAGTCGATCAGCAGCCCGAGTCGCGCGAAACCTGGCATGAGTTGCGCTGTTCGGACCATGCCCCCGAGCCGGTCCGACGACTCGACCAACGTGGTGCTGTGACCTCGCATGGCCGCGACTCGGGCGGCCTCCAGACCAGCCGGTCCCCCACCGATTATCATGACCTCAGCTGGACGAGTGGCGGGTCCCTCAACCGGTGGATCCTCGGTCTCGTGACCTGAGCGTGGGTCACTCGTTGAAGTGATGATCGGGTTGCGGTTGTCGCGCACCTGGGTGCGTTGGTTGACGAGAGTCGCAGGTCGGATCCGGCTCGTTTCGCCACGACGCAGCTTGGCCACGAGGTCTGCATCGGCGATCTGCGCCCTAGTCATCTCGACCATATCGACGCCCAACTCGGTGACCGCCGATTCGGCCATTTCGGGATCGACAATCGACCCCTGAGCGACGACTAGAGGCGCACGATTGCCTAACGCCTGGAGCGACTGGGCCACATCGCCAACAAGAGCGAGGTTGAACCCCGGTTCCACATGACCGTCGGGTCTGGTTGCCGAAACCGAATAGATCGACCCACGGACAACGCTCAACATGTCGACCCGGGCCGACGGGCCACTGTCGGGTATCAGGATCTGGTTGATCAGCCCCGGCGCCTGTTCCGGCGTGATTCCCGCCCAAGGCGCAAGCTCGTCACATGAGAGACGAAGCGCCAGCACCCGATCGTCTCCGATGGCTTCTCGGACACGTTCAAGAATGGTCCGGAGGAACAGGGTCTTGTCCTGTCCCCATATGTCGTCGCGGTGGTTGGTGAGCCCAGAGAGGAACTGTCTGACGAGTGAGTACTGTCCGGCGTTGATCTCGACGCCATCACTCCCAGAGCGAACAGCGTGGCGAGCGGCCTCCGCGAAACCGTCGATGACAGCGTGGATGTCGCCGTCCTCCATCCACTTGGGCACCTCACGCGTGTTCACCTCGGGCACACGGCTGGGTGCCCACAGTTCACGTTGGCTCCAGTGCGAGGTTCCCTGTCCACCAGCGTGGCCGAGCGCCGCGAAGACCAGCGCTCCCTCGTCGTGGCAGGCGTCGGTGATCAAACGCCAACCCTCGCCACACTCAGTTGCTAGTGGCGCCCGCTCGTATGGCCAATCCGAGGGGTGGACTGACGCCTCCTCGGTCACGATTATTCCGACTCCACCAGCGGCACGTCGAGCGTAATAGGCGACGTGACGATCAGACATGGAACGGTCCCGACCGAGATTGGTTTCGTGCTGGCCGAACACCACCCGGTTCGCAGCGGTGAGAGACCCGATCTGAACCGGTTCAAGCAGCTTCACGACTACATCGTGCCTCATGGAATGCCCCCACCCGAAACGCCGGACTGGCTGAATCGTGCTCTCTTGAGCCCTCTACGCTCATGCGTCGATGGCCCGCCGGTAGTGGATGGCTTCTGTGGGGACTTTGTCACAGCGACCGATGAGCGAGATCGGCGTAAGATTCAGGGGAACCAAACTGCTTCGCACCACCAAAAGGGGGCACACGATGACTGCCACGACCTCACGCTCATCGTTCATGACGTCGCGGGAACCAGCCTCGCGACGTCACCGTGTCGCTGCCGCAGCCCTAGTCGTCGCAGCGATGATGTTCGCTGGCTCCTGCACTTCGTCTGCACCGCAGGCGGTACTCAACGTCCCGGGTGAATATGTGGCAAACCTCTGGCAACCCACGTTGGACTATCCGAGTGGTGGACCGAGGGCAACAGTGCTGGTGTGTCTGGACTCGGCGTCTGCGGTTCTGATCGAGACTGGTCCCAGCAGTTGGGGTTCGATCGGAACAATCGACCTCGACTGGGCCGGAACCAAATACCACGCGGATAACAACGGTAGCGCCGTCACCATGACCACACCGGTACTTGCCCCGGGCTGCGGCCTTCTCACTTTCGGGGTTGATTGTTGCCACGTCGACAACTTCTTGGCCGTGAAAGTCACCAAAGTCTGACCTCGTCGACTGGACCGCCGCCAGCCAAGTTCTCAATTGTGCTGTTGACACGACCGGGGTTGGGCTGATCCGGACAACGGACCGCTCGAGGTAGTGCTCATAGGCAGTTGCTTAATCATTCCTGAGATCCTGAACCCAGCATGCTCAGTGGACTTGGGGTACTTGGTGGCGCACTCCTGTGAATCGGGCGAAATCGCGGTCGAATGAGATGATCGTTGCGTCTCGGTCGAGCGCAAGCGCCGCGATGTGAGCGTCGTTGACGAGGTTTGATCCTGTCTCACATTCTCGGAGCAGTGAACCCAAAAGCGCCATGTGTCGAGGGCTGGGCTCGACAACCACGGCGGCCGGCATTGCCATCCAGGCCTCCACTTGGCTCATGGCCTCATCCAACGCCATGGGATCTGGCATGATCCGCGGGTTGGTAACGATGCGGATGAACGCCAACAACACGATCCATGGAATCCCGACTCCGCTTGGTTTGACGAGGTTAGAGTCCAGCCACTTCCGAGCAGCCTGGTGATGGGGCGAGTCAGCGTTAACGGCGTAGATCAGGACGTTCGCATCAACGATCTTCATCTACCGTCCCTCCGACAGACGTCGCGCGATGGCTTCGTCTTCGAGATCGGCAGCCAGAGCGAGTGCCTTCACAACGTCCATCCTCGGAGTCCCAAGGTGTCGAGGGACTGTCACATGGGATTCAGTTGGAGCGGGTGCGAGCCCTCGGCGGATCGCCTCATTCACCGATTCCTTGAATGAAAGACCGCGTTCTGCCATGAACTTCTCGATCAGGCCCCGCGTGTCGGCATCGAGGGTAATCGTTGTCCGCATGTAGGCATCATAGCATCACATCGATGATGTCCTGATGTCGCGAACTCCGGTCACTCGAAACCTCTGCGTGGGGTATTCCTTGCCGAGCCGGTTACGTCATGAGATTCAGTCAAGTTCGAATACGAGACGCAAAGAGTCGGCGATGGCGTTGAGTTCATCAACGGTGGCCCGGCCCACGACACCCAGTCGCGGACTATCAGGACCAGATCCCGTTTACAAACACATTCCTGCAGTCCCTTCCTATAACGACGGGAACACGTTTGGTGGTGGGTGGACTCCGGTGTCATACACGGCTCATGACCAAGAACTTGATGGTCTTACAACACGGTTCTGGCCGAACGGTTACCTCTCAGGGCCACCTACCCTGCATGGGTATTTGGTGACAGGGTCAGCTGATTCGACGACATCGTGCGATGTCGGGTCAGGTCCTGCGTCGATGTCTTGTGGCGACGTATTCGTCGACCCAGGCTTTAGTTGAACGCCAGTGTCCGTCGTCGCCCTTTTGGGCCTTGAGGGTGCCTCGGTTGGACGCTACTCGCAACGCTCCTTCACTCAAGTGGGGTCCCGCCAAGGCAGCAAGCGGGACCAGCCGATTCGGTCCAGCAACTGCCGGAACGATGAACCGGTAGAGATTGTCGATCGCCGCTCGGGCCAGCAATTCCCCGAGGGGTCCGAGGTCGCCACCGTCAGCGGCCCGGAGGGCCTTGAGGTAACGCTCGCGATCGCGTTTGTAGATGATGACCGGCGCGTAACCCAAGCGAACGAGCATTAGGTTGAGGACCAGTCGGCCAGTACGCCCGTTGCCATCGAGGAACGGATGGATTCTCTCAAAGCTGTTATGCACGCCAGCAAGTGCCTCGATCGGACACTCCGCCGCAGAGACAGCCCGAACCTCCTCAATCCAGTTACTGATGGCTGCTGGCACCTCTACCCATGAGGGTGGCACCATGCCGCCCGGGAACGGGGCGATGTCGTGCTCTCGAAAACTTCCCGGCGTCTCACGCTCAGTCGCGTGCGGGAATGGTGCAACATTCCATACAGGCCCCAACGCTACGGCGTGGATATGGCGTAACTCTGTCAGAGAGACCAGATCACCGGTGCTCCAGGCACCCGGCTCGAGCGCCTGGCTGTACACCCACTTCGCGGCGTCGGCGTAGCCGCGGACCTCCATGTACTCCTTGAGTTCCTTGTTACCAACCGCCCGGCCCTCTGAGAGGAGGCGTTCGACCTGATTGAGCACAAGGGTGTTGCCCTCCAAGGCTGTGGAGTGGTGGGCCTCTTGATACCAGATGGTCGTCCAGATATCCCCAGCCTCAATAGGGTTCGGCAGGCCACCCATCTGGTTGTTCAGCTCAGTGAACGCCTGGTCGAGCCTCTGGTAGATCTGTTCACGACTCGGTCTCGCCATGATTCACCCATTCCCAGTTGTACGCAAACCCCTGAATAACCGTACCGTACAACTCGGAACTTGCGCGAGATCAGAAGACGAATCCGTACCGTACACGCCTGCCCCCGCGGGCCAGCTTCAAAGACCCATCGTGCGAGCTGACGAACTGGGCTGGCGCAGCGGCACGAAGGTCGAATCGGTGGCTGAAGAAACGGGTTCGGCGCAAAAGCCCCCGCATTCTGTCGCCGCTGTCCGAGGGAATCGACCGAAGAAGGGCGAGTGGTGGCTCCATCTGGAGACCACCACGGACGAGGTCGTGGGCTTGCCCATGTTGCCATCGGTCGAAACAGTCATTCTGACTTTGTCGCCCGCAGCACAAACCAAGATAGGCACCCGCCTACGATGAGCATTGCGCCTGCGCCAATGAGAGCTACAGCGACACCTGTCCCGGCAAACAACAAGAAACTTCCACCAGCAATTACTAGCGGAGTAACGAAAACGAATCCACCAATAAGAGGGTGTGATTCCCACGTAGTGTGTGAGTATTGGTGTTGCCGGTTTCTAGTCTCCTTGGAGGGAGCTTTATGGCAGCAGAATCGTCTACTCGTGTTGATGTGAGGAAACCTCGGCGTTCGTTCTCTGTTGAGGAGAAACGTCGGATTGTTTCAGAGTATCGGGACGCATTGGATTCGACTGGGCGTGGGGAGGTGTTGCGTCGCGAGGGGATCTATCAGTCTCATGTGTGGAAATGGGGACGTCAGATCGATGACGGCACTCTGGGTGCCAGGAAGCGTGGCCCTGAGTCGACGGGTAAGGACCCGGCGAAGGTCCGGGTTCGTGAGTTGGAAGCTCAGCTTGCCCGGGCGAAGTCGAAGATTTCGACGTTGGAGGAGTTGGTGACTGCTCAGGGAAAATGCTTGGCGCTGCACGTGGACGTGAGACTCGACGACAGCGCGAACTCCCAACCGACGTGACTGCTCTGATCGAGGCGTGGACGCTGCGGGTTGGTGTCACGTTGGCGTGTAAGTCCCAGGGTGTGGCACCGAGAACGTGGCGTCACCATCAACAAAAGAAGCGTGGCGAACTGCCTTCCCGGCCGTCGCGGGCGACTGGTGAACCGCGTCGTGCTCATCCAGCGAAACTATCTGACGCTGAGGAACAGGCCGTGTTGGATGTGTTGTGCGAACCGCGGTTTGTTGATGTCGGCGTCACCGAGGTTTATGCCACCCTGTTGGACGAGGGCACATATTTGTGTTCGGAATCAACAATGCACCGGATCCTGCGTGAACACGGGCTTTCCGGGCAGCGCCGTCAAAGCAGTGCCCGGGTAGGGCACCCGAAACCGAGGGTTGTTGCGACAGCACCGAACATGGTGTGGTGCTGGGATATCTCCAGGTTGCCGGGCCCTCACAAAGGCGTCTGGTTCTACCTGTATGCGATATGGGACCTGTGGTCCCGTAAGACGGTCGGATGGTGTATCGATACCACCGAAACAGCCCGGGTTGCTGAACAACTCATCAAGAGGACTGTCGAGCGAGAGAAAGTGGAACCTCACCAGTTGGTCAGTCACTCGGACCGGGGCGCCCAAATGATCGCAGGTACCATCACCGAGCTCTACGACACCCTCGGTATACGCCGGTCGCTGTCACGGCCACGAGTGTCCAACGACAACCCGCATGCCGAAGCAGGATTCAAAACGTTGAAATACCGGCCCGACTGGCCCGACCGTTTCAACACCATCGAAGAAGCAATCGTTCACTGCGAAACGTTTTTCGACTGGTATAACAACGAACACCACCACACCGGCATCGGGCTACTCACTCCCGCTGACCGTCACGCCGGCAACGGACAAGCCATCAACCAAGCCCGCCAAAGCGTTCTCGACCAAGCGTACCAGAACCACCCCGAACGGTTCCCCAACGGCCACCCCCGACCACCAGTCCAACCC
>CAUJEC010000025.1 GCA_963169245.1 Actinomycetota bacterium
ACGGCCTCGACAATCAGGGGAAAGACCGTTCCCAAGAGAACGACGAAGGCGAGCGCCGCGAACACGAGATTGTTCGCAAGGAAAGCGCCTTCCCGCGACATCGCGGAGTCGATTCGACCGACCGATCGGAGTTGATCTCCACGCCAACCGATGAGACCCACCGACACGAAGACGATCACTGCGAAGAACCCCAACAGCAGTGGGCCGACCGATCCTGCGGTGAATGCGTGCACCGACTGCACCACCCCGGACCGTGTCAGGAACGTCCCCAGGATCGTGAGCGAGAACGTCGCACACAACAGCGAGAGGTTCCAGACCCTCAGCATTCCCCGACGTTCTTGAACCATGACCGAATGGATGTACGCGGTTCCGGTCAACCACGGCAGCAGCGAGGCATTCTCGACCGGGTCCCACGCCCAGTATCCACCCCAGCCGAGCACCTCATAGCTCCACCACGCCCCCAGGATGATGCCGGCGGTGAGAAAGCCCCATGCGAAGAGCGTCCAACGTCGGGTCTCGATGAGCCAGCCCTCGCCCACCCGGCCGGTGATGAGTGCTGCAATCGCGAACGCGAACGGAACGGTGAACCCCACGTAGCCCAAGTAGAGCATCGGTGGGTGGAACGCCATCAGAACATGGTTCTGGAGCAGCGGGTTGGGCCCAGGGCCATCGAATCCGGGAGCGGCGACGTTCGACTGGAACGGGTTGGCGGCGGTGAGCATCAACCCGAAGAAGAAGAGGGCGACGCTGAACATCACGATGAGCGCCCATATAACCAGGGGATCATCGAGACGCTTGCGGAACTTGTGGGCCACGATCGTTATGTAGATGGCGAGGATGATTCCCCACAGCAGAATCGATCCTTCGAGCGCGCCCCACATGGCTGCGACGTTGAACAGGAAAGGAGTAGTGGACGAGCCGTTCTCAGCCACATAACGGATCGTGTAGTCGCGCTGAGCGAGCGCCAGTTGCATGGCGACCACCGCCATGACCGCTCCCACGAGGACCACGAGCGAATAGGAACGCCCCATCTTCGCCAGGTCCGACCGTTTGGTGCGGATGGCACCTATGAGCATTACGACAGCGACGAGCGCGCCACCGAACCCGAGTACCAGCCCAGCCAGTCCGAGCGCCCGATTCACCCCTTGGACTCCGTGCGGTGGGTGGCATCCTGCTTGGCTTTGTCGATCCGCTCGGGGTGCTCTTCGTCGTAGTTGTTGTCGTGACGGATGATGATCTCGTCGCTGTGGAACTCGTCTCCGACGAAGCTGCCTTCGATGATCACCGGGATCTCCGACGAGAACAGTTCGGGCGGGTTGCCACGGTTCTCGACGTCGACGACCTGATCTCCGTAGGCGATCTTGAAGGTCACTCCCCCATCCGCCTCCTTGATCGAACCGTCGATCACATTGCCCTGCATGCGGAATCTCTTCTCACCGAGTTCGGGCTTACGGGCAACCGCCTCGTCGACGTTGTAATAGAACATCGAGGCGTCGTTGAGGCCGTTGAAGACGACAAGACCGAGGACTACCGCAGCAACCACAAGTGCGCCGACAGCCACAACCTTGTTGCCCTTGCGGGACCCCATCTCCCTGGGAGCCTTGGGAGAGACATCGAAGCCCGTCGAGGCAGAGTCGGCGGACTCCTCCTCGCCGAAGACGTCAGCACGGATCTCATCAGACATGGCTCGCTCCACCTGCGCCGCCATGGGCTGCATGGGACCGTGTCGCTGATTGCCCGATGTTGTCGACAGAGCCGAAGTCGGCGGTGGTGGCGTCGGCAGTGTCGGCATCGACATCACGCGAGGCATCAGCCATCCAGCGTCGCCGCTCCGCCGGAACGAGCCTGCTAAGACGCCTGCCTCGTATGACCAGCGTCAGCGCGTATCCCCCGACAACGCCCAGAGTGATGACCCATGCTGCCGCAATGTAGAAGTTCGTCACATCAGCCTCCGTGTCCGACGTTCTCGAGCCGCCGGGCCTCGATCGCCTCGGCGAGGGCGACATCCTCGGTGCGTTCGGTGAGGTATCCGACCCGGAAACGGTGGATCAGAAGCCAGACGAACACCAGGATTCCGGCGAGCATCGACATGTACATCGCGAAGAGTTGATTTCCAGCCATGTTCGGATCGACGGTCCCGAGCACTGTCTGCCCCTGATGGATTCCACGCCACCAGTCGACTGCCTTGTGGACGATGGGGATATTCACCACTGCTACCAGGCCAACGATTGCGGACCGAGTGGCCCGGGTGTGAGGGTCAGCCGGAAGTGCCCTGATCGCCAGGTATCCGATGTACATGAGTAACAGCACGGCTGAGGTGGTCAGGCGCGGCTCCCAACGCCAGAACACGCCCCATGTGACCTTGCCCCAAAGGGCTCCGTCGATGATCGTGACGGCAAAGAAGATGACGCCGATCTCGGCCGCGGACGATGCGAGAAGGTCCCAGAACTCGGTCTTCTTGAACAGATACATCGCTGAGCCAACCGCAGTGATGATGAACGCAAGGTACGCGGCGAGCACTGTCGGTACGTGGAGGTAGATGATCCGAACCGTGCTGCCCAGCTTCGCATCCGGTGGACTGATGATGAGCCCGTAGACAATGCCCAGAGCAACCGTTATGAGCGCAGCCGCCCCCAACGCCCGGGATCCGGTTGAACTTGTCGATGTGAGTGCGGAACGAGAACCGGTCGGCGCCGAGTCTGTGGCCGTATCCGACGCTGAGTTTGAGGGAGTCATGCATCCTCCAGGAGAGGGCTGAAGAGGACCGCACCGACCACTAGATAAGCGCCGGCAAAGAGCCCGAGGAGAGCGGCCCACGACCATCCTGTGCCAGCTTCGCCCCTCAGAGCTACCTCAGACCCCCGAGTTGCTGAGATCAACACAGGAGCAAGCAGGGGAAGGATCAGCAGCGGCAGTATGGTGTCGCGACTGCGCAGCCGGGCGGCCAACGCACCATATATGGACCCTGTCGCAGCTATTCCCACCGTCGTTGCCGCCGCGATCGCCACCAGGAGAGGCACTCCGTGGAAATCGGTGTTGTAGAAGACAGCCACCGCAGCGACGAGCACCAGCTCAAGAGCGGCGAGTTGGACGATGAGTGCCAGCACCTTGCCCAGATATATCGACGCTGGGGCGATACCTGAGAGTCGAAGGGCGTCGATGATCCCGTCCTCGGCCTCGATGCCGAAGTTTCGCTGGAGTGCAAGCACGGAGGCGAAAAGCACCGTCACCCAGAAAAGGCCCGGCGTCGCGGCCTGAAGCACCCCACGATCGGGATCCAGCGCAAAGGCGAATAACAACAGCACCAGCAGGGCGAATGGCAGTACCTGTGCGACCCCGATGCGGGATCGACCTTCTATTCGCAGGTCTTTCCCTGCGATGAGGAGGATGTCACGAATCATCGGTAGGACCTGCCCCATCCGGTTGGCACGTTGCGACGCCGGCCTGGACCACACCAGCATCAATGGTCACGTGCCTCGTCGCTATTCGCTCGGCTCGATCGAGTTCGTGTGAGACCACGAGCACAGTGGCGCCCCGCTCTGCCGCCTCGTTGACCAGGTCATCGACCGTGTCGCGGCCAGCCGAGTCGAGGCCAGCGTGTGGTTCGTCGAGAAGCCAGAGTTCGGGACGTCGACAGATCATCGCAGCGAAGGACACCCGACGCCGCTGTCCAGCAGAGAGCGATCTGACGCCCACCTCATGTAGCCGGGGCGCGACCCCAAGGCGGTCGAGTGCCGCACGACCGTCGTCTTTTTCTCCGCCGGTTGCCCGCGACCAGAAGTCGAGGTTTTCGATGACGCTCAGGTCCTCATAGAGGAAGGTCTGATGCCCGAGCAGCCCGACCCGACGCCTCACTGCCGAACGGTTCCGTCGCAGGTCCTCTCCGAGCACGATCACAGACCCCGAGGCGATCGGAACCAGCCCGGCACACATCCGAAGGAGCGTCGACTTTCCTGCGCCATTGTGGCCGCTCAGGAGCACCACCTCTCCGGCGTGGACGTCGAGGTCAACACCGGCGAGCGCAGGAAATCGGCCCACGAGTGCGACCGCTGATCGAAGTTCGACGATTTTCTGCATGCACCGCTTGGAACAGGGTCACCCTATGTGGCCGGATTCTCCACGGTACCGGTTAGGTCCATGGCGGAGCCAAGACGGACCCTCCTCTCTGAGAAAGACCCTCATGGTGTGGTTCCGAAGGTTGTACTGACGATACGGTTTAGCGGTGGCAGGTCGAATACTGAGCGCCCTCGGGCGTGCGCTGATCATCTCTGGACTGCTGGTGCTGGGTTTCGTGGCATTCCAGCTCTGGGGAACGAGCATCGAGTCATCCCGCAAGCAGGACACCCTCCGGGACTCTCTCGCGGCCGACATGGGTAAGACGAATGTCCGTCACCTCGACACCGAGGATCTGGTCACTGCGGCCGAGGCGATCGATCCGGTCACCGCCCCACCGATGGCTCCGCCTGCCAACGGTGAGCCGATCGGCGTCATCTCGATTCCCCGAATTGGTGTCAACTGGGTCTTCGTCGCAGGCGTCACCCGGGCCGATCTCAAGAAGGGGCCCGGCCACTATCCGGGAACACCGCTTCCCGGGCAGGCCGGGAACGCAGCGATAGCGGGCCACCGAACGACCTACGGAGCGCCTTTCAACCGGATCGATGAGTTGATTCCCGGCGACGAGATCACCATTTCGACCCCACAGGGTTCCTTCACCTATGTGGTGATCCCAGCTCCGGGTGAGGAGGATCAGGCGTGGTACGCCGTCAAACCCTCTCAGGTCGAGGTCCTCAACGACGCAGGTGACAACCGACTGACGCTCACCGCGTGTCACCCCAAGTACTCCGCACGTCAGCGCATCATCGTCAATGCCGTGCTCAAGACACCACCGGCGCAGGCCGTGCCGGTGACCGATACGACGCCCAAGCCCAACCAGACGACGCCCAAGCTGAAGCCGACGCTCAGTGAACAGTTCGACGAGGGCCAGTCCGGAGATTCCTCGGCCCTTTGGAGGGCGCTCGGCTTCGGTCTTGCTGCCGCACTCATTGCGGGTATCGCCTACTTCGCAAAGCGCTACACAAAACCGTGGGCCGTCTGGTTGATTGCCACTCCGGGAATCCTCGCCATGATCTGGTTCGGATACATGTATCTGGACCGGTATCTGCCACCTCTGTGAGACACGTCAGCCCCCGTCGGAGCAGACAGCTCAACGACTTGAACCCAACCTCCCCTCGCCGTGTCAACCCAAGGTCACTAGTAGCAATGCTGTTGATCGTCGGCCTGCTTGTGGCCACCGGTTGTGGTGGGGGTGGGTCGGGCGAGACTGCAGGTTCCTCGATCACCACGGTGGATGCCACCTCCACAACCGCTCCCGATGGTCCACCCCAAGGGGCAGAGTTGGTGTCCATCAGCGACCTCGAAGAGGACTCGTGCTTCGATGTCGCGTCGGACTCCAAGTCCATGACAAGGGCAGCCTGGCTGATCGACTGCGCCAAGCCACACGACTTCGAGATGTATGCGATCGTGACCCACCGCGATGAGGCGTCCGGCAGAGGCGCCGCCTATCCCGGAACCAGTCATATGGCAGATCTGGCAGAACAGCGCTGCTATGACCTTTTCGAGGCCTTCGTCGGAGTTCGTTGGAGTATCTCGGATCTCGATATCCGTACCTGGTGGCCGTCCCAGCAGTCTTGGGACAACCACGATCGCAAGTTCCTCTGTGCCGTGACCCGCTCCGACGGCGACGCGATGACCGGTACCCAACGCGGGACCAAAAACTGAGGAGTCGATGCTCCGAAAGCGAGTCGAGGCGATCTACGCTCGGGATGCGAACTGGCTCATCGCCACCCCGTTGATCGGCTGCGCCGATCAGTTCCCGTTGAACTCGGGCGGGCGGCGTTCAACGAAGGCCACCCTTCCCTCAACCAGGTCGGCCGATGACCATGCACGGTCGAATGCAACCCGGTACTCATCCTCACTTGAGCGAGACCCAGGATCACGCTCAACGAGGTCCAGTCCGAGTTTGGAACCGACAATCGACAACGGGGCCAGGGCCGATACCGTCTCCGCCAGACTCACAGCTACGCCAAGCGGATCCGAACCATCATCGACCAGGTACTGGACGAAACCGACCTGATAGGCGCGTCCGACGTCGATGGGCATGCCCGTGGTCAGGAGTTGCCGAGCGGTCGAATGACCCGCAAGAGCAGCCAGCTTCCGAACTGTCCACAGGTCGACCATCAGGCCCAACTTCGACACGGGAACTGCAAACTTGGCGTCCTGGCCAGCGACTCGGATGTCACATGCCATGGCGAGTTGCATTCCAAGTCCCATGCAAGCACCCGAAATTGCAGAAATCGTCACCGCACTCATTCCCGCCAGTCGATCGAGCACATCACGGAGACGAACCGTGAAACTCTGATCCTCGAGTTCCGATAGATCCGCTCCCGCACAGAAGTGTCCGCCCGCGCCCGAGACGATGAATGCCCTCACCTCTGCCTGAATCGCCTGGTCAACTGACTCGCTGATCTC
>CAUJEC010000026.1 GCA_963169245.1 Actinomycetota bacterium
GTGCCTGTATTAGGAAGGTTCCAACTGGAAATAGAGCGATGGCACCGGCGGTCTGTCTTTCGGCAAACCCCCAGGCTGCACAGCACAGCGCGAGTGCCCCGAGCGTCGCCACATACGGATTCCATGGGTCACGCAGAAGCGTCGGATTGGTTGTGAGAACGATCGCGAGAGCCCCCACCACCACAGGCGGACCCGCTCGGGGTGTGACCTGTCGGGCCGTGTACCAGGCGATCAACGCTGCGGTGGCGTGCATAACAATCGTGCCGACCAACAACATGACCGACGTGCGGGCTCCCAACCAGTAGAAGACCGCCAGGAAGTAGAACTGTGCCGGGCCGGGGTGACTCCAGCCAAAACGCGACCATGAGCCGACCAACGGGGCATTCAGAGGGACATCGCGAACCATCAACTCGATGAGTGCCTGATCGGAGACCGGAGTCCAACCATGGAGTATTGCTGAGACCCCGGCTACCACAACGGCAAAAATGGCGAAGATCGCCGTCAGGCGTTCCGGACTCATGAATCCGGGGGTGGAAGCGGTGGGTTCCTTCGCAACGATTCGGGAACCCTAGACGCCCGATCCGACGCGGCTCTAAGGGAATCGCGAAGATCCTTGATGCCTCAGTTCTGACGCAAAGCCTGGACGTGGATCCCTCGGCTGGCTCCGACAGGGGCCTGCAGTGCCGCTAGCGCCAAATTCCTACCGGCGTAGCAACAGAGAGACAATGCGCGACTGCTCGATCTCTGTGATCTGAGCGCTGATGGCAAGGCGTGCCAAATCGGTCTCTGCTGAGGCTGGACCACGATACAGGCGGTCGTTTTCCGCCCTCAGCCGGCTCAGTTCTCGATGCTCCCTGGCCGTAAATGGGTCGTGTTCTGCAACCACCTTCCAACCATCGCCACGAAGCGATGGGACATTCTGCGGTTGAGCAACCAGATACTCGATCCGTTCACCGACTCCTCCTGCGCGGTGGGACCCGAATCGGACACCGTCTGCCTCGGGTACGCGCACGTCCAACCCTGAGCGTTCCGCTGCGAGGACTACGCCTCCATACACTGCCGCCGAAGTGAAATCCGGTGCAGTGTTGATGAATACGGGATGCCCATCTGCATCTGCGATCAGAGCGGAGGACAGACCCTCGACGGCGTCCGCCGTGCCCTGATCAAACTCGGCAGCGGGGATCTGCGTAACTGCTGCGACGACGGCAAGCAGGACCGTCGCAACAGAAATCACCTGCCCCGACCTGGCCCTGATCTGGGCGGGAAGGTTGGCAATGAGTACCCAGCTACTCATAGCGACCAGCGCAGCGATCACTGGTGCGAACCAGGGCAGGAGATACCAGTAGATATCACCGTGCACAAACGTTGCTCCCACAATGGCACCACCGGTCGCAGCGCCAGCAACCGTCAGGGCACGAAGACCCGGCAGCGATCGATCTCGAACCGCCATGAACAGCGCCCCTATGGGGATGAGTATGAGCACGGGAGCAACCCAACTCGGCGTGAGCCGTGCCGTCACTTGAGCGACATCGCGCCCTGCCCACGCCGGTGGAAGTCCGAGGTTCTCGGAGAGGAGCCGCAGAGCGAATCCAATTCCGGCTCGCTTCCCCTCTCCGGTACCGCTGTGAAGAAGCGCCGACAGATTGCCCGGCTCATTACGAATCTGGTCGATCAGTGGCGGTAGCCACATCAATGCCGCCAGTGCAGCACCGCCACAAGCGTGCCACCAGGATGTTTCCCGGTCAGGCTCCCTGTCGCTGCGTCGCGACACCATCAACACAAGCCCTGAAGCGACGACCGGAATCGTGACGGCGGCGTATCCGACATGTGACTGGATCAGCAGGGTGGCGAGCGGAAGGAGAGCGAACGTGGGCCAGGCTCGGCGCTCAGATGTGCCCCAGGCGACGATGACGAGCGTGAAGGTGACGATCAGACCGACACTCGGGTTCCACCAACTTCTGAGGCTGGCCGGATCCCCGAACGCCACCAGTGCCATGGCCCCCAACAGCACGACCCGACCGGCCGACTCGTCGATGGACCGAGCGACCCTCCACGCGCCAACGACCGCTGCGATGTTCATGATCAGCGTCGCCGCTGGGAGGCTCCAACTGGCACCCGCCATCAACCGATATGGAACCGAGAGAAGCAGGTACTGGGCGGGCCCTGGGTGTGACCATCCGAACCGGGAATATGCACCGACGAGCGGCAGGTGAAGCGGCACGTCGCGTACATGCATCTCGATGAGGGCCATGTCCGAGACCGGCACCCATTTCTGGAGAACCGTGGAGATCAGGCCCACGCACATCGCCAGGATCGCCAGGAAGCCAGCCAGATTGTCGAGTCCGACTTGGCGCAGTTTTGCTCTGAGGCGTGAGGGAATAGACCGGCTCTCGGTCAACGCTGTCCTTCCATCAACACAGTCCTTCCATCAACACAGTCCTTAAATCCAAACGGACCTTCAACCAACACAGTCCTACTGCGCAGAGAATCTCGGCGCTAGATCGGCACCACGATAGAGCGACCGCAACGACATCCCAGATGATCACAGGCGGATTTCGCGGCTGTGAGGATTCTGTGAGGTTCACGTGTTCAAGTGAGGACGCGGCCCCGGCGACCCCGACTCAGGGGAGCCGAATCCGTTTGAGCCCCGACCAATTGAGCCCCGTCCCATCACCAAGGAGAACATGATGCGGAAGCCTCTCATCACACTCGCTGCACTCTTATTGACTTCATGTATGCAGTCACCACCATCAGGGCCGCCTGGTTCGACCGTTCCTCCCGGACCGACCGACGGGCGTCTCTACATCTCCCCTCAACCCGAAATCTCTCCCACGGCAACCCCTAAGAATGCCACCGACAACGTCTGGGGCTCGGCTCCGAACATCGACCCCCACTACGGAGGGGTTCTCTATGAGGGGACTGCCTATCAGATCAACTCTGACCCACGCCCAGATCTCAAGGATGGGAATCAGCCCTTGCGAATGTGGGTGGCCGATCCGAATGACGGTAGAACCGAACGTCCGGCGATCATCTTCTACCACGGTGGCGGCTTTGCCATGGGCGTCAACTCGATGGCCTCGGACGGATCGATGGCATACGCACTCGACTATGCAAAGCGGGGCTATGTCGTCATCTCCGCCGAGTACCGGATAGACACAACTCTCTTCGGCGAACTGCGACCGAATGGAACGAAGCCGTCACTGTGTCAGTGGGTACAGGACAACAACGCCCCAGGTGATCCCACCTACGACGCCAATCTGGCGCAGTGCTCTCGCAACATGGAAGCAGCAACACGCGATGCTCTCGCAGCAGTCCGATACGTCCGCGCGAATGCCGGATCACTAGGAGTGAACCCCGATCGAATTGTGGTCAGTGGTTTCTCCGCTGGCGCTGTAATCGCGTCCAACACCGCATACCAGTGGGACAACGTCGGAACGTCATCGTATTTCCCCGGCGACACGCTCTCGCCGGTCGACTCGCGTCCCAACGCCACTCTCGGGGCATCCGGTTGCACCTTCTCAGCCGATGGCGAGCCGTCCGCCACAATCGATACGGGCGACGTCGCCTATTCCGGTATCGCCTCACTCTATGACCAGGCCGTCTCATACGACTGTGTGAGACACACAGTCGACCGCGCCCGGTCCATGGGCCTGCATACCGAGATGACCTCGTATTGCGACACTGCCCTTCACGCCAGGGAGCTCTACCTAGCACACAAGTACGCCACCGACCTGCAGTGGACACACTTCATGACCAGAGAGCTCGGAATCTACAACGACATCGAGCCGTTCATTCCCGCACCATTGTGCTGATCATATGCTGATTGGTCCTGCCGGCTCGGCGTGACGAGTAGGTGGGACCGACTCGGCGCACTCAGTTCTCAGGAGATGTGTAATGAACCAAGGTGCCCGTGCACGACTGCTTGTGGTGGACGACGAGCAGGGAATCGTCGAGGTGGTCACCACTGCCCTGAACTCAGCGGGTTACCAGGTCGACTCAACAGATCAGGCACACATCGCGATCGAGGCCGTCCGTAGGGGCGGCCTCGATGCGGTAATACTCGACGTCGGGCTGGGCGATCGGTCCGGTTTCGAGTTGATGGAGCGGTGGACCGCCGAAGGGCACCGCGTTCCGGTGATCTTCCTGACTGCCAGAACCGACGAGGAGGACGTCACGCGGGGGCTGTCGATCGGTGCCGATGACTACATTCGCAAGCCCTTCGGCGTGAAGGAACTGATCGCTCGTGTGGAGTCGGTCCTTCGACGAACAGGCGGCCAATCAGGGTCGATCTCCGAGCGCGATGTCCTTCGTTTCGCGGACATCCGACTGGACCGATGCCGATTCGAGGTTTACCGATCTGGGCGACCCCTTCAGTTGTCGCCTATCGAGTTCCGACTTCTCGAAGTCCTGATGGAGAACGGAGGCAGAATCCTCACGCGTGGGCAGTTGATAGACAGGGTATGGACCTCTGGCGAGGGAGCCGACGACTCGACGCTCGAGACGACCATCTCCAGGCTGCGTGGAAAGCTACATTCACCTGAGGAACCAGATCTGCTCGTCACCCGCCGCGGCATCGGTTACGGACTCGTCGGGGGGTCCGCCACATCGATCAACACAGCATCCAACTCCAAAGGTCAACAGTGACCATCAGGTGGAGGGTGACGATACTCAGCATCACGGCACTGGCACTCGCGGTGGGGATTTTCGCCGCTGTCGCAATCACCAGGACGCGCACAGTTCTCGAAGCAAGAACCACAGAGGAACTCAAGATCATCGCTCGGGGAATGGTCGGCCCCGCACGTCAACAGATCGCACGCCACGATGACGGACGACGACTACAGCAGTGGCGCTCCTTTCAGAGCGATACCCAGAGTGATCTGAACCACAGCTTCTCGGCGGTGATGCTGAGCGACGGGACGGTGCTCTCACTTCCGGCGCTCTCCCCCAACTCCGTTGCAGTTCCACAGATCCCCGACGATCTCGCCAAGCGTGTCGGATCAGGAACTTTCACCGCCGTCGCCGCCAACGGTACGGAGTTCGCCGCCATCGCCTCCGCCATTCCCAACTCCGACGCTGTGATCTTCACCGCGTTGGAGGACCGGCGCACCGAATCGGCGATCGAGGAGTTGATCACCACCTACAGGCTCACCGGCGCGGCACTCATCGTCGCATTTGCGGGATTGAGCATCGCTGTCGTGGGACTCGGTCTACGTCCGCTCAGACGGCTGACCGCTGCCGCAAGCTCGATCACCAGCAATGGAACTGGCTCTCGGATGCCTCCCGGTCGCCCCGGCACCGAGGTAGGCGATCTGAGCGATGCGCTCAACCAGATGATCGATGAACTTCACGGAATGGCCCGAAGCACCAGAACGTTCGCGGCCGACGCTGCTCACGAACTGCGCACCCCGGTCACCACCATCATCGGCTACGCGGAGTTGTACCACAACGGGATGCTCAGCGACCCGGATCGAATTGATTCGGCCTTCACACGGATCTCACATGAAGCCCGCCGGCTCAGCGCCCTCAGCGAGGGGCTCCTTCTGATGAATCAGATCGAGTTGCGGTCCTTACATCAGATGACAGAGCCCCCGGCACAACCCTTTGATCTGAGGGAACTGTGCGCCGAAGCGGCGGCAGACGCCATGACGGTCAACAGCGCCTATCCGATTGAGTTGGATGGACCCACCGGAGTTCTGATCACAGCTCACAGGGACCGGATCCAACAGGTGATCACGAACCTGTTGAACAACGTCCGCCAGCACACACCATCAGGCACTCTGACAACCATCGAGATCAGAGTCAGGGATACGACCGTAGAGATGGTCGTTGCCGATACCGGCCCGGGGATGTCCGATGAGATTTTGGACCGCGCTTTTGAGAGACTCAGCCAGGGAGGTCAGGGGTTGGGGACGGACTCCGATCTGGAGTTGGCACCGAGTTCGGGACGGCCTCGCGGAGCGGGACTTGGGCTTGCCATTGTCAGAGCCCTCATAGAGGAAGCCGGCGGATCTGTGGCCATCACATCACCGAGTTCGAGCGGCGTAGAGGTCACCGTGGTGATCCCGACCACATCGGAGCCGACAAGCCGGCCTTGAGTGTCCGTGGCCCGGTAAAGGCAGGAATGCCTGGGGCTTCACCACCGGCGATCTGGGTCTGTTTCGCTGGCGACCCTTGTGACCAAAGAGCGATCCAGGGTCACCCAGGAACTGTTGGGGTTGAGGTTGTGGGCCGCGCCACGGTGGTCGTCGTGGCTGCCTCCGGTGCGCTGGTAGTGCTCTCCTCAGGTGCAACCACTGTCGATACTGTCGCTGACGTCGGTGGGGCATCCGACTCAGGCAGCGATGTTGTCGTATCAGACTCGGCTGGCACAGTGCTCGACGACTCTGGGACAACAGTTGTGGTCGCCTTCTTTCCAGGCCGTTCCGTGGTAATGGGAACAGTGGTGGGGGTAATGGTCGGAACCGTAACGACCGCTGGGTTTGATGTGGGGTCAGGGACAGGGTCGGGCCGGACTATCGAATGAGTGACGGTGGCCCCAATCGCGATGGCGACTATGGCCCACGTGCTCAATCGAACCGACCGCAGCGCTCTGTATGCCTTCTTAAGGGACTCCATCACTGATCCTCCGATTGTCGAGCCTCGTCGCCAACCGGATCAGAGCTCTGAGATTCGCCATATGGCCGAAGTGCAACCGTCGGGTTATCGCCAGTGGTGTCCACGTAGGGGACGCTGGCAATTCGCCGACGCAACTCCCGTTCAACCCCCCACTGCTTGCCGGGAAGAGTTCGCCCGCTCACCCGAAGCCGTACTGCGCCCTCCTCCAACTGCTCCACTCCTGAAACCTGTGGGGCTTCGAGGATGTCGGAACTCCACTCCTCGTCCTCCGCTAGTTCAACACCGATCCTGTCGATCCGAGCGCTTGCACGATCAACGTTGGTGGCGATGGGCACAGGAACCTCGATCAGCACCCGCGCCCAGTCCCTTGACATGTTGGAGACCTGTTGAAGAACACTGTTCGGGAAGATGACGACGTCGCCGTTGAGCCGCCTGATCCTCGTGACACGAAGAGTGACCTCCTCCACCACTCCGACTATCCCGGCCTCAGAGCCCACGGCCGAGACTTTGATCATGTCGCCGACACCGAACTGCCGCTCAGTGACGAGGAAGAACCCGGCGAGAAAGTCCCCAACGACGCGTTGTGCCCCAAAGCCAAGACCCGTACCGGCAACGGTGGCGGCAGGGATGAGGGAGCCGAGAGGAATGGAGAATCGCGAGACGATGAGGATGACAGCAACGGTGCCGGTGAAGAAGCTGAGACCATATCGTCCTGCCTGAATAAGAGCCCCACGGGTCCTCGATGTGATGTCATCCTCAAAACGAGAACGCATTCGCCCTTCGATCACCCGTGCCCCCGTATCGAAGACCCGCAGCAGCCACAGGGTCACCGAAACGATGATCACTATCTCCAGGCCCGCTCCTCGGAACCAGTGGCTGAACTCGCCTCGCATGTGGAACATGTTCCCAGACTTGGGGTAGGGAAGACGACAATCAGGTAGCGATGCTCAGCCAATGACGTTCGCGCCTGCCGACTCCACCACCTGCAGACTCGACCACCGGTCCGCTCTCCCGCCGGCGGAGATTTCACCACCAGGATCCGACATATCCGCTCCGCCGCCAGAGATAGAGTTATTGCATGGCGAAATCTTCAGGGGTGGAGGAAGCGTCGAGGTCGTCCTCGAATGAGGAGATGCGTGCAGCATTGATCAGCGCGGCCCTCGAGATCACCCGCGAACGGATCGCCGAGGAGGGACCCGATGCTGCAGGGCTGTTGCCACTCAGTTGGTTGCGAGCCAGCGACATCGCCGAGGAAGCGGGTTTCAACGACAACATCTTCGATGAATTGTGCAGCGCAAGAATCACTTCTGACGGCAAAGAACTCAACCCATTTGAGGCGTTCCTACTCGATACCTTCTCCGAGACCGCTATCGGGACGATCTCGAATCTCGTTGTAGCTGCAATCGCTGACCATCCCCACAATCTCGAGGAGGCGCTTCGTCTGGGTTTCAGCAGCAATCAACTGATCTCCGATGAGTTCTTCAGGTACCGCATGACGCTCGCCGTCTCAGCCTTCACCCTCGCCAGCCGACCAGACTACGACCGACTGTT
>CAUJEC010000027.1 GCA_963169245.1 Actinomycetota bacterium
GTCGGCCGGCTCAACGGGGTTGTCTCCGGCGGTACCGGCACTGGTAAGACGACCATGCTGAACGTCATGTCGGGCTTCATTCCCGACGACGAGCGGATCGTCACCGTCGAGGATGCCAAGGAACTCCAACTACATCAGGAGCACGTGCTCTCGATGGAGTCCCGTCCACCAAACGTCGAGGGCAGGGGAGAGGTCACGATTCGCGATCTCGTCAAGAACACCCTCCGTATGCGCCCCGACCGTATCGTCGTTGGCGAGTGTCGTTCCGGTGAGGCGCTCGACATGCTCCAGGCCATGAACACCGGCCACGACGGATCGCTCACGACAGTTCACGCGAACAGCCCACGCGACACCCTCGCCCGTCTCGAGACCCTGGTGCTCATGTCCGGGTTCGATCTACCGGTCCGGGCCATCCGTGAACAGATGGCATCCGCGATCGATGTGATCGTTCAGTTGACCCGTCTTCGCGACGGTACCCGTCGAGTCACACACATCACCGAGGTGCAGGGCATGGAGGGTGATGTGATCACCCTCCAGGACATCTTCCTGTTCGACTTCGGTGCCGGCGTCGACGAGCACGGCCGCTACCGGGGTCAACTCCAGGCGACGGGCATTCGACCCAAGTTCGCCGAGAAGCTCGCCGATCAGGGCATCAGGCTCGGCCCGGAGATGTTCGCTCCCGGTAACGCGGAGCGCAAGGCGGTCGGAAGAAGGTGACCATGACCAGAACCACACCGCGACGTGGATCGCGGTCCCACTCCCCGGTGCGGCGGGCGCGCAGCAGGGCATTCCTGCTGGCACTGGCCGCCGTTGGATTCCTCATCGGACTGTTCCCCTTCAGCCCTGCGAGCGCGCAGGACGCCAAGGACACAAATACCGGCCCGACAGTTGCCATCAACCGGGTTGACGCCACAGGCGGAAAGGTCCGTGTGGGCGGCTGGGTCACCGGTGGAGCGCCGAGTGACCTGAGACTGACCGTCGGTGGCAAGTCCGTCACACCCGAATCAGCTTCGCTCAACTCGGCAGCTGGTCGCAGCTCAGACGTCATGGTCGTGCTCGACAACGCAACGGCGCTCGGCAACGCCACCGTGCAGCTGTCGAAGAAGGCTCTCGAACCCCTGATGCCCGGTGCCGGTTCGGTAAACAACCTTGGTGTCATAAGTGTCGGGCACGCTCCGACCGTCGAACAGGGTCTGACCGACAGTGCTGATGCTGTGCGTCGCTCCCTTATCGGCGTCATCCCTGATGGGACCTCGCAGACCTGGGCGGGCGTCCGTCGAGCTGCCGAGATGCTCGAGGACGGCGGTCCCAACAGCGACGGTGCAGTGGTACTCATTGCTGCATCACCGATGGGAACCTCCGACGGTGGCGTGGCCGCTGCCACTTCAGCGCTTCAGCGGGCAGGGGTCGAGTTCCACGTCATCGGTCTCGAAGCCGGAGCCGATCTTGGAGAACTGTCACAGGTCGTCGCAGACACGGGTGGCACCTTCCGGGTTGTTGCCAATGACGAGGAGATCGCGGGTGCTGTCACGGATCTCTCGACGCTCATCTCGGGCCGGTTCACCGTCACCACGTCGGATGCATCGACCGGAAAGCTCACTCCGCTGACGCTGACGCTCGGCAAATCCAAAGCCGAAGTCGCCTTCGTTCCAGGCGCCCTGCGTACTGGAGCTACCGCACTGGCTCCTGCGGTCGCCACAGGCGGCGGAATATCGGGTTTATTCGCCTCTCCGATCTTCAAGTGGCTCGCCGTTCTGCTCATCGCCGGAGCAGCAGTCACCCTGTTCTGGACGGTCGTCTCGCTGGCCCTACCGGATGAGACCAACCTCGTTGAGCGCCTAGAGGTATACGAGGACCCCTATGGCGAGAAGGTCGACCGCTTCGAGATGCCAGATGAGAGCCACGCCACGGTTCCCATCATCCGCAAGGCCGTCGAGCTCACTGGTGATATCGCTAACAAGCGTGGACTGACCGAACGGCTCGAGTTCAAACTCGAACAGGCCAATGTCCCGCTGCGCGCGGCGGAGGGCATGTTCTTCGCTGGGGCGAGCAGCCTAGTCCTGTTGTTGGTCGTCACGTTCCTGACACGGAACATCCTCACCGGAATCCTCTTCGCCGCTCTGGCGATAGCGGTCCCCAAGGTGATGTTGGACATGAGGGTGAAGAGGCGCAAAAAGGCGTTTGTCGCTCAGCTACCTGACATGCTGACACTGCTTGCTGGAACACTCCGTGCCGGCTACTCGATCAGCCAGGGCTTCGAGTCGGTCTCGAAGGAGATCCCCGACCCGATGGGCCGGGAGTTGCGACGGGTCGTCAGCGAGGCACGACTTGGGCGCTCGCTCGAGGAGGCTCTCGAATCAGTTGCCGAGCGTATGGAGAGCGACGACTTCGCCTGGGCGGTCATGGCTATCCGGATCCAGCGAGAGGTCGGCGGAAACCTGGCTGAGCTTCTCCTGACAGTCGCAGAGACCATGACACAGCGAGAGCGGCTCCGTCGTGACGTCCTGACCCTCACCGCAGAAGGTCGAATCTCGGCAATCATCATCGGGTTCCTGCCACCAGCACTGGCGGCCGTCATGTACGTCATGAACCCGACCTACATAAAGACACTCTTCTCCCCGGGGCTCGGATACATGCTCATTGGCTTGGCGATGCTGGCCATGGGTATCGGGTTCGCCTGGATGAAAAAGACAGTCACGATCGAGGTCTGAGATGGATCCAGTACTACTCCTTTCAATCATTCTCATTTGTGCCTCGGTCGGGCTGATCGTCCACACGATCCTGTCCCAACTCGACGAGCGTGAGACTGTCCGTGCGTCCTTGCGTCAACTCGACGGTTACGAGGTCGAGAACCAGCGTGACCAGCAGATGCTCAACCCGCTTAAGGAACGCGCGATCGCGCCGGTCCTTGATGGGATGATCCAGTTGGGCCGACGACTCACGCCTGTTGGATACGTCGATAAGGTCAAGCGCAAGTTCGTCCAGTCCGGTAACCAGTCTCCTCAGGCGGTCGATCGGTTCCTTGCCATCAGGGTGGGCACGATTGTCGCTGCGGCTGTCTGCTTCGTGGCGATCTTCATCCTTGGGCTGGGGCCACTGGAGGGCAAGCCTCGTCTGTTGGTGGGAGCGGTGCTGGTGATCGGCCTGATAATTGCACCCGACTCGGTCCTGAATCGTCGGGTCGAGGATCGTCAGCTACAGATCCAACGCACCCTGCCAGATGTTCTCGACCTGTTGACCATCTCGGTCGAGGCCGGTCTCGGTTTCGAGCAGGCCATGGACCGTGTGATCCACGCAGTACCAGGTCCGCTCACCGAGGAGTTCAGCCGGATGCTGGGAGAGACCAGAGCGGGAGCAGCCCGAGCCGACTCTCTGCGTGCCATGGATGAGCGCTGCGACGTTCCAGAACTTCGTGGTTTCGTGCTCGCGATCATCCAGGCAGACACATTCGGCGTGTCAATTGGTCGGGTGCTGCGTTCGCAGTCCGAGGAGATGAGGATCAAGCGTCGCCAGATCGCCCAGGAGAAGGCTCAGAAGGCGCCGGTCAAGATGCTGATCCCGATGGTGTTCTGCATCTTCCCGGCACTGTTCCTGGTGGTTCTCGGTCCGGCGATGATCTCGATCATGAAGACCCTCTGAGTCACAGCGTCGACTGGCTGTTTCC
>CAUJEC010000028.1 GCA_963169245.1 Actinomycetota bacterium
CGAACGCGCTTGAGCCCCGACTTCTGCGATGAGATGGCGAGTGACACTCCACCGGCGTTACCACCGAAGATCACTAGGTCATATCCGGTGTCGATCAACTGAGTACTCCAGAAATCATGATCCGAAAGTATCGAATATCGCGTGTGGTGGATGCCACATGAGTTTCAGAATCGATCGCGTCGGACCTTTACCTTGCGACCCTTGAGGGTCGTCCTATTGAGCGCGGTGAGCACCTCGTTAACCGCTCTGTCGGGAACCTCGACCAGGCTGAAACGGTCACGAACTTCGATCGAGCCGATGTCGTTGCCGTTGAGACTGGTCTCATTCGCGATTGCTCCGACCAGATCGCCGGGGCGAATCCTGGCCTCACGACCGGCGGCGACGTAGATCTTGGCCATGTTCGCTCCACCTGGGCGCCCACGTCCGCGTTGGTCTCCGCGTTCGCCACCACGGCCCGCCGAGTTCCGACCTTGGGCGTTGCGACCCTGGGCGTTGCGGCTCGGACCATCTGCTCGATGACTCGCCTTCCGACGTTCTGGCCGTACTGCGACTGCGGGAATCTCGGTCTCATCAACCGATCGCGCCACCGACTGGTGCACCAGATGGAGTGCTCCTAGGGCAACCTGACGCAGATCACTCGACTCCAGCATCGAATCGAGGATCGATTCGTAGTCTCCGAGGTCCGGAGACTCCGCTGCCGCTTCGATCTCGCTGCGAAGGGCCTCGAGGCGACTGTTGCGAAGATCCGAGACGCTGGGCACACCCTGCTGGTCGATCTTCACGCCCGTGACCGATTCAATGTTGCGGATCTGGCGACGTTCACGAGGTTCTGTCAGCGTGATTGCGATACCGGACCTGCCCGCGCGGCCCACTCGGCCGATACGGTGCACGTAGGTCTCGGGATCGGCGGGAACGTCGAAATTGAACACGTGGGTGAGTTGGTCGACGTCGAGTCCGCGGGCGGCGACGTCGGTTGCCACGAGAAGTTCCGCTGTCCCTGAGCGCAGGCGACCCATCACCCTGTCGCGCTGTTCCTGGCTCATGCCGCCATGTAGCGCCTCAGCCCGATAACCGCGGCCGTTGAGGGACTCGGTCAGATTGTCGACCTCGTAGCGCGTGCGACAGAACACGATCGCGGCGGGTGGGGACTCGACATCGAGGATGCGGCCGAGCGCCGCGGACTTGTGCTCCCGAGCGACCACGTATGATCGCTGCTCAATCGTAGAGAAGCGGTCTGCCGCCTTGGCGCTACGGCCGATGAGAATTCTGACCGGATCATTGAGATGTGACCTTGCGAGCTTCATGATCCGCTCTGGCATGGTGGCCGAGAACAGGACCGTCTGCCGATCCTCGGGCAGTTCCTCGAAAATTGCATCTAGTTCATCCGCGAAACCCATGTCGAGCATCTCGTCTGCCTCGTCGAGAACCACTGTCTCGATCAGATCGAGACGCAGAGACCTCCGCCGGATGTGATCGAGCGCCCTTCCGGGTGTGGCCACTACAACATCGACCCCACGGCGAAGCGAGTCAAGCTGTCGTCCGATGTGTTGTCCGCCGTAGATGGGCACGACTCGCACGCCGGATGTGGATCCGTACTTGTGAACCGCCTCGGACACCTGAATCGCCAGTTCTCGCGTCGGTGCCAGGACCAGAGCGAGGGGAGCCGGTGACCGGCCCGCGTCCCGAACGAGTTCGACGATAGGCAGCGCGAACGCAGCAGTCTTACCGGTTCCGGTCTGCGCCTGACCAATCAGATCACGGCCCACCAGCATTGTGGGGATCGCCTGTTGTTGGATCGGTGTCGGCTCCTCGTAACCGAGCGAGGCAAGTTGGGCGAGGACCTCGTCACCGAGGCCCATGTCAGCGAACGACAACTCCGCGACCGTTGCGGCGCGCGACCCGTCGGGGGTCTGCGAACTCGGGTCCTCGGACTCCTCGTTGGTGGATTCTTCGTCGGTGGGGGACACCATTCTCCAATTCGGCCTGCGAGTCGGTGGCGGGGCGCGACCGATATCAGCGTGCTGGCTAGTCAAGATCACGTCTCTCATGACTGTTCTGCTGAGGCATGGCGTGCGGCAGGCGAATCCGGGTAGTCGGCGACTATTCGGATTTGGGTGATCCCCGGGTGGATCTGGGGGATCGCCCGGATTACCGAACCCGTTCGAGAACGAGATGCTTTCAGAAACCGGCGAAAGAGGTGCCCGATGAGTGTAGTCACAACCCGTTCCCAAACCCCTCTCCAGCGAGTTCAGCCAGACGGCACAGGGACGGCTGGAGAGAGACCGAGGGACCCATTCATCGATCTGGTGCGTAGCGTCGCGCTGTTCGTGGTTGTCATCTGGCACTGGAGCTTCACGACCATCAGATGGTCCGAGGACGGTCCCCATGTCGGCAATCCCGTTGCGGCGACACCGGGGATGTGGGTGGCCACGTGGTTCCTCCAGATCATGCCGGCGTTCTTCATCGTCGGAGGCCACCTGCACAGAGAGACACTCGAACGCTCAGGCGAAGCCCCGACGGCTGCGAGCCGACGAGCGTTCTGGGTCAATCGGAGCAGACGCCTAGTTCTACCGGTCCTCCCGCTGGTAGTGCCGGCGCTTGTGCTCATAGGTGCCTTCGCCGCAACCGGACGATCCGACCTCGTCAGGGGAGTGATCCTTGTCATCTCCCCAATGTGGTTCCTGGGAACATATCTGGTCTGTGTGGCCCTGGCGCCGATGGCGGCCCGAGCCAATCATCGTTTCGGCCCTTGGTCGGTTGTGATCGGAACTGCTCTGGTCGCAATCGTCGATATCACACGAATCGGCCTGGGGATCGGTGGCGCGTTGACGGGAACGCTTGCCTTTGTGTTCGTCTGGGGAACAGTCCATCAACTCGGGTTCTCCCTCGATCGGCTTCGGAACTCCAGCCGTCGGGCACAGGCCGCGGTGATGGTGAGCGGATATTCGCTTTTGGCTCTTTGCGCAGTCGCGTTCCCCTATCCGGCGGCGATGGTCGGTCTCGATGGCCACAAGCTGTCGAATATGGGTCCACCCACGATCATGGTCGTGTTTCTCGGAGCTGGTCAGATGGGCATGTTGTGTCTACTGGAGCCATGGCTCCGAGGCATCGGCCTGCGGTTCCGCTCGCAGCTCACAAAGGCAGGGGAGTGGTCGATGACGGTCTACGCATGGCACCTGTGCGCCTATGCCCTGTTCTGGTACGTGCTCGTCCGCTGTGGCGTTGGGGTTGGTTCGAGAGTCGACACAAACTGGTGGCTCCAGCGGCCGATATGGGTGATCGGGCCACTTCTGCTCGCCATCCCGCTGTGCCGCCTCACCCGCCGTTTCGACCCGACCCGGCAGTGATCCAACCATGGAGCAGATCAGGGGCCATTGGGTTGGCCGCCACCTTGCGCTCAACGAGAAGGGTCCCGAGTGGGATGACAGATGCGAGCACGAGCACGATCATCGTGCCGCTGTCCCACCCATAGCGACAACGAAGCCCAAAGCCGAGTGCCAGATAGACCAGGAATACGCTGCCATGTATCAGACCCACAATCGGCACATAGTCCCCCATGTCGAAGGCGCGATGACCAATAGATGCACCGACCAACGCCAGGTAACTTGCTGCCTCTATCAGGGCGACCTTCAGGAAGGTCTTCACCAGAGGATTAGGCTTGGTCACTCGAGGTCCAGCCAGGTGATCAGTCTTGAACGAAGAACATCGATTCCGACGTTTTTCTCGGCGCTGGTCCACACGACATCACCCTGTTCCAGGTGGCATTTCTCGGCAAGCTCACGCTTGCGTTTGGTTCGCACTGCGGCCTTGACCTTGTCGTGTTTGGTGGCCACGACCGAGTGGGGAATCATGTGCGAGCGCAGCCAGTCGAGCATCGCCAGGTCCAATGCGGTGGGGCCGACCTCTCCGTCGACGAGCACGAGGACCATCTGAAGTTGCTCGCGTTCGAGGAGGTAGCCCTCGATCATCGCCTGCCAGCCTGCCTTTATCCGAGCCGGAACCTTTGCGAATCCGTATCCGGGCAGGTCGACGACAGCGCCAATCGGGTCACGATTCGCCCCGTCGTTCAATACGAAGTAGTTGAGTAACTGTGTGCGACCGGGTGTCTTTGAGACCTTTGCCAGAGACCTCCGGTTGCTGAGCGCGTTGATGAGCGATGACTTGCCGACATTCGAGCGGCCGACGATGGCCGCTTCGGGCACGTCACCCTCAGGAAGGTCATCTGGTCTCGTGGCGCTCTTGACGAACTCGAGAGCCAGTGGTCTAGTCAAGCGAGTGCTGCTGGTACGGCCTCGACGATACCTGCGGCGAGACTCACTGCTCCCACCTCGAGTTGATCGCGACGGATCGCCATGGCCCCGCGGACGTCGCCATCTCGGTCCTCGAGAACCGCGGTCAGTTTGTCGAGAGTCTTGCCTGCGTCGACCGCGTAGGTGACAAACCCGTAGGTCGGCTTACCGGCCAGTAGTGGGATCTTCGAGAGTTTGCCCGAGCCTCCGGGGCGTTGCCCGAAGAGAATCAGACCATCGACCCACGTGCCGACCACGACCACATCGGCTTGCTGGAGCGCCGCCAGGTCCACGGTTCGCGAGGAGCACTCACTTGCCTCCCAGCCGCGAGCGATGAGTTCCTCGACAACGATCCCGGCGGCCCTACGGGTGTTTCCGGTCAGACTCTCGTGGATAACCAGTGCTCGCATCGGGGCTCCTATCGATCGGATCTTCGTCGCGCGCAAGAACAGTCGCGTGCAAGAACAATAGTCAAGGCGCGTTGGAGCCGATCATTCCCGGTCATGTGACTGATGGATATTCGCCGAGTGACAGAACGCCGTGCAGGAATATCGTGACGATGTGGTCCACATCGACCAACCCGGCAGCCGCGTCACCGCCAGTTGGGTTGTGAGTGACGCTGAAGATCGTTCCGGAGACAAGTAGACCCAGGAACATCGCAGCCTGCTGTCGCTTCTCGAGTTGCCCTGCCCCGTTGGTGTCGAACAGCGGTGTCAGAACGTCGAGCAGTTCTCGAATCTCAGCCTTCTGTGGCCTGTCGGGAGTCTGTCCAGAGACCTCCACGAGTCGTGAGGTCCCGACGATTCGCGATGCTATGGCTGCACCTGCTGCGCGCAGGCGGTCGCCCAGATCGTCGAGATCGGCTGCGGCTCGGAGTTGAGGGACAAGGTTCGCGAGCCCCACGGCCTGGCGTCGAGCGGCGCTCATGAGCGATTCCATGTCGGGGAAGTATCGAAACACGGTGCCCTCGGACACCCCGGCAGCGGTTGCCAATTGAGACGAGGTGAATTTGGTGCCGAACTCGGAGAACAGTTCTGCGGCAACGTCGAGCAACTGAGCGCGTCGGTCCTCGGGGGCCAGACGACGTCTGGTCGGCCCGGTGCGATCAGGGCCGTGCTCAGGGCCGCGCTCGCCATTGCTGTCGCCGGTTCTCCGGTATGAGGGGTCAGCCATCTGGGACACCACGAGGCCGAGTGTAGGGGAAGGTTCGGCTGTGACCTGCGGCCGCCGTATTGCGGCGTAAAGATCTCTGCAACGATACTGAGTTCCCCGTCAATAGTGATCCTGATGGCCTCGGTGCAGAGTCGAGGCCGCTTCGGTGAGCCCGAATGAATCAACGGAGACCCTGATGTTCGCTCGTCTCGGAGCATGGTGTGCACGCCGACACTGGATCGTGATCGCCCTTTGGGTTGTGCTGATAGCCGTCGGTGGCGGTCTGGCCTCCGGAGTCGGCAACGCCTTCTCGACCGACTTCGGGCTCCCCGACGTCGAATCGGCAAAGGGAATCAAACTCCTCGAGAGCGAGATGGGCGGACTCGGCGCCGGGATGATGGGGTTCGTTGTGTTCCGGTCTGATGACGGGTTCGAACAACCAGCGGTCCGAGGCGCGATCGATGACTATCTGAAGGATCTTGGGGAGTACAAGGGCGTACTCGTCATGAATCCCTTTGCAGCGGGCGAGAACGACCCGAGTTCGCCGCTGGTCCAATGGTTCCTCACGGGGACCTCGAACCCGGCCGAGCTGCTCGAGTTTCAAAAGAGCGATGAGATGTTGGCTTCGAGCGGACCGCTCGCCGGCAAGCTCGCCTATGCCATGGTGACGATCCCTCGCGACTACACAGTCGACGAAGCCACCGAGATGGGTCAGAAGATGATCGCCGCGGCACCAGAGATTCCGGGTGTCCAGATCGAGTTCGGGGGCGACTTCTTCCAAAAGTTCGAGCCACCAGCGTCGGAGCTCCTCGGTCTTGCCTCGGCAATCGTTATTCTCATCGTCGCATTCGGTTCCGTGCTCGCGATGGGGCTTCCCATCGGCGTGGCTCTCGCAGGAATCGGTCTCGGAAGCATCACGCTGGGGCTGCTGTCGAATGTGATCACCATGCCCGACGTCACCACCACAATGGGCGTGATGATCGGGCTGGGCGTAGGGATCGACTACGCGCTCTTCATAGTGACGCGCTATCGAGAACAACTCCAGGCCGGTCACAGCGTCGAGGAGTCGGTTGCGATTGCAATCGACACCTCGGGAAGAGCGGTCCTCTTCGCCGGCCTGACCGTGGTCATCTCACTGCTTGGCATGTTGACCATCGGGATCACGTTCGTATCGGGACTCGGCATAGGCACCGCCACCATGGTGGCCGTCACGATGATTGCATCGCTCACCCTGCTGCCCGCCCTGCTCGGACTTGCCGGCAGACGGGTGAATGTCACCCGCTGGCGTGGACTGGTGCTGGCTGCTCTGGTCGCACTGACGCTGCTCGGGGCTGGCCTACGACTGGAGGATCATCTAGCAGAGAACTCGTTCCTCAAGTGGATCGTCATCGCCGGCTACGTGCTGGTGATCATGGGTGCCCTGGTGGTCCCGAGATTGCGAGGCGAAGTGCCTGTCCCGGCCCCGAAGCCGCTTCGCGAGACCAAGGCATACAAGTGGAGCCGGTTCGTTCAGGCCCACCCGTGGAGTCTTGCGATCGGATCGACGGTCGTCATGTTGATCATGGCGACTCCGCTTCTGGGAATCCATCTTGGCTTCTCTGACCAAGGAAACCTTCCTCCCGATAACACAGGTCGCAAGGCATATGACCTCTTGGCCGAGGGATTCGGACCTGGAAGCAACGGGAAGCTCATACTTGCGGGCGCGGTGCCAAAGGGAATGGACCTGTCGAGCTCCACGGACCTTCTCGAAATCACCCGACGACTGAACAAGGTGCCCGGTGTTGCCTCAGCGGGGCTCCCCATTCCGTCGAATATGGAGGACCCCGCGGACTCGACTGCTTTCCTGTGGAGTGTGGTGCCCGAGAGTACACCGCAGGACCAGGCGACCAACGATCTGGTCGGACGACTCCGAACCGATGTGCTGCCGGACATCGAGGATGATTTCGGCATTCGTCCGCTGGTGAGTGGCCAGGTGGCTCTGTCAGTGGATTTCGCCATTTACATGGGTGAGCGACTGTTCCTGTTCTTCGGCGTTGTTCTGGCGCTCTCGTTCGCCCTGTTGATGATGGTGTTCCGTTCGATCCTTGTGCCCCTCAAGGCGGTGCTGATGAACCTGATCTCAATCGGGGCGTCCTATGGAATCATCGTCGCCGTGTTCCAGTGGGGCTGGGGTAATTCGATCTTCAAGGTGCAACCTGCTCCCATAGAGCCCTTCATCCCGATGATGCTGTTCGCGATCGTGTTCGGTCTGTCCATGGACTACGAGGTCTTCCTGCTCTCGAGAGTCCGTGAGGAATGGCTCAAAACAGGTGACGCCAAGGCATCGGTGGCCGATGGTCTGGCCGCAACTGCCAGAGTGATCACCGCTGCGGCAGCGATCATGGTGTTCGTCTTCGGATCGTTCATCTTCGAGGCGGATCGCATCGTCAAACTTATGGGCTTCGGACTGGCATTGGCGGTGTTCCTCGACGCAACGGTCGTCCGCATGTTGTTGGTACCCGCGACGATGGAGTTGCTCGGCGAGCGGAACTGGTGGATACCGAAGTGGCTCGACCGGGTATTGCCGTCGTTGAACGTGGAGGGGCCTGTCGATCTCGATGTCGATACGGGTGCCGTCGAATAGGTCGCAGAACACAAATAGGCCCACTCTCTCCACCTAGGGTTGCTCTCGATGAGTTCGTGGGACCTTGGAGACGGGATCGTCGAACTGCCCGACGGTCGCCGCGTACGCGGTCGCGGGCTGAAAAGGCCCGCTCCTGATGGTTCTACTCCTGACTACGGGGTGTATCTGACGGCAGGCGAGCCCCGGATCGACGGCTGGCCCTATCGCTGGTTGCGGTGGAGGGACTTCCGCCTGCCCCGCAATCCCTCGACTGCCATAGAGGCGTTGTATGACGCGCATGACCGCTGCTCGTCCGAGCGCGTGGAAATAGCGTGCTCTGGAGGCGTCGGTCGAACCGGCACCGCGATTGCAGTACTCGCAATCATGAGCGGAATTCCCCCCGAGGATGCCGTGGAATGGGTGCGTCGGAACTACCACAGGCGCGCTGTGGAGACCCCGTGGCAGCGTCGATGGGTCGCGAACCTTCGCCTAGACGGACTTAGTGCCTAAGAGAGGACGCTCCCGGACAGATACGGCCTCACATCAACTGCAGGCCCGTCGAAGATCAGACTCCCATTGTCGAGTACCAGACCCCTATCGAAGCGGTCGATCACCTCGGGATCATGGGTGGCGACGACCAGCGTGGCACCACCGTCACGGGCCTCTTCGAGCAGGTCGAGGAACGCAAGTCGACCAGTCGCGTCGAGCCCGACAAAGGGCTCGTCCACGAGGAGCAGGAAGAACGGTCGAACCAGAGCGACTGCCGCAGCGGACTTCTGCCTCAGACCCCGGCTGAACTGCGAGGGCAGGTCCTCCTCGCGGCCGCTCAGGCCTAGCCGTTCGATCAGTTCGTCGATGATCGACTCATCACCCGAACCGCCGTGCATCCTTATGGTGAACTCCAGATGCTCGCGCAGACTCAGGTCGTCGTAGAGAACCGGATTGTCGGGCAGCCAAGAACGGCGTTGACGTACGTGAATGGAGTCGGGATCCGACCCGAAGATGCGGGCCATTCCGTCGCTCGGCTCAAGGGTTCCAGCAAGCAGGTTGAGCAGCGTCGACTTACCTGACCCGTTGTGACCGATGAGGACGACTGACTCTCCCTCATGTATCTCCAGATCGATCGGGCCCAGAGCATCGACGTCGCCGTATGTCTTGGTCAGATCCACCGTACGTATCGCGACGTCGTTCATCGTCCCATTGCCTCGTTCATGCTGTCGTGTAGTTCATCTCTGTACCGAACCCAGGCGAACACTCCCACTGAGATCACCAGAGGAATCGCTGAAAAGGTCAGTGCCGTATTGAATATCTCGCTGCCATCACGCATCGCTCGTTGGGCGGCGATCACGGGGATGAAGCCGCTGATGGCGACAAGAGGTGGCCACAGCATTCGAAACACGACCCTGGGCCCCGCCACCTCTGGTGGCATCATCGCCTCGTCAAGTGCGCTGAGCACTGCCTCTCCGACCACGCTCACAGCTGCTCCCGCCACCCCGGCGAGCGACGCCGTAACCACCGTGATGGCGGCCACGATGTCGGCATCGACAGGCGCACCCAGAGCAAGGACCACAGCAGCGCTGAGAACAAGCCCGGTGAGCAGAACCAGAACGGGGACGATCAGATGTCTCTGGAACAGATCGCCGCGCTCGTGCGGGTATGAGTCGACGAGCAGTGGATGATCGATCTCCTGAGCCAGTGGTTCGATCGCGTCGAGAGCAGCCACATAGGTGCACAGTCCTGCCACGAGAATCATCGGTGTAGTACCCAGCCAGACTGCTCGGCTGGCGAATCCGGCTCCGACACAGAGAACCCCTACGCGAATGATGCGAACCCTGGGCCATCGTCCGATGCTCGCGAGTCCTCGTCCGACTATCGGGAACTTCGGCCCGAGGGGGCGTGAGAGGAACCTCAGCCTGTTCCTACTGCCTGGGAGTTCGGACGCCAACTGTCTGCGCAGAAGAAGGACGGAGCGCAGATCCTGCTGCGTGACGGCAAAGCGCAACTGTCCGACGAGTCTGGTTCGACGTTGCGCCGACTCTATGGATAGACCGCCGATCCAGGACACGCCGGCCACAGCGCATCCGATGACGATCAGCACGCCGATGAGAGATGCCGGTGCGAAGCCGAGTGGCCAGAATGGAATCGTGCCGATCTCACTCAGCGGCGCCCACGCGATCACATCTGTGAGATTGGCTATGGAGAGCCCGGTGAGAATCAACGCAATCACGACCATGACGACGGCGGGTATCCGTCTCGAAGCAGCCAGGAACGCGAATCCGAATCCCGCCGCTGCTGCAGTTGCCCCAAAGAGCACCCCGCTGGCAATGAAAGCAGCGTTACCGCCAGGAATCCGCTGAGCGAACAACAGTCCTGCCAGTGCCCCGATAGCGGCACCCGCGGCTGAGCCGTAGCCGATCGAGCCGATACTCGGACGACGGAGCACACGACCACGCGGAAGAGGAGCGAGCAATAGATTGTGGACGTCAGCCGCCTCGAGGGCGAGAGGGCCACCTCTGGAACCCGAGCGGGCACCTACCACCAGTAGAACGCCCAGTATCAGCCCTGCCCATTCGGGACCGTACTTGTGAACCTGGGCCTGTTGTGCCCGGGTCAGTGCCTCGTCGCCGATCAGTCCCGACGCGAAGATCGCCAACACGATGGTGCCGAGGGCAGTCGTGTAGACACGGTAAGCAAGATCTCCCCACGCGACGTTGCCGACCCGGCGATGTCGTCGAACGGAACGGAGTTCATCGAGAGAGGTGATGGCCTCTACGGGAGTGGGGGACTCGCCGGAGAGTGTGAGTGCGGGAAATCCAGACGTTCCGCGATCCTACCGTGGGGTATCGCCCACCCCCATAATGTGACTGAAGACGGTCAGGCCACTGCCGTCGTGGGCACCCACCACATCGGCATTGTGGAGGACTCATCGTCATAGAGGCGCAGCCAACTGACCAGCGAGATCGGATCGGCCATCTCCGAGGGGTGGTGCGACTTGAGTCCCGCGGCGAAGACATTCGGCAGGACCTCGAAGGAGAGCGACACTCCCCATCGCAACAGTTTCCACCAACTCATCGGATTTCTAAGTCGACCCTGGGCGTTGAGCATTACGAGGCTCGAGGAGACCGTGAAGAACCCGAGAATGAGGAGTGAGAGAATCGCTCCGAGAAGATATTTGAATCGCGAACCACCGAGGGCCTGATGTACGTCGAAGGCAACAGACTTGTGTTCGACCTCTTCGGCGAGATGCCACATGAACAGGGTCGTCGCGAGTGGGTCGGCATCCATGAACAGTTCACTGGCGTTTGCCTCGGTCCATCGTGCGATCGAGTAGGCGACTGTCTCCGAACCTGCGGCGAAGGCTACCGAGAACTCACGTGGGCGATTGGTCTCAAGTCGCCGGAAAACCCAGCGCATCATCGACTCGACCTTGGTCAGGGCCGGTATCTCGGCAACGAGCTGGCGGTTGAAGGTCCTGTGTTGACGTTGGTGTGCGATCTCCTGATCGATGAGCCAACGGGTCTGGTCAGCCAGATCATCAGGTAGGTCCGGGAGCGTTCTACGCAAAGTCCGTGCCAGGTAGGGCTCCACGAAGGGCATCATCAGAGACACGCTGTTCGCAGCCGCGGACACCTCGGGGATCCGGGGCGTCCAACACAGAAGCGACCGTTCCGGGTAGTCGAAGGTCACCCGACGCAGCGGCAGAGAAGTCGTCGTACCCATAGCGACAACGCTATCGACGACAACTCGAGCTTCCACCCAGATCATTGGGATGGACGCGTTCGAAGGTCAGTCGTCGTGGTAGTCGAGCAGGTCTGCCGATGCCGCGACGGCTGTTGCCACAGCGGCTGCGCGTTCCACGACGGCAGCGAAATAGTGCTCGGCAACCGATGCCTGACCGGGCAGCGGTGGTGATCCCATCGAGTTGATTAGCGCCGTCGGGTGATCGGAGGGGTCGATCTCCTCTGGGTCGGGGGGCTCGGGCGCGGCGCGCCAGAACTCCGCCGGGGGAGCTGTCCTGGACTGCTTGGCAGCCGGTTTGCGGTTCTTCGTGCGTCTACGACCGCTCATTGCAGAACTCCTTCAGCTTCCGAATCGGTGACGTCCAGGCTGCGGAAGTCCTGTGTGGTCTGCTCTCGGACGCGTTCGTCATCGGAGGACTCCGTGAGAAGCAGGTCATCGCGCAGGCCCAGTGCCGTGCGGAGTTGCTGGGCGTCTAGATCGGCAAGTGACGAGGACTTGGGTAGGACCAGATCTGCCACGTGACGCTTGCCGGCGACAACCTCCTCGACCCGCTCGTCGATGGTTCCGGGACACACGAGACGATGTGAGACCACGGTCTTTGTCTGTCCGATACGCCAGGCCCGATCACGCGCCTGATCCTCGACTGCTGGATTCCACCAGCGGTCATAAAGCACGACGTGGCTCGCTGCGGTCAGATTGAGGCCTGTGCCGCCTGCCTTGAGAGAGAGCACAAGCGCTCCGGCCCCGGTTCCGTTCTGGAACTCCTCGATCATCTTGTCTCTGGCACCTCGTGAGAGTCCGCCGTGATAACAGTCGACTCGGGTGCCGGTGAAATCGCTGAGATACTCAGCGAGTTTGACGCCCCAGGATGCGAAATGGGTGAAGACCAGAACCCTCTCGTCAGCGGCGAAGACGGCCTCGACGATCTCCTCGAGGCGACCGAGCTTGCCGGAACGCCCGACGAGTGGCTTTTCGTCGTCCTGGTAGTTGACCGGGTGGTTACAGATCTGTTTGAGGGCCGTGATGGCGGCGAGAACGGCGCCCTTGCGTGGCTCCTCGCCGGTTGCTGACTCCTGCTCGGCGACGAGATTGTCAAGCACTGCCTGATACAGGCCGATCTGCTCAGAGGTCATGGAGCAGTGATCGAGTTGGTCGATCCTCTCGGGCAGTTCCTTGGCGACCTCGGGTTCGCTCTTGGTGCGACGGAACACCAATAGCCCATTGAGCGCGCGCAGGGCACTCTCGGCGCTCTTCTTGGAGGATCCGCCACCGACCGAGAGTTGTGCAACGAAGCTGGATCGCGATCCGACGAGTCCGGGGTTGGTGAAATCTAGAATCGACCACAGGTCGCTCAGACCGTTCTCGATCGGGGTACCGGTGAGAGCGATCCTGACCCTAGAAGGAATCCTGCGAAGTTGCTGGCTGGTTTCATTCGCCGGATTCTTGATGGCCTGTGCCTCGTCGAGAACCATCCGGTCCCATTTGACCCCGGAGATGGCCTCAACGTCGCGCACCGCTGTTCCATAGGTCGTGATCACGATGTCGTAGCCGTCGATCGATCGCTCAAATGCATCCTCGGATGCTCGTGAGGCACCGTGATGGACAATTACCTTCATAGTAGGGGTGAACTTGGCGGCTTCAGAGGCCCAGTTACCCACGACTGCTGGCGGCGCGACAATGAGGGCAGGCCCGTGCCCCGCGGTTCGCGCGATATGGGCCAGCATCGTCGGGGTCTTGCCGAGACCCATGTCAAGGGCCAGACAGCCACCGAGTTCAACTGAATCCAGGAACCCAAGCCACGACACGGCCTCACCCTGATAGGACCGCAATTCGCCCTTGAACCCCTCGGGCTGGGTGATCGGCTCCTTGGAGATCTCAGCGGACTTGGATAGAAGGTCCGCCGCCCAACTCGAGCCACCGACGCTGATACCACCGGCGAGCGGGGAGGAGTCGAGCCCCATGGCGAAACGGAGGACCTCGGCGCCGGTGAGCTCCTTGGTCTTCTCACGCTCGGCCAGAACGGCGGCCGCTTCAGCCAGATCTGCTCGGTCGACCTCGATCCACTGGCCTCGACTGCGTATCAACGGCCGGGCCTCACGAGCGAGCTCCGCAATCTGTGCTGCAGTCAACTCGACGTCATCGAATACAGCCGACCACCGAACGTCGGCCAACTGATTGGCCCCCACCACCGATGGGTCCTTGGCGATGGCATCGAGGCGCAGAGAGGGCGTGGCCTTCTTGCGGCTCAGCGCCGGGACTCGTACGTCGAATCCCGCCGAGGCGGCCTTGGGGCCAGTCTCCGACATCAGTTCCCAGGCCTCGTCCTGGCTGAGAATGACCTCGCCGCGTCGAGCTGCGCCGGGACGCTTGAGAACGGGAATGAGGCGCTCGAGCCTGGCCAGTTCGTCTGCGAGATGACGTTTGGGGCGACTCTCGATCAGAGCGACCTCGAGGGGTACCAGAACACCATCAGGGTCTGGACCCTGAACCGACAGATACCACGCGCCTCCGGAATCCGGGGCCTGAAGCTGTACTACGAGCCGAGCATCCGAGGGGGTGGTGACCGGGTTGGACCATCGGTCCATGCGGCGAGCGATCTCGGTCCCGGCCTTGGATGGCACCTCGAAACTCGACCCGTCGAGTCGCGTCAACAGAGCCTCGCCGATGCTCACGGGATCCTTGGGATCGGGTGGCGCTGCGGGGAGCGTCAGACGGCTTGCGGCATCGGTGGCGATCGCGTTGACGATCGCGCCCAGAACATTCATGGTCAGTTGCCGCGGCTCGGTACGTTCGAGCGCTGTCAGAGGACCAGGCATGGCTGCTGCGAGGTTCTGGATCTGGGTTTCGCTCAGCAACGCAGGAGCCCAACGCACCGATAGTTCGGTCTTGGAGTCCTCGCCGTCGGAGGATCTTCCGCGACGGCGATTCCGGATGGTAGGTACGATCTGACCTGCTGCAACCTTTCTAACAGCAAGGATTGCCACACGGCCGAGCCAGGTGACGCTAGATCCCACAGCCTGGTTGTCGTCATGGCCTCCGCCCACATTCGCGAGCCAACCGAGGGCGTCGACAATGGGGAGAGCGAGCGCCGGGGCAGCGCCACCTGAGGGCAGTTTGACAGGTGGGTGCGTCGCCCAGCCGCTCGCCACAACTCCCGAGCTTTCGAGCATGGCCTGAAGCTCTGTGGAACTGGCGGGTGCCGCCGCCGGACCAGCAGCCCAGATCACCAGACGTCCGGCAGCCCATGACGCCTGTAGTTTCACCTCGCCGGCCGACTCCACGAGCACTGGATCCTGTCCCGACTCGGTGTCGCCAAGTAACCGGGCGAGAGCTGCTTCGAGCCGGTCCCGTTCGAGTTCGAAGTCGGCGATTATCTGGTCACGCTCCGGACCATTGATCCGTCGCACGGACTCAAGTGACTCGTCGGTGAAATGGAGGAGGCGCTCAAGAGTCCAACGCCAGGCCTCGGGGTATTCGGCGAGCATCGCGAGTTGAGCAGTCGTTGCCTCAGCGGCCGCGGCGGCCTCAACGGCATAGTCGAAGCCAGCCGGAGGCGTTCCCTCGCGCTTGCGCTTGGGTGCCTCGGCAATGGCCATGTCGATAGCGTTGTCTGCGTTCGACGGCCCAGATGTGGCTGCTTGTGTGTGCAGATCATCTGGACTCAAGTGATCGCTCGTCTCTGAAGCTTCGTACATTTCTCCTCGGCAGCTCTCGCTGGTGGGAAAGAGGCTCTGGTGTTGAAAGAGGCTGTTGTGTGGTCCATCACAGGTCGAGATAATTGTTCCCAACCTGTCGAACCGAGGGATTCGTGGCCCTTCCTGCAGGCCCCAGACTGCCGTCCGGCTCAAATCCCGATTGTCTAAACCGGATCTGGTTCAAACCGATCAGGGGAGGTTCGACTCGGCGAACTGTTCACTGAACGGGCTCTTGTTGCCATCGTAGCGGACGTAGCACGGTCAATGGTAACCATTGTCGGGAAATCTGACACAGACTGCCGGAACACCTGCCCGTTGACGATCGACGCCAATGCCTGTGAGTACTCATATGCCCGCCAGCGACTCTGGCGAGACGAGTACACTTGATGTCAGTGCGGGGATTCCGACCCCGCACTGATTTGCCAGCTTGGCAGTTGAGGCTCCAAGGTCTCATGGAACATCTTCGGCGAGACACGGGTTACCGGTTCTCCCGTCGATAGGCATCGAAGGCATAGAACAGAATCAATCCCGGGCATCGGCACCGCCCGTCTCATCCAACCGTGCGCCGCAACCGAGGTGCGGAAATACGGTGGCGACCAGTTGATCGGTCGCGCTGAGGCAGACGTCGGAGTCGTGCAGTCCGCTGCGGCCAGATGGTGGCGGAGATCGGGTGAGCGAGAGAAAGACGAGGATCCGCCATGGGTGCAAGCCGAACCAGCTTCGACAAGTTGCAACGAGACCGGGCCAAGAAGGCCAAGGCTGCCGCAAAGCGGGAGAAGAGACTCGAAAAGGACCCCGAGGACGAGACCACGGGTGCGGAGTCCCTCGAACGCCTATCGGAGATGAAGGAAGGCGACGAGATCCCACCGGATCAGTTGCTCGAAATGGTCGCCGAACTGCACAAGCAGTTCGAGGAGGAGCAGATCAGCTTCGAGGAGTTCGAAGATCGCAAGATGGAGCTCTTCGCTCTGCTCACTACAGACTGAGTCGACAATGGCACTCAGCGGTGGACGCCGCCTCTGGTGAGAGGTAGGGGGTCGAGGACCTCTGAAATCACCTCCGGGTCGAGCAGTCCACGCTCGGTTACCACTTCTCGGATCGTTCTGCCGGTCTCGAGAGCGTCGTGGGCTATCCGAGCCGACTCCTCGTAGCCGAGCAGCGGCACCAATGCGGTAACAAGAGATGGTGAGGACTCCGCGTAGCGCAGAAGCCGCGCTTCGTTGGCGACGATTCCGTCGACACAACGACCCGCGAAGAGGCGTGACACGCTGGCAACCAACGAGATCGTGTCCAGTATCCCCGCTGCCATCACTGGCATCATGACGTTCAATTCGAGTGTCCCCGCCGCTCCTCCGAATGCAACTGCGGCGTCATTGCCGATCACCTGGGTCACGACCTGTTGAACGGCCTCAGGAATGACCGGGTTCACCTTTCCGGGCATTATCGATGATCCCGGTTGCAACTCCGGAAGATGGATCTCGCTCAAGCCTGTCGCCGGGCCGGAGGACAGCCAACGCAGATCATTTGCGATCTTGAACATGCTCAGCGCCACGACGCGGTATGCCCCGCTGATCTCGATGATCGCATCCCTCGAACCCTGCGCCTCGAAGTGATTCGGAGCCTCGTGAAGGTGGACCAGCTCTCCTGAGGCAGCAACTCGACTCTGCATTTCCACGTCGAGTAGTGAGATGACGGCGTCCGCGAAACGTTCGGGAGCGTTCAACCCTGTTCCCACGGCCGTTCCTCCGAGCGGAAGTGAGGCAACCCGGGGGAGAGCCGCGACCACCCGATCGATTCCGAGTCGGATTGCCGCCGCATACCCACCGAACTCCTGGCCGAGTGTCATAGGCACGGCGTCCATCAGGTGGGTGCGACCGGACTTGACAGTTTCGGCGAACTCCGACGCCTTCGCTTCGAGTGAATTCGCCAGAGCATCAAGTGACGGAAGCGCTTGGCCCAGGGTCAACTCGATAACTGCGAGGTGGATCGCCGTCGGGAACGTGTCATTCGATGACTGTGACGCGTTCACATGGTCATTGGGGTGAATCGAGAGCCCAGAAGCCCGACTCGCGAGCGTTGCGAGCACCTCGTTCACGTTCATGTTGGTCGATGTGCCAGACCCAGTCTGAAACACATCGACCGGGAAATGACGGGCCCTGTCCTCATCGGCGAGAAGCTCGGCGGACGCGGTGATTATCGCCTCCGCCCTTAGTTGGTCGATGACCCCCAGGAGCAGGTTGATCGTCGCCGCGGCCGCCTTGACCCGGATGAGCGAGTCGATGAGAACCTGATTGACCTGGCGGCCAGACACTGGGAAGTTCTCCACTGCACGTTGTGTCTGCGCCTGCCAGGCGGCTGTGGATGGGACCTTCACCTCACCCAGGGAGTCGTGTTCAATACGGAACTCAGCGCTCATATTCGCCTCCTGGCGAGGGTGTCGGCAGCGCTGCCTGTCGGTCGAGATTCCTCCAGATGGCCCGAAGCCACCAGGGTCGGGTCTCTCCCATGTCGACATCGCTCAGCATCTGTATCCATCCCTGTGTCGTGTCGTCGGCCACGTTGAAGGCCATACCCGAACTCGGTGGGTTCTTGAACCACTCTGACTCGATTCGATCCCGTTCGGGGACGATCAGCGCCACCGCTCGTGGAAGGTCCCTCAGCGCCATGCGGTGGAGAACTTCGTGTCGCCACCACATGGACTCCTCGTCGAAATGCCCAGTTGGTCGTGTGCCGAGATCGATCGGAACGTGAAGGGCCACCGGCTTGAACAATGACAGACACGGTGCCGCTGTGGCGGTAACCCAGTGCGAGGGCCCGTCGCTCAGATCACTCACCCAGGATGCAACGCTCTGATTGGACGCCATGAGACCGCCGGCGTGCATGCAGGGGGCGCTCATGGCCCCGGTGAGCAGGGAGAACCGCGGGGCGGTGCCGACTCCGTGATCCCGCAATGCTGCGGCGAGATTCCCGACGTTCTTCGAACGCGAAGCGATGGCTGCTGTTGCGGCGCTGCGCAGGTGAGCGTTCGACAGGCGAGAACGAAGTCGATCGGAGTGATGCCTTGAGAACGCCTCGATCGACAGAGCGTTGGAGATGCTCCGAGAGGTTCCCATTTGGACCCGCTCCGTGGCCCACGCCCTTCCGGCTGTCTCGAGAACGAACGCACCAGTCGGATCGGCGATCACATAGCTGTTGTCATAGGTGAAGCCGGGGTGCGCGAGGCTGCATGAGCCCCCTTGCCCGTAGCGCTCCAACAGGTCTATCACCACCCCCAGGGCATCTTCGGCCGACCGGCCACGTTCAAGACCGAGCCTGAGCAGGTCCATTCCCAATAGGCCGGGTTGATCTCTACGGGAGCGCCTGATGCTGTCGTTGGTGAAAACAGCCTCGTTGCCTATGGCGACGCCGTGCTCGTTGGCGCCGATCTCCGCTCCCCACATCCACCAGGGCCGGGAGAGCACCATGGCATGGGTGGAGGCCACCTGGGGGATGTCGATCCAGGTGCAGCGCAGAGTGCTGCCCGCCTCGAACTCCAGCGACGGGACCCACTCCAGAAACTGTGCCTCGTTCGGGTCTCGGTCGCTGTTCTTGGCGAACAGGACCCCGTCTTCGGAGATGCTCACAACGGTGTCGCACATGGGTCGAATCTACGCGTCGTGTGGTGGCCGATAGGGCGCGCTCGGAGCGTCGTCGACCACGCTATGGTTGCGCGGTCACAGAGCGATCCCAACGGTTGGCTCTGGAGGTGGACTGGACCGTTGCCCGGTCCACAGGCTGACGTCACGGGGGTGATCGATAGTGAACGGACCGATCCTTTGAAATCGATAATGGCTTCACAGTCACTCGACCGGATGCTCGCTTCGAGCTCATCGGCCAGAGACGACCGGACTGAGCAGACCCGATTCGCTGCCCAATCGGGATCCCCGACGCCGACGATCGCCATCCTCGGAGCCGGAGCATCGGGACTCGCGATGGCAATCCGGCTGCTGGAGCGTGGCATCACGACATTCACCATCTACGAGAAGTCCGATGGAGTGGGTGGAACCTGGCGTGACAACACCTATCCGGGTGCGGCCTGCGATGTTCCCTCACACCTCTACAGCCTCTCATTCGCCCCCAAGAACGACTGGACCCGCAAGTTTCCCGAACAGGCAGAGATCCTCTCCTATTTCGAGTCGCTGGTCCCACGTTTCGGGCTCGGACCGTACCTACGAACCAACACCGAAGTGACATCGCTCAGGTGGGACGACACCTCCGGTCGGTGGGAGGGAACGCTTCGGTCGATTGGAATTGAGTCGGCATCTGATGACGATGCCGCTCCGATCGATGAGACCTTCACAGCGGATGTCGTTGTGTCCGGATTGGGACAACTCAACCAGCCGTATGTGCCGATTATCGAAGGTCTGGAGCAGTTCTCCGGAACATGGTTCCACTCCGCACGTTGGAATCACGAACACAGCCTCAAGGGCGAGCGCGTGGCGGTGATCGGCATCGGTGCGAGCGCAATCCAGTTCGTTCCCCAAGTCGCCAGAGAGGCTCGCTCGATGACGTTGTTTCAACGCAGCGTCAACTACGTGATCCCTAAGCCCGATCGCGCATTCCGCCCGTGGGAGAGATGGATTCTCGCCAACTCGAGGTTTGTGGAGAAGTTGTATCGAGAGTCGATCTATTGGCGATTCGAATCCCGCTTCTCGATGATGCGTAAGGGCAGCCGGCTCGGCGAACTTGTGAAATCAGGCTTTGCCAAGCGAGTCGGACAGCTCTCCTCGGACCGGCTGCCGCGTGAGGCGCTGGTGCCCGATTACAGCCCCGGATGCCGAAGAATCCTCATTGCCAACGACTGGTATCCGACGCTGCGGATGGACTCGGTCTCGGTCGTGACCGACCGTGTCGAACGAGTGACGCCTTCTGGTGTGGTGGCGGACGGAGTGGAGTACCCGGCGGACACGATCATCTTCGGTACCGGGTTCCGCTCCACCGATTTCCTCACACCTGTGGAGGTCACAGGTCGTGATGGTCTCGCCCTCAACAAGGTGTGGGCCGATGGTGCCTGTGCGCTGCTGGGACTGTCGGTGCCGGAGTTCCCGAACTTCTTCATGCTCTACGGACCCAATACGAACCTCGGTCACAACTCGATCCTGTTCATGGTCGAACAGCAGGTGAACTACATACTCGGCCTGATCGACATGATGGTCCTCGATGGCGTCGGGGCAGTGGAGCCAACGCATGCTGCGATGGATGCATTTGACGACGAGATCCAATCTGCCACCATGCGAACCGTATGGGACGATGACTGCGCCTCTTGGTACAAGAACGAGGCGGGACGGATCACCAACAACTGGCCTGATTACACCGTCAACTATCGGCGACGTCTCAGAAGTGTGGATCCGAGCGAGTGGAATCTCACCGCTCGAGTGGGCGAGTGAAGCGACCTAGAAGACTGACGGGAGGACGGCCTCGACCAGGTTGGGGCCGGGTGTGTTCAGGGCCTCCTCCAACTTGTCGCTGAACTCCTCGGCCGACGTGGCGCGGCTCGCTGAGACTCCCATTCCCTGAGCCATCGCCGTGAAGTCGAGTTGAGGGCGGTTGAGGTCGAGCATCTCGAGCGCCTTGGGTCCGGGGTTGGCGCCGACGCGTGACAACTCCAGGTTGAGGATCGCGTACGAGTGGTTGTTGAGAATCACAGTTGTGACATCAAGGTTCTCGCGGGCCTGGGTCCAGAGCGATTGCATGGTGTACATCGCGCTGCCATCGGCCTGAAGATTCAACACGCGGCGTTCGGGAGAGGCGATTGCCGCGCCGGTGGCCGTTGGCATCCCGAAGCCGATCGCACCGCCGGGCAGGCAGAGCCAGTCGTGACGAGGCACGCCGGCAGTCATTCCGGCGACGAACAACCCCGAGGTGTTCCCCTCGTCGACTACAACTGCGTTGGCAGGGAGCAGCGCGCCGATTGCCGCAGCGAAGGACTCCGAGTTGAGTTCGCCGGAGGGCAAGTCGGGTCGGGAGGCTCCGGGAAGGGTGACCGACTCTCCCGATGCCCCGAGTTCTGCCACGAGAGCGTTCAGTGCGGCGATCGAGTCCTCTCCGGGGAGAGCCAGAACGTGAACCTCACAGTCCTCCGGTACAAGATCAGACGCCTTGTCCGGGTAGGCGAAGAACGACACCGGTGACGCTGTCTCGATGAGGATCAGGTGCCTCAGTCCGCTCAACTGCATCTGAGCAAACTCGGCCAGGTAACCGAGTCTGTCGATCGCGGGCACGCCTTCACCGCGCTCGATTCGGGTCGGGAACGTCTCAGCAATCAGCTTCGCCCCGGTTGCCGCCGAGACCTTTGAGGCGGCAACGAGGCCAGGCTCCATGACTGAGTCACCGCCCATGAGGATCCCCGCGGAGTCACCACTGCGAAGGATGTCGGCGATGGCGCCGATTCGTCCGGGGTCGACACTCGACCGTTCTGGAATTGGAAGTGGACTCGCAGGGCCCGTGGAGTCCAGCCAGCAGACATCAGCAGGGAGAATGAGAGTTGCCACCTGCCCCGGGCGTCCATAGGCAGCGGCAACGGCCTCGGCAGCATCGCGTCCGACCTGGTCGGGGTCAGTCGAAGTCTTTATCCAGCCCGATACTCCCTTGGCGATGCTGTTGATGTCGCTCTGCAGCGGCGCATCGTATTTCGCGTGATACGTGGCGTGATCGCCGATGATGTTCACGACGGGCACCCTGCCCCTGCGCGCGTTGTGAAGGTTGGCGAGTCCGTTGCCCAGACCCGGACCGAGGTGCAACAGAACGGCCGCAGGCTTGTTGGCCATTCGGGCATATCCATCTGCGGTACCGGTGGCTACGCCCTCGAAGAGAGCAAGAACCGAGTGCATCTGTGGGACATCGTCGAGGGCTGCGACGAAATGCATCTCGGAGGTGCCGGGGTTCATGAAACAGGTGTCGACTCCTGCGGCGACAAGGGTCTCTATCAGTGCGTGGGCGCCGTTCATATCAGTGCCTTTTCTCGTTTCGTTTGCGTCAGCCCAGGGCTGACCGGATCGTTCGCGACGACCTCGACGGCGTCGCACTATGGCTGCTCGATGACTCCTAGGGGAGACTCAGACGTCTGCGAAAAGGATCCCCGGGTTGAGGATTCCCTTGGGGTCGAATGCGCGTTTGATCTCTCTCATGAGCGCGATCTTTGCGGGGTCCTCAAGGGAATTGAAGTACTTCTTCTTCGCGGCGCCGATTCCGTGTTCACCGGAAATGGCACCGCCGAGGTTCATTGCGGTGGAGAACAGGTCCATCAGCAGTGCGGATCGGCGGTCGTCGTCTGCGCAGAACACGCCCATGTGGACGTTCCCGTCGCCGGCATGGCCACAGC
>CAUJEC010000029.1 GCA_963169245.1 Actinomycetota bacterium
GGCTCGCTCAGCGTCACAATCTCCACCTGTATTCTCGGTCGCACCTGAGCTTGGGCAACAGTGTCGATCCACAGCGGATCCGTACTGTCGCCGGTGCCGAGGAACGGTTCTCCCACCACCCTCCCGTATCCCCATATTCCGCTGGGGGTTCGTGCGTCACCCCTGGTGATCCACATCACACACGGGTGTCCGTCGGCCACAAGATCGGCGCGATAGCTGTGGGCGAGTCGCCACCAGTTGAGACTGAGACCCTGCTCGAGAGCTGTCCCGATGTCCCAGACGTCGGGACGAGCCTTGAGCATCCACGCCCCGACCGGTGACCCATCGGCCAGTCGTGCGATCACCCTCTGTGAAGAATCCGGCGGATCTTCGCCCGCCAGCCACGCGAACCGACGGCCCGCCTATCCGTCTCGATCTCTGCCAGCGTCGGAAGCACCGCCGCGTTGATGATGTCCTCGGCCTCGTCGAGCAGCGATGCTATGGATGGGTCGGTGCCCACACCCTTGGGTTCAGCCGGCGTCCCTCCGCTGACCAGAGACCCGTGGGCCCAGTTCACATCTGCGAGTCGGGGAGTGAAGGCCGGGCAGTCTTCGGGACACCTCCAAGGTGCCTCCGGGGCCAGGTCTAGGTTGCACTTCCGCACAGAGTCACCGCTCGGATAAGTACGACTCTCGTAGTGTCTGCAGCCTTCTCGCATTGGCATGAGCGATATTGTGCCAGTGTTCAGACAGTCTCGGATATCGAGACGACCATTCCGCGCAGAGTTCTCAAACTCAGCGCCTTCAGTGACGAAACCTCCAATGTGAACTACCCCATCGATCTCCCTGGGCGACTCATATGAGCATCGCCAGTGACGACGGGTTGAGGCGCGCCCTTGAGGCAGCGGGTGTCGCAGTGGCGACACTGGACCGCGAGGGCCACGCACTCTCGGCGAATTTCGCGTTCGCCGAACTCATCTCCTCATCCCCGGACCTGATCGTCGGACGTCACCTAGTAGGCATGTGTCACTCCGACCACGCTCCGAGCCTGACATCCGCTCTGGTGCGAATCATCGGACGAGTCTCGCAGGCCGAGGTAATCGATGTCGTGACCGACGGCCGGAGCCCTGTTCCCATTCGACTGACTCTGGCGCTCACTCCCCCACGCCGCAACGGCGACGAGGTGATCTTCTGTATCGCCGTACCGGTGGCCGAGCCTGAATTCGCCCCTTCCATCGAGCAGGAGCAGAGCGGCCACCCACAGGGTGAGCATGAGCTTGCGCATGGGAGGCCGCTGGCGCCGCCGGTCGATGATCGTCGTGGTGATCTCGCTGGAGCGGTTCTGTTTGCGATCGAAAGATCAGGGCTTTCAGGAAACCCGTTCGCTCTCCTCGCCTGTGGGTTCGGCCTGAGCCGAAACGAACCGCTCTTGCATGGTGAGACACTGTCGAGCGATTCCGATCAGACATCCACAGCATCGGCACACTCAATTGGAAGCACCGTCGATGGTGAGATGAAGAGGATCGCTGTCTCACGTCTCGATCAACGACTTCGAGCAACGGACTCGATCGTCATCGACGATGCCGGGCGGATTCACGTGATCGCCGAGGACCTCGGAGACAAGCAGGATTCTGCCGGGGTCGCATACAGGCTGTTGTCCACGATGGTGGAACCCTTTGCGGTACTCGGCGAGAAGCAGTTCGTGGTGCTGACAATCGGCATCACGGTTGGCGATGGACGCAGCGACGCTCACACAATGATCAATGGTGCCGTGACTGCCCTGGAGGCCGCTGTCGAGCACGGCGTCGGCGGATTCAACATCATCGACCTTCGTTTGGACCACTCAGATCCACCCTGATTCCGAGTCCAAGCGTCGGGGGTCTGCCGAGCATGTCAGTCGGCGATCAGACCGTGCTCCGATCGGAGTGACCTAAGCTCGGAGCGTGTCGGATTCGCTGACAGTACCTGACGCTTCTGGAACCGTTCGTTCCAGGGCTCTACCCGGCCTGCTCGCCGGTGCGGCGGCGGTCGGGATTGCAGCATGGAATCCCGGCGACAATGGCGTCACCGTTTGCATCAGCAAGGGGCTGTTGAACCTCGACTGTCCACTCTGTGGCGGTCTGCGAGCGGTCAACTCCCTTATGCGTGGCGACTTCCTCGCCGCTGCAGACCACAACGTGTTTGTCGCGGTTGGAGTTCCGATCGTTGCTGTCACCTGGATCGTTTGGATTCTGAGTTCCGCCCTCGGACGTCCATTCACATTGCCAAAGGTCCCGAACTGGTTGATCGGGACCTTTGCTGCTGCAATGCTCGCGTTCACCGTCGTGCGCAACGTGGGTGGACCGACATGGGCCACTTGGCTCGCCTCAGGCGTCTACCGCTGACACCACGCTACGAACTGAGAGCCATGGCGCCGAACTGACACCCACCGCGTCGTGATTCCAAGTCGGCCCGACTTCGGGCCGGCACGCGCGGTCAGCCGACAGGTTCGGCGGGTGATGCTGGAGTGTTGGGATCAGCAGGTACTGAAGGTGCCTGGGGTTCGGTTGCGTCAGCCCCATCACCTTCGACAACCGTGGTTGGAGTGACCGGGATAGCAGGAGCCTCGATGGCTCCGGCGCCGGCATCGCCCGTTCCAGCGGGTTCTGTTGTCCCCTGATCGGTTTCCGCTGGGACTGTGGCCTCGGGGACGGACTCGGCTGGGACTGTCGGGTCGGTGACATCGGCCGCTATGAATGGCGCGACATCGGTTCCCTGACCGGAGATCGATGCTGATACGACAGCACGTTCGATCGGCAGGAGGGCCACTCCCTCACCCTGGACTGAAGCAGTGTTGCCGTCATTGGTGAAGTCGCCGAGCACGGCGGAGAACTTGATCTCGCCGGTTGCCGCATCCTCCATACCCACAATGGCCAGACCTATGCCGTTGCCCAAGGTCAGGACACCGGCGGCCACCCGACCACTGTGACCATCTGCGTAGGTCGCCTCAGCAACGCCAACCTTGGCCAGAACCGGGCCATCCTCGAACTGATAGAAGGACTCCGAGTTGAGACAGCCATCAGCCACTGACCAGTTGCCACCGGGAAGTGACTCTGCATCGACCGATGCGCTGACGGTCCCAGTGCATTCCTGTGCGCCGGCCGCCGGGGCCACGAACACTGCCGCCACAAGGGCGATAGCAGAGAGTGACGCACCGATGAGCGAGCGAGCGCCTCGACGTCGCCCAACCACAGCATTTGTTGGCACAGTCGGCTCACCGAGCACGCCAATGCCCGATTCCGAAGTCCGTGTTCTTGAGATCCGCCTCAAAACCATCCCCCAAGCCTCTCACAAAGCTTGCCGTGACAACAGGGGTAATCGAACCCAGTTCAGTCGATCCTGCGAAGGTGCTTGGCGAAACGAGCTGCTCGCTTGACGTAGGACTCGACGCCCATGTCGAAGTGACCCGGCTTCACGGCGTTCTCCTTGATCTCGGCCGGGACCCCCAGTGCCATGGCCAGCGGAGGCACGATCTGGTTGTTGCGAACGAACGCTCCCCCACCGACAACCGCCTCGATACCCACTCGGGCGTTGTGGAGAACGATCGACCCCGACCCTATGAGCGCCTTGTCCTCGACAACACAACCTTCGAGGTGAGCGAGGTGACCGATCGTGACGTCATTTCCGACTGTCGTGGGGAACACCGCCGTCGTGTGCAGCACAGCGCCGTCCTGAATCGAGCACCGGTCCCCGATGAATATGAAACCATCGTCACCACGCAAAACGGCGCTTGGCCAGACCGATGAGTGGGCACCGATGACCACGTTGCCGATGACCACGGCGTCGGGGTGGATGTAGGCATCCGGATGGATCTCGGGAACCTGATCGCCGAGGGCGTAGATGGCCATGATCTACAGCGAGACGTGGCGGCCGTATCCGCCACGGAAGAACAGCAGCGGTCCGGCATCGGGTCGATGCACATCCAGATAGCGCACTCGACCCAGGACTATCAGGTGATCGCCCCCATCTTGGACCGAGTACAACTCGCAGTCGATGTGATCGATTCCATTCTGGATCAGCGGACTTCCGGTCACCGGCGCCGGCACCCAGTGCTCACCCTCGAACTTGTCACCAACCGAGGACGCGAATCGGCCAGAGGTCTCCTGCTGGTCATCAGCGAGAACTGTGATGCCGAACCTGCCTGTCGCCTCGATCTTGGGCCACGACGACGAGGTACGAGCGACGCAGAACCCGACCAGAGGCGGTTCGAGCGATACCGAGAAGAACGAACCGATGGCCAGCCCAACAGGCTTGTCCTCGTGAAGTGATGCGACGACGACGACCCCGGTCGGATAGTGGCCGAGCACCTTGCGGAACAGAGTGGGATCGATCTCGATGCTGTCTGCTTCCAAGTCCGCACCTCCTTCTGAGGAGGGGTCGATTTCGTCTGAGACTGCCTGAGTCATCCTGTATTCCTGTCAGCTAAGTGGCCCGGCGGAACGGACAGTTCCAATTCCCCCGATCGACAACTCTGAGCACTCTAATGCGGCACCCCAGCACGGGCGCCATGACCAAGCGCCGGGCGATGCTCAGACGCTGATGCTGCTCACCCTCGATTCGACCTCTAGACGCATTCCCTCCGATGCCGCTATCACACGTCGCACTCCGCGACGGAATGCCAGGTCCTGAGATTCACGCACCGTCTGATCGATCTTGGCATCACCATGGGATGGGTCATGGTGGAACAACACGAGAGTGTCCACCCCCGCCTGAGCAGCCACTTCGACCGCATATTCGTGGGTGCAGTGCCCCCAGGTCGACTTCACCATGAAATCAGCCCGATCGTATTGCGCGTCGTGGATGAGGACATCGGCACCGCGACAGAGTTCGAGCACAGCAGGATCGACTTCGGTCGAGTCGATCCCTGGCTGCTGGTGATCGCTCACATAGACCACCGACGCGCCTTCGTATTCGATCCGGTACCCCAGAGTGAGTCCGCAGTGAGGCACTGGAGCTGACGTCACGCTCACCCCGTCAATCACGACGGTGTCTGAGAGCATCTCATGGAAGGTGATCTCACCGGGCAGGTCATCAATTCCAACCGGGAAGTATGGCGGGCTAATGAACTTTCGGACCGTTGTCTCGAGCGAGGCATCCTCCTGGGGTGGGCCATAGAAGTCGAGCGACGAACCCTCACGCAGAAGCGGACCGAAGAACGGGATGCCCTGAACGTGATCCCAGTGGAGATGTGTCACCAGAGCAGTGCCTCTGAAGGGCCGATCCGCGGGCCACGTCAACCCGAAGAATCTGAGTCCTGTTCCCAGATCCAGAAGCATAGGAGCGCGACCCTCGACCTCGACCACGACGCATGCTGTATTCCCACCGTAGGCAGCGTTTGCATCGCATGCACACGGAGTCGAGCCGCGGACGCCGAAGAAACTCAGGTTCAGATCTGCCCCCCGAGGACTTGATGGTGCTCTTCCGACTCGATCGGAAGAAAACTTGCGGACACCAGTAAAACTGGCGTGGGTAAAGGATAGACCACCGAACCCATTGGTTTCCCGTAGCGTGTGGCACACCTCACTCAGAGCGACGAGCGACGAGCGCACGAGCAACGACGGACAGATTGTATGCACAATAGTTTCGATCCACAGCACTTTGGCTTCCGAACCGGATCAGCCTCTATCGCTGACACCGACGGGAACCCTTTTGATGTTGCGTACCTGACATGCGGGAACGACGACGCTCCGCTCGCTCTCTTGCTGCACGGCTATCCAGATACCGCTTGGACGTGGCGACACCTGATGCCAGCGCTCGCCGAGGCCGGATACAGAGTCATCGCACCATTCAGTCGCGGGTACTCCCCAAGTTCGATTCCTGCTGACGGATGTTTCCAGGCCGGGGTCCTGGGCATGGACGCGAACAGACTGCATGAGGTGCTGGGAGGCGACAGTGAGGCTGTGCTGATCGGCCATGACTGGGGGGCCATGGGTGTCTACGCCGCCGCCGGTCTTGAGCCGAACCGTTGGCGTCGAGTCGTTGCCGCCTCTGTCATGCCCGGCCCGGCGTCCGCCGAGGCGTTCTTCTCATATGACCAGTTGAGGATGAGTTGGTACATGTTCTTCCAGCTCACTGCCATGGCGGACATGTTCATCCCAATGAACGACTACGAGTTCATCACACGACTGTGGGCAGACTGGTCCTCCGGCTACGACGCCGCTCACGACGTCGGAGCCTTCATCGAAGCCATGGCAGGACAGGAGAATCTCACAGCAGCGCTTTCCTATTACCGACACACCCTGGTTCCGGAACTCCAGGATGACCGTCTCGCCGAGGCCCAGGCCGCCGTGTTCACCATCCCCCCGATGCCACTCCTCTACCTCCATGGAGACAATGACGGATGCATGTCACCAGCCATCGCTCGGAGTTGTGGCCGCTACCTGAGTATCGAGGGGAGCCGACTCGTGATGATTCCGAAGGCCGGGCACTTCCTCCAACTCGAACAGCCGGATGAGTTCAAAGCCGAGGTACTCGCGTTCATTGGCTCTGACTGACCACTCGGAAATCGACTCATGTCCTCCGCATCTCGTCGCGAACTCGCCAGATTCTAATTGCCAACGCCACGTAGGTACCGTCGCCGTCAAAACGATGGCTTTCGACGAGTTCCCACACACCTGAGTCGTCATCGTCCCCTGATTCACTCGTGGGATCGGTCTCATCGTCCCCTTCGATATCTCCTTCGATGCGGGCGACCTGCACAACAAGGCCCTGCGCCGACAGAACACGCCGCAACTCATCACGAATCGACCGGAGTGAGTCGCGGGCACCGGACATCTCGTTGACGATGACCAGATCAACTGCTTCCGGACGCAGCGGCAACTCACGAGGGTGGGCCTGCACACAGTCGACTCCCGGAAGCGACCGGCGAATATGGCCGACTGAGTCAGTGCACAACTCGAAGGCGATCACATCACACCGTGCGCGAAACAGCGCTCCGCAGATGACGCCCGTCCCAGCGCCGATCTCCACCGTCACGCGAGATCCTGACGCCAGGTCTTTGAGGGTCCCTACGGCGCTCCTGGGGATCATGCCCCTGATTCGCCCGGTCGGCTGCACAGACGAGGAGAATCCGCCGTTCACGACACGCACTCTGCCACAGCCCAGCGTCTCGAAGCGCCGACTTTGTTGTTGCTATGCGCGACTCATTGAGTCAAACTATCAATGAAGACCACGGTATGTGACTACTCAGTCACCCACCGTGTTGGCAGGACGGCGAGGAGTTCCGATGCCAGCTGTGGACTACGAGTCAGCAACAGAATGGATCGATCACGATCCCGACGGTCATCAGGCGTGGATCCGCCTGGCCGGGATCCGCATCGGATTCGGCCTGCTCTTTGTCCTCCTGATTCTGCTCACGCCTGCGTTCGGACCCGAGAGGTTCGCCGTTGTCGCCATCACAGGATCGCTTTCGTTCATCGGCAATGTCGCCCTATTGATCTACGCCAAACGGGGAGGAATGATCGGCCTACCGGTCGCGGCACAGGACATGGTCCTCACCATTCTGTTCGTCGCGCTGGTGCCCGAGTCGTTTGCTCCTGCGCTCCTGTTGTTACTCGCCATGTCGGCCATGTGGGTCTTCTGGGTCGGCAAGAAGGTGAGCGTGATGCTCATGGCGTGGGCCACTCTCGGTTTCATGATGATTGGCATCGCCAACCCCGGGATCGACAACTGGATCATGTACCTGATCACATTCGTTGCCACCTCGGGAGTGTCGATCTCCGTCGTCTCCTCGGTGTCCTCTGCGGTGACTCGCGCCAACAACCGCTACGACGGACTCGTCAACGGCATAAGTGCCGTAGTCTGGGAGGCTCACGGACTCGTCGGCGACCCGGAGTTCATCAACTCTGCGGTCACCAATGTGCTTGGTCTGAGCAGGTCCGACTCCTTGGCGCCAGGATTCCTGTCGTCGCGGATCCATACCGATGACATCGAGGCATATATAGAGAGCAGGAAACAGGTCGCTTCCGGCGAGCCAGCGGAGGTTCATTACAGGATCAGAGACGCAGGCGGATCGACTCGATATCTCCACGAGCGGATAACGATCTCCGAGGACCCCGAAGGCCGCCACTCGAGACGAGGTGTGATCGTCGACGAGACCGCCGAGGCACTCGCCGAAGCAGCCCTGCGGGGATATGACGACTTCATCGCCGGAGCTCCGACCGCTATGGCAATCCTTCGGCTTGATGATCTCGATGATCCGTCCTCTCTTCGGATAGTGAGCGGCAACCCCGCAGCTGCAGTTCTGTTGCGCACGACTGTCGAGGACGCCACCGGAAAGCGTCTCTGTGACCTGGTCCCCAACATTCCGATCTTCTCCGAACGTCTGGCCAACGTGAGTGTTCTCAACACCTCGTTGGAAGCACCCTCGATCAAGATCCTCAACAGCGAATCCGTCTACTCACTGCGGGCCATTCCACTCCCGGACCAGTCGATCGGCCTGACCATCGATGACGTCACCAAGGCAGCCCGTACAGCTGAGTCGCTCAAACATCAGGCCCTTCACGACAACCTCACGGGTCTGCCCAATCGCGTCTATTTCAACGAGAGACTCGATCGGGCGCTCAAGGCCCGCGGTAGCGACGAGAACCCCTGCGATGTGGCCGTGCTCATGATCGACCTCAACAAGTTCAAGGACGTCAACGACAACCTCGGACACGAGTACGGCGACAAGCTCTTGGTCGCTCTGGCCAAGCGTCTGGGTCGCAACATACGCGGCTGCGACACGATCGCACGCCTCGGGGGCGACGAGTTCGCCATTCTCATCCGCTCCGGAACACCCATTCAGACCGCCCGAGATGTGGCAGAGCGTATAGAGCAACTAGTGATCGAGCCCTTCGAGATCGACCAGTACTCGCTGTGTATCGGGGCGAGCATCGGCGTCAGCGCATGTGAACTCAGCGGGGCGAGTTCACGCAGTCTGCTACGCGACGCGGACAACGCGATGTACCGCGCCAAATCCTTCGGAGGAGGGACCTTCGTCCATGGCGATGACCACCACAGCAGCGAATTGATTGTCTCCATCGCCAGCGAGTTGGACGCTGCGCTCCACGGCGATGAGATAGAGGTCCTCTATCAGCCCCGCATCGATCTCCCAACCATGACGGTGACGGGCATGGAGGCATTGGCCCGCTGGAGGCACCCCCGCCTTGGACTGCTCGAGCCCGAGCAGTTCTTGGAAGTTGCCGACTCCAGTGGAATGGCTCATCTCCTCACGCGCGTCGTCGCCCAGAAGGCTGTGAGCGATCTTGCCTCGGTCATTGCTCATGACCCTCGGATCAACAGCGACTCACTCACCCTCACCGTCAACGCTGCTCGTGTCAACCTGGTTGACTCGATGTTCCCGGCGATGATGGAGCAGCTGGCTGAACATGCTGGTGTGTCGACAATGAATCTCCGGGTCGATGTGTCGGAGTCACTCGTCGTTGCCGATCTGCGTGACCTGCTGCCAACGATGCACGGACTACAACGTGCCGGCGTGCACGTCACTCTCGACAAGTTCGGCCTGGGTGACTCCACCGTCCGACTGTTGAGCGAGTTGCCGGCCGACGAGGTGAAACTCGATCAGTCACTGGTCCGGGAACTTGGTGGCGCCAATGAGCCCCTGTCGAGGGCGATGATCAGGCTGGCACGAGAATTCGGACTCACCGTGTCCGCCAACGGAGTGGAGTCGGCAACCGAGATCGAACGACTACGCCTCTACGGTTGCGATGTGGCCCAGGGCTTCTACTTCGCCCGGCCGTTGACGGCCGACGAGTTCAAGATATTCCTGGGGACTTTCAATCCGTCGCTCCACCAGACTTCAGACCTCTGATTACCGTTCGGTAACATCGGCCCATGGCCGACTCCATCGATCTGACATCAACCGCATCGACCCTGCAGGCAGCCCAGGGCGTCATCGACTCCGCCATCGCTCGGCTCGCCGAGTCCGGCCTCGATGAGAACCAGGTTCTCGCCTATGACGTCGCACACGCTGCGGCCGGGGTGATGGCAGCTAGGGGGCTGCTCGGCTATGCGGAGAAGGGTGAGACCGAGGCGGCAATCGCGTGCGCGTTCGCGGCCGATGTCATTGCAGATCTTGCCGCAAAGCTCTTCGGTCGCGAGGCCGAATGGGGTGTGGAACCATCCGCACTGGACTCGTCCCGCGACTTCGTGGCGCGTTTTCGTGCCCCCGAATTTCTCGCCGGGCTCGCCGACACAGACGGTCCACGTCACCTATCGGGCGACTTCGAGATGGTGCAGGACACCTTCCGCCGTTTCGCGGAGGAGAAGCTCCAGCCCATCGCCGAGCACATCCACCGCGAGAACGCGGATATTCCCGAAGACATCATCTCAGGACTCGCCGAGATGGGGGCGTTCGGCCTTTCGATATCCGAGGACTACGGCGGCTTCGCATCGGGCACCGAGTCCGACTACATCGCGATGGTCGTCGCCACCGAGGAACTCTCCCGTGGCTCCCTCGGCGCCGGCGGCTCACTGATCACCCGTCCAGAGATCCTCGCCCGTGCCCTCGAAGCAGGTGGCACCGAGGAGCAGAAGCAGTACTGGCTTCCCCAGCTCGCCTCCGCAGAGATCATGAACGCTGTTGCTGTCACCGAACCCGACTATGGCTCGGACGTCGCAGGTGTGAAGGTGACTGCCACAAAGGTCGACGGCGGATACCTGATCAACGGTGTGAAGACCTGGTGCACCTTCGGCGCCCGTGCCGATGTTCTCATGGTGCTTGCTCGCACCGACCCGGACCGCTCGATCGGTCACCGTGGCCTGTCGATGTTCATCGTCCCCAAGGACCGCGGCGAATCCGAGGGATTCGAGATCACATCCCAAAGCGCCCACGGGCCGGCCAAGATGGAAGGCCGTCCGATCGATACGATCGGATACCGCGGAATGCACTCCTATGAGATCGCCATTGACAACTGGTTCGTACCCGATGCGAACCTGATCGGCGAAGAGGGCGGCATCGGCCGAGGCTTCTACTACCAGATGGCCGGTTTCGAGAACGGCCGACTGCAGACCGCTGCTCGGGCCCTCGGCGTCATGCAGGCAGCCCTCGAGGAGGCCAGGCAGTATTCACTCGACCGAGCAGTGTTCGGCCAGCCCATCCATGAGTACCAGCTCACCAAGGCGAAGCTCGCCAGAATGGCCGTCACCATTCAGGGAGCGAGGCAGTTCGCCTATGAGGTGGCAAAGTTGATGGCCAACGGCGAAGGCGCCCTCGAGGCCTCGATGATCAAGGCGTATGTCTGCAAGGCCGCCGAGTGGGTAACGCGTGAGGCCATGCAGATCCACGGTGGATTCGGATACGCCGAGGAGTACAACGTGAGTCGCCTGTTCGTGGACGCTCGCGTGCTGTCGATCTTCGAGGGGGCTGACGAGACTCTCTGCCTGAAGGTGATCGCCCGTCAACTCGTGTCACGCCACCAACAGGGCTGAACCAAGGGACTCAACTTTTCCGGGCCTAGCCCGTCGAGTCGACCCCGGTCACCCAGCCTGATCCGCCAGAACGTCCAGGCTCTGTCGGCACAGACCAAGATCGTGACTCTGTGCTGGACGAGCGAAGTAATAGCCCTGCGCCAGGTCGACGTGGATCCCCTCCACCAACTTCGCCTGTTCAGGCGTCTCGATGCCCTCGATCAGGGTGACGAGTCCAAGGTCGTGACCGAGACGGTTGATCATCGTCAGCAACTTCAGATGCGATGGCTCGGTTGTCGCCTCGATCACGAAACTGCGGTCGATCTTGAGAATGTCGAAGGGCAGGGACTGCAGATAGGCCAGCGACGAGTAACCCGTTCCGAAGTCGTCTATCGCGAGCCTGATTCCCATGTGTCGTAACGCGTTGAGCCGTTCGCTTGCCGCCTCTATGTCCTCCATGAGTACCGATTCGGTGATCTCGATCACCAGGCGTCGTGGTTCGAGGCCCGACGAGGCGAGCGCTGACTCGATATCGGTGAGCAGTCCAGGGTCCCTGAACTGGCGGGGAGAGACGTTCACTGCTACCCATGTGTCCGATCGTTCAGCGGGCCAACTCGCTGCCTCACGGCATGCTTCGTTGAGTATCCATCGGCCGAGATCGACAATGAGGCCTGAGTTCTCCGCCACCCCGATGAACGCGCCGGGTGGGACCAGTCCGGTCCCGGGCTTTTCCCACCTGACCAGCGATTCGACGCCCACCCAGGAACCTGTGGCGAGTTCGATGGCAGGTTGGAAGTGCAGTACGAACTCCTCGTCGCTGATCGCCTTGCGGAGTCGGGAACGGAGTTCGATATGTTCGAGTCGACGTGACCTCATAGCAGGGTCGAAGACAGCTACCTGGGTGGCCTCACTCAGCTTGGCCTCATACATTGCGGTGTCCGCGTCGGAGATCAACTGATCGCCATCACCAATCGCGTCGGAGACAGAGACGCCGGCGCTTGCGCCAATAGTGACTACGGCTTCGTCGATGGTGTAGCTCTCCGACAGACGGGTCACCAGCAGTTCCGCCAGGGAGGCTGCTGTGTGAACGGGTAGCTGTACCGCAATCGCGAACTCGTCACCTCCGAGACGGGCGACAACCGCGCGGGGCGGAGCGACCGCTCGGATTCTTTCCGCCGCCAGTTGTAACAGGTGATCTCCCTGTTTGTGGCCACCCGTATCGTTGACACTCTTGAAACCGTCAAGATCTATGAAAATGATCGAGACCTCCTGACCCCGGTCCACGAGCTTTCGAACTTCCTTGCGGAAGGCACCACGATTGGCCAGACCGGTCAGGTCGTCATGGAACGCCTTGCGCTGTAGGTCGGCTTCGAGGACTTTCCTGCCAGTGACATCGCGAACATGGACAAGGATCCCACCGATGTCGTCGTCCTCCACCATATTCTGAGCAGCCGCCTCGATGTCGATCCAGACTCCGCTGCGATGTTGGAGTCTGAACTCCTTGGCGGTGTCCCCCTCGTCGGCAACGTAGGTGCCCATGAGCAGCGCCTCGATTGTCTCAGCCGAGAGCCCCTCGACTTTTGTCCTGAGGAACTCATCGAGGGGCATCTCCTTAAGGTCCTCAACGGTGTACCCGAATCTGGCTCTCACTGATGGGCTGACGTGTCTGATCGTGTTGTCGGGTCCGAATACGAAGGTGACATCAACCGAGTCTCGGGTCAACGCCGCAAGGCGACGTTCGGTGGATTCGGTCAGTTGTCTGCGGGACTCCTCGAGACTGGTCCTGAGAGTGCCGAGAGACTCTCCGATGAACACAGACACAACGGTGATCACGGCGGTTGAGGCACCTAGGCGATCGAGGTGGGGAACCATGTAGAGCGGCGCCCAGAAGAACAGAGCGAAGAACGGTGCCAACTTCAGGGTGATGAAGCGGGGATGGCACAGCCCCGTCCATGCTCCGACCAGGATGAAGTAGACCCCTGCTACATACGGCGACGGGTCCGTATAGTTCCCGAACCCGATGAACGCGAACGCTCCGGGAACGAGCAACAAGGTCGATCTGGGTCCGAACTGATCCCACGGGAGCACGAACGCGACGATCGCTAGGACGAGTATCAGAATTGTGAGCCAGATTCCCACTGGATCTGGGCCTACCGACCCCGGTTTCATGATGACCGTCGCCATGTTCCCCAGCGCGCCGAAGAGCAACGCCGCGCCACCGATCTGAGCGGCGGTCGTGGCGGGTATCACCTCTGCTTCTATGACCAATCGGCGAGGCCTCACCGAGCATGGATCGGCACGTGAGACTCCACGGTTGAGAAAGCCACTCCCAATATGCTGAATGGCTCACTCCAGCTCACCGACTCCCGCGCACCGAACGGCTGCATCAGGCAGCCTCAGCGGTGTGACTGCGCAGCATTGAGTCGCCCGGTGATATCCGCGCAGTCAACACATGCCGACTCCGAGACCACTCCCAGACGTATCAACTGGCCAAAAATGACACAGCCAAGGCAGAAGCCGAGTACGGCTTCAAGTGTGGCTGCCACAAGAATCATCGCTATCAAAGCGTTGGCCACTGTCGAAGCGCCAAGTAGCCATGCGGCCACCGCAGCGCTCGAGAGCGTTGCACCGATGCCCTGTGCGAACCGCTTGGGTGAACCGGATGTGGGGCTGTCGGGAAGGCCGAGGGTTGGCACCACTACCCGAGTTGCCAGTTGCCCGAGCGGGCTGAGAGTCGGACCCGTAAGGACTCGTGCGAGGAAGCCGTAGGCAAGCACCAGTGTGAGCCAGTGCCACTGAGTCGCCAGAGTCAGCGCACAGAGCATGACCACACCTGCAGCGACCGTTCTCGCCGCGGACTCATTTACCGTCTCGGGAAACGAGAAGATTCGGCTCAGTCCACCATCTCCTACGACTTTGAGTCCAGCGGTGCTCCCAGTTCCAGTGGCTGTCATGAGAATCAGCCTAAATCAGATAAACCCGATCAACCAACTAAGAATTAGAAATCGCTCCGTGAATTGCGTCGACCTCGACCCGATGACGACGCTGCGGGTCAGCCTTCGCTGAGCGCTCTGACTGCCTCGTCGATGGCCACAACTCGCCGTGCATTGTCGACGTGCAGGTTCTCGATCATTCGTCCGTCGACCGTGATCACGCCCTTGCCAGCCGCGATCCCCTCTTCGAACGCCTCGATGACTCGGCGCGAGTAGTCGAGTTCCTCCTCACTTGGAGCGAAAGTGTCGTTGGTGGGCTCGACCTGTGTTGGATGGACCAGCGTCTTACCGTCGAAGCCCATCTCAAAGCTCTGCCGAACCTCGACCTCGAACCCTTCGGGGTCGCGCACATTGTTGTAGACACCGTCGAGAATCACCTTGCCCGCATAGCGCGCCGCGTTGACACAACGGCCCAGTCCCCAAAGAAGGGGATGACGCCCGGGTACGAGGGCCGCCTGAAGTTCCTTGGCCAGGTCATTCGTCCCCATCACAAGCACAGCGAGGCGATCCGTCGAAGTCGCGATCGCGACGGCGTTCTCGATAGCCGCAGGAGTCTCGAGCATGGCCCAGATCTTCGTAGACTGGGGCGCACCGCCTTCGTCGAGCAGCCGTTCGATCAGGTGGACATCCTCAGCGGTGTTGACCTTGGGAACAACCACTCCCGAGGGGGCTGCGGCTGCGGCAGATCGGACATCGTCCTCGAACCACTCTGTCTCGATGGAATTGACTCGGATGGTCAGTTCACGACTTCCATAGGCTCCGCTGCGCACGGCGTCCGCAACCTTCCCACGGGCGGTCTCCTTCATGTCCGGAGCGACAGAGTCCTCGGTATCGAAGATGATCGCATCGGTGGGGATCGTCTTGGCCTTCTCCAGCGCCTTGTCATTGGCTCCGGGCATGTACAGGACGCTGCGGCGTGGGCGGTAATCGGTGTTGCTCACAGGTTCTCCCTCAGAATCCGTAGAGTTCGGCAAGCTCGGGATCACGAGCAGCCAGCGACTTCGCCAGCTCGAGTACCACATGGCACTGCTTGACCGAGGCGTCGTCCTCCATCTTGCCGTTGAGCATCACAGCACCGGTTCCGTCACCCATCGCCGCAACCACCTCACGGGCGTGTTCGACCTCTGAGAGTTCGGGAGAGAAGACCTTCTTGGCGATGTCGATCTGAACCGGATGAAGCGACCACGCTCCGACGCAGCCCAGCAGATAGGCCGCACGGAACTGTGCCTCACAAGCGACGACGTCCTTGATGTCTCCGAAGGGGCCATAGAACGGGAGGATTCCGTTGGAGGCGCATGCATCGACCATGCGCGAGATCGTGTAGTGCCACAGGTCCTGCTGGTAGCTGTCCCGGGCACCGTGGTAATCGGGAGCCTCATCACCTGCGGGCGGGTCCTCGATGACACGGTAACCGGGGTGACCTCCACCAACGCGAGTGGTCTTCATGCGACGGTTGGCAGCAAGGTCGGCCGGACCTAGGGAGAGGCCCTGCATGCGGGGCGAGGCCGAGCAGATCTCCTCGATATTGACCATGCCCCGCGCTGTCTCAAGAATCGCGTGAATCATGAGCGGCTTGCGGAGCCCAGCGCGGGCCTCGAGCTGTGCGAGCAGACGGTCGACGTAATGGATGTCCTCGGCGCCTTCGACCTTGGGGATCATGATGACGTCGATCTTGTCGCCCACCTCACCGACAATCGCCTGTAGGTCATCGAGAATCCAGGGCGAATCGAGGCTGTTGACCCTGGTCCAGAGTTGGGTCTCGCCGAAGTCGATCTCCTTGGCCGCCTTCACGAAACCGTTGCGGGCCTGCTCCTTCTGGTCCGAGGGGATTGCGTCTTCCAGATTGCCGAGGAGGATGTCCGCCTTACCCACCATGTCGGGCAGCTTCGCCACGACCTTCTCCAACTGAGGAGGGAAGAAATGGATCATGCGCGACGGACGAACCGGAATCTCTCGGAGCGGATCGGGGGCTCCGATCGCCAGCGGTCTGAAGAAGTCCTTGGGGTTGCGCATTAATCCTCCTGAAGATGTGACAAAGACGTTAGGGACGCGACACAGCGCCCGGCAATATGGCCGGACGCGGTGTCAGGAACGGTTGGGGTCTGGAGGCTTCAGAGCTTGAGCGCCTTGACGACCTGTTCGAACTGTTCGATCGGAACCTCGCCCGATCCTCGCTGAGCGACGGTCCCGTCTGCATTCAAGGCCACGAAATATGGGAACCCCGGAAGCGAGAATGCCTTAGCGGCTGGCGAGTCGGCGCCATCGAGCAGGACCGGAGGTGCGAAGTCCTCACGAAGGATCCACTTCGATGGCGGGTAGTTGACCCGGTCAGAGGACACTGAGGTGCTCACAGCGTAGATATCGACGTCCTTTGGTTGTTTACCCTCGTTGATCCAATTCTGGATGCGTGGCACCTCGTTCTGGCAGTGGGGGCACCAGTGGGCGAGGAAGATGATGACCTTCGCGCGACCATCTGCGGGGTCGATGGTCACGTTGGATCCATCGAAACTGACACCTTCGAGCTTTGGTGGCGTCTGCCCCACAGCTGGGTCCTGCGCTGGTGGCACGAGCACGGTCTGTGACTCGGGGTATGCAGCGAGTGGCGTGCCCGTCACCTTGATCGGGGCCTGCTCACGCTCGGCGTTGGCCGCGGCAAAAGCGCCGGTTCCCTTCTTGGAGGCGTTCGACTTGGATCCTCCACCGCTGCTGGTCAGCAACACAGCGACGACTGCCAGAATCACGACTGCA
>CAUJEC010000030.1 GCA_963169245.1 Actinomycetota bacterium
TGGTCCGGCTCCGCCCGAGCCGCTTTCACCCGGGTTCGTCTGCCAGAAGTTGGTGCCGCCACCGAGGCCGCCTTGGCCACCGCTATACACACCGGAGCCACCTGGTCCACGAGTACCGGCGGAGTTGCCGCCATTGCCGCCGTTACCACCTGCGCTCGCCTGAGCGGGTGTGGTGCCGGGCGCGCTCGTGCCAGCAACGCCGGGCTGCGCCGTGATGTTCGACAACACGATGTTCGCATTCGACATCCCGATGACTCGGACGCCATAGGCGCTGCTCCCTGTACCGGTGGTGGTACCGCTGTTGACCGTCGTCTTGACGATGTCAACATTGGATGTGCCTGTAACGAGGATCCCGGTAGCGCTCGGGCCTACGCCGCCGGTCACGCTCGACTCGCGGATGTCGACGTTGTTGGATGCCCCATCGACGAGGATGCCGACTGCGTTGCCGGATGTCCGCTGGAGCCCGAGGGCGGTGACACGGTTCAGTACGGAGTTGGACACCCCGCTGATCGTGACAGCAGGGGCCGTCCCGCTTCCCTGAATGGCAGTGATCTCACCGACTCCGAAGTCGCTGAAGTTCTGTTCCCAGCCACCGTCGATGGTCATGTCCGAGGCGAGGGTGAGCGGGCCATAGGTGCCGCCGGCCACCCGGATGGTGTGGACGTCGTTCGCCGCAGCGTTTGTCTGCGCTTCGGTGATCGTCGAACACGGGTTTGCCTTGGGGCCACATGCAGAGCCAGTTGAGCCGTTCGAGCGAACATAGAACTTTGGGTTCGGATCGACGTTCGCCGTGATCGTGATCGGTGACGACGTGGAGGACCCCTCGGAGTTCGTCATCGTCAGGCTGGCCGTGTAGGTACCCGGATCGACATAGGTGTGTGATGTCGTAATCCCGGAACCAGCGGCACTGCCGTCACCGAAGTCCCAGGAATACGTCAGGCCGGTACCCAGTCCCGGCAGCGAGCCGGAGGAATCGAAGTTGACCGTCAGCGGTGCGTCACCGATGGTCGGCGAAGCGCTTGCAACCGCGACCGGCGCGTTGTTCGGCGGGGTGGTGGTCCCTCCCCCACCTCCCGGGTCTGGCGTACATGCCGCCATGATCAGCACCAGCGCTCCGAAGATCGCCCAAGTAGCCCGTCTGGACCTCATTGTCATCCCCTTAATCGATGCCGCATCTGACACCGTCGATACCGAACAGCACGCTCGCCCGCGCACAGTCGTGCGGCAACCAGGCCCCCCGTGGACCAAGCCGTCCCCTCTGTTTAACAAGAAGTTGAACGGTCGTCAATCTTTTTGCCATCAAGTAATCGCTTCGTGTTACTGTCTCTCAGTACTGATCGGAATCGCAGGGGGCGACCTGCCGACCGACACTCACCTACAAACCGGGGGGACTTATGAACGGGCGTCATTGGGCGGACTGGACCCATAGATTCGGACAGTCCGACCCTGCCAGGTCACGGACTGGAACCAGGCGGTCAGTCCGACTGCTCGCAGTTGCGCTGGGCATGGTCCTGATCGGCGCGTCGTGCACGCCTCCCGACTCATCGGGCGGTGGCGGCAATCCGACGCAGCCGATGATGAACTTCTGCGACTTCTGGGACAAGGTCGAGGCGACGCCGCCAGCGGTCGACAACCCAGTGGCCGTCAAGGAGGACGTCGTAGCGCTCGCGGCCAACACCAATGTCGTCGGCGACGAGTGCACCGCGGCCGCGGCGAAGGTCAAGCTCGATGGGGCGACACTCGCCGAGGGTGAGGAGATCGCATCCGAGCAGAACAACCCGTCATCAGCCAAGGTCGCCGCTGTCACCGGATCGGAGATCGGTCCGGGTGAGCCGGTCCTCGAGAACGTCTGGCTCTCGGCACTCTCGGCCGAGATCAGCCCGTACGGCATCACAATCCGCGGCAATGTCAATATCAAGCTCTCAGGGGTGACGTCCACGATCGGGTTCACCGGCACCCTCGCCGATCTGAACAACTGGTCGATCAACCTGTCATCGTCCAACCTGCAGATTCCGGGGATCACCACAACCCCCGTGGTGTTCTCGGGAACCCTAGCCATGCGTTCCGGCGTCCCATCCCTGACGCTCAAGGCGATGGCCACCTCCGCAAAGATCGGCGACGTAACGATCTCGGCCGCAACGATCGATGTGTTCGCTTCGCCGGCCGCCGGGCTCTCAGCGAAGGTGTCGGGCTCGATCAAGGTCGGCCCCAGCACCGTTACCGGAGCAGTTGACGTCGCCTTTGACCCGGCCGGTGCTCTCGTGTCCGCCAAGGCGAATCTGTCGGCCCATCTGGTGGGCACCCAGGCTGACGGCAAGAAGATCGACCTTCAGGGAACGGTCACGCTCGATGGCAACGGCACCGAGACGGTCGCCTCGTTCTCCGCCAGCGGAACGCTCGGGGACATGGTCATCAACAAGGCCAACGGCTCGCTGCACCTGGAGACCAACAGGGCGACCTTCGTAGGTGTGCTCGATGTCGAACAGGGAACCAGCTACCTGCGCTTCAACGGCTCCATCGTCTGGGACGGCATCACCGCCTACACACCGTTCCTGTCCCTCGAGGGCGCGGGCGAGATCTCCGGCACGCTCAACGATGGTCAGCAGGTCTCGGTCGCCGGTTCGCTCACGGCGGAGATGATCGGTGGGCAACTTCGCTCGGTCGTCACCGGCAACTTCAAGATCGGCACGCTCAAGGCCGCGGGTACCGCAATCGTCGAGACCAACGGTCACACAACGACTCTCGAGGTGGACGCGAATCTGACCGATGCCGGATTCGCCGCACGACTCCAGGGGGCCGTGCAGATCACCGATGGTCGCACCGAGATGGTCAACCTGGATGCATCGATCACAGGCACCGTCAACCTTGGTGACGCGACCCTGACCGGCGCGAACCTTTCACTGCGAAGCAGTTACGGAAGCCCGATCGACGTCAAGTTCTCCGGTGGAATCAAGATCGGCACCAGAGCCGATCTGAGTGGTTCGATCGCTGCGAGCATCGGCCCGAACGGAACGCTGCTGAGCCTGCAGGGCGACGTCTACGGATCGCTCAGCCTCGACTCGTGGGGACTGATCAACTTCAACGGTTCGATCATCGCCACTGTTGATCAGGTAACGGTCTCGGGTTCGGGTGGCATCCTGCTCACCAACTTCCCAGCAGGCCTGACACTGAACGGCAGCCTGACATCCTCGCTGACGAGCCCAAGCTGGACTCTCAACGGGCAGGCCCGGTTCCGCATCGGTTCACTCGACATCGCGTCGGCCCGAATCAAGTTGTCCAAGTCCGAGGGTATGCAGGCCACTCGAGCGGGCTTCTACTTCCGTATCATCGGAATCCCGACCTACTTCGAGGGCGACTTCTATCTGAAGCCCGCCGGTGGGTGCGACAAGGTCGTCCTCACGGGCGGCAGTTTCCTGGCACGTCCGCTACTCAAGGCGCTCCTGCCGGATGTGATCGGCTGCCCGGTCTACGGCTGACCGACGCCCGCACTGGCACTTGACCGCCGGCAGTCGCTTCAAGCGACGGCCGGCGGTTCGCTGCCGGGCCACCCCCAGCCCGCTGGCCGCCCGGCCGTCGGGAGCCGATCACCCGGGCTACTCAGCCGACGTCTCGGCGAAGGACTTCCTCAACCACTCCGGCTCTGGCGCCACCTCGGTCAAAGAACCTGACTGTGATCGTCGTTGCGCCGGCGGAGCAGTCAACAACGCGATCAGCCCGCCCAGTGCCAGATGCCTGGCCGCTGCCTGCAGCACCGACACAGGTGGCGGTCACGCCGGCGACGGTGGCTGACTCGCGCTGACCGGCGACGCCCTTGCTCATGTCATCTCGAACGATGGCCATGACGTACTCAAGGGCGTCTCGCTGAGCGGCCTCTGATCGGTTGTGATCTATTACATCCTGACCGGAGCGAAGGCTTGTAGTCGCATAGGACAGCGCGCCGAGCGCGATGGCTGTACCCAACAGCATGAACAACATGACTACGGGCAACAGAAATCCGCTCTGGTTGCGATCCCGATGACTCATCCCCATGTGATCTCCAGTCTCGGACGCAGGTTGGCATCGGCGTGGGAGCGAGAGGCGAACATATTGGAGTTGCCACAGGTGTCACCCACTCCGTCACGGCGCAGTATCCAACCGTTGTTACGCCAGCCACCCGAGGCGTACCACTGCCTAACCGTGGCCGTCAGACCGGTCCCGGTGTGAGTAGTCAAGGAACCCTGCTCCGCCACCTTGAACTTGTAGTCGTTTCCGGATCGGACAGCGCCCGGCATGTTTGAGCCACGAAGCGTTGCTTCGCTCCACAACGAGTTGGTGTCGAGTGGCTGCATGATCTGTTCGTCCTTGCTGACGCCAGGGAAGATCCAACACGAACTGTTTGTCTTGCCAACGTAAGCCATCTTGAGTGAGACCGCGGTCAGGTTTCGGCCGCCCGGCAGGGTCCGCCACGAGTCACCTGCACCACCGCATGGCTGGGTCAGATCGAAGCGCAGGAACGAGTTCCGCTGGTTGGTGTCGTTGTAGGTGTACAGGAGGGTGTCATTCGCGTGCAGATCCCCGGAACCGCCCGCCGCTCCGCCGGTCGCTCCCCAGGTTGTCTCGGACGCCATGATCGTGCATTTGCCGGTGGGTGGCGCCACAGCGAGCGTTGGCGTTGTGGTGGGTGTGGGCACCAGGACCGACCCCACGGTTCCTCGGACAGTGAAGTACCGGCTGGTGGTTGTCCGCACAGACATCTCGACGGTTCGACAGCGCGAAAACTCAGCGTCCCCATTGCAGGTGACGACAACCGGAGCGGGGCCCTCGGTTACCAGTTTTCGGACAACTGGAGCCGGTGAGGGTGAGGCCGCGAGAGCAGCGTCGAGGGTCACTCCCGAACAAGTGCTACGTCGAAGCTGGGACTCTCCCAGTACCGAGACGACGCTGTATGAGCGCACCCGCACGGCGTCACCACCAACGGGACCCGGGCCAATAAGACGAAGAATCGCCTGCTCCCCGCCGCAGCCGACCTCACCGGTCGAGACCATTTCGGCAACTCCAGTCACGGGTCCAACGGACGCGACGTCGGATGCGAAACGGCTGCTGGTCAGGAACGCCGCGTTGGACCGCTCGAGACTTTGAGATCCGTCATTTGCGACGTGCATCGTTGTGTAGAGACCAGCGGTAGCCACACCTGCCACAAGCGAACCGATCGTTATCGCGAGGAGCATCTCGATAAGCGAGAACCCCGACTGGCCACGCTCGGTATTCAGGTTCTTCATTCGATCCCCCATCAGTACCACACCGTCAGAGTCGGTCGCTGAGCGACATCGGAGGATCTACTCGATCGCATCTGAAATCCCGGGGTAGCCGATCCACACACCTTGCCGTAGGTCTGGGCGCACGCCTCCTTGATGACCCATCCGTAGTTGGTCGATGGCGATGCGTAGAACGACTTCACGTCATCTAGAAGCTGTGTCGCCTGAACCCGCTGGAACCGCGGCCCCCAGTTGAACGCTCCGGTGCCGTGCTCGAAGAGAATCGTGCTCTTGGTGCCCCCGGCCTGACACGAGTCCCCGTATCCGGTCGGGCAAGGCTGATTATTCCAGGTGATGTTGGACTGATCCCACGCTCCTTGAACCCGCTCCATCACATGCCAACAGGAGTTCGCCCCACATGCTGGAGCGCCCCCGATGTTGAAGGTGTAGAGCGAGACTTCAGCAGCCACGATGTTCGCGCTGCTGGGGAGCGTGCCCCCATTGACACAGGGGGTGGCGGGGCGAAGGTCGAACTTCAGATAGGAGAACCGTCTGGTACCAGCCAGGTAGAGAATGTTCATCTCGCCGCTCGAGGAGCCGGTCGAGTAGTTGGTGTCCTTCTTTCCGGCGGTCTCGTTCACCCATGCGGTTGAGACACGGTCAGACGCGGCGATCACACAGAGGTTCCCTCCCGGCGGAGGATCTGCCTGGGGCTCGGGACGCGACCCGTTGAACCGTTTGAGCGCCGATTCGGTGGTCTTGGAGATGCGGCCACCGGCATTGGAGATGACGGTGTAGGTGATGCGTTGCAGCCCTGTGTCTGAACCACAGGTCGCTCCGAAAGCGGCGCTCCATTGCGCCTCGGTTGGATTGGACGCGGCAGGAACCGCGGATCGGTTCCAGTAGCGAACCGAGGTAACCGACACCGATGTTCCAGACGGCGGGGTCCAGCCGATCGTCTCGGTTGAGTAGTCCGCCGGAGTACCACAGGAGACGTATGCGGAATCGGCCAGCGCATCTGAGTAGTTGCGTGATGCGACAGTGACCGTTGAGCGGCCCTTCTGGGCCGAGTCGGAGCGGATAACGACTGTCACTCCGGTGAAGATTGACACCGCAACGAGCATGAATATCGCCATCGCCGCGAGGACTTCAATGAGCGAGAACCCAGCCTGGGGGCCGCCCTGTCGTACACGGGTCCCTGCAGGTCCAGGCTCAATAGCTCCCGCTGGACTCATCATGGGTTCCTGTTGGTCCTCAAGAGCGCTACCGGGCGCATCGGCCGGCACTCTCATCGTGGGTCCTCGTACTTCTGAGTCATGTTCGCCCTCTTAGATCACCGCCTGGAACAACAATCGCGGTACTCAACTAATCGGGCGATGGGCGACGGATCTGAACAATTTTCAGGGCGAGAGCAGCGCTAAGTCGGGGCACAGTTGGCAGCGTGAACCGCTAGTCGCGGTTTCCTTCCGGGTAGCGCTCCCCGCTGACAACAACGAGATGACCGGCGAGTATCGAGTTCGCCAGATGACGCATCGCAGGTCCTCGGGCCAGAAGGAGTACTAACGTGTCAAATGCCGAAGAATGCCGACTCCGGTTGCACCAGCGACTGGTCGAAGTATTGGGCGACGCCGTGGCAGCAACGATGATGGAACACTTACCGCCAACAGGTTGGGCCGATGCGGCCACGAAACAGGACCTTGAGCATGTCTAGGCCTCAATACGCCATGGTCTGGACCAACTGGAGGCGTTGATTAGTCACGAGTCAGCACTACTGAAGAGTGGTTATCTGGCGATGGGAGCAGAGATTCGTGGTGAGGCCCAGGCCTTGGAGACAGAGCTCCGTTCCCAGATCAAGTCCTTGGAGTCGAACATGCAGACCATGGAGTCGAACATGAAATCCATGGAGTCAGGTATCCGGTCCGATATGAAATCCATGGAATCAGGCATCCGATCCGATATGCAGACCATGGAATCAGGCATCCGGACCAACATGAGCACCATGGAGTCGAACATCCGATCCGACATGCAGGGCCTGCGGATTGACCTTGTCACGCAGCAACGAGGTTTCATGTTGACTCTCATGGCGATGAACGGGACATTCGCTGCGCTCGCAGTTGCGGCCGTCAAGTTGATCTGAGATCAGCTCACTGCCGGGTTCAATCGGGGGTCGCTGACCAAGACCCTCCGACTCAATTGACCCGAATCAGCCCTTGACGTCCCAGCGCAGGATTTCTTCGATCACACCGGCCTTGGATCCACCACGATCGAAATATCGGATCTTTGCGTTGATCGATGGGGTCGTGCACACGATCACGCGGTCGGTTCTGCCGAACGAGCCCGATGGGAAGACGCCACTTCCGGTCTGGCCAATACAGGTCGCTGTCACTCCAGCAACCGTTCTGCTCTGCGTGTCTCCTTCGAAGCCCATTGCCATGTTCGGACGGATGATCGCCAGGAGGTAGTCGAGAGCGTTGGTCTCTGCCGTGATCTTGGCGCTTCGTTCCGACGCGCTTACCCCGACCTTCATCGTGGTTGTTGCGTACGAAAGCACGGCCACAGTGATCAGGGTGCCGATGATGATGAAGCCGAGGACCACTGGCAGGGCGAAACCGCCCGACCCGCGCGAGCGCGTAGATCCACAGCACACTGGGTTTGAACCCGATTGAGCAATGTCTGATCGGTGTGTCAACCCCGGCGGAAACATCACGGTCCCCATGTGATCACAAGTCGCGGTCGAAGCGACGTATTGGAGCTGGAGCGTGAGGCGAAGGTGTTGTACTTGCCGAAGGTGTCCCCCGCACCTGAGCGGCGCAGGATCCACCCGTTATTGACCCAGCTATTCGGATCAGAGCCCGGCAGGTACCACTTTTTGACGGTGTCGAGGATCTTGGGATCCGAGTGCCCTACCAGCGTCCCCGATAACGACACACTGAACGAATAGTCAAAGCCAGACCGAACAGCGGTCGGCATGTTGTTACCGGTCAGAGTCGGCTCGGACCAGATGGACCCTGCTGCTAGGGGCTCGAGCGTCTGTGCGTCGTAGCTGATTCCACAGCATCCGCTATAGCTCTTGCCGGTGTAAGCCAACTGGAGCGTTGCACCGGTGATGCTGCGCCCCCCTGGAAGAGTCGCCCAGTCACCGCCGGGCAGACAGGGGCCACTCAAATCAACCCGGATGTAGGAGTATCTCTTGTTGGAGTCGTTATAGGTGTACATCGTCGGGTCATTGGCGTGATTGCTCCCACTACCACCCGCGTATCCGCCTGTCGCTCCCCACGTGGTCTCTGTCGCCAACAAGGTGCAGGTCCCACTCACTGGCGCTATGACCGGTGCCGGGGCAGTCGTAGGCGTGGGCGACAGTATCGACCCGATGGTTCCCCGGACTGTGAAGCTGCGTCCGGACCTGGTCTGGACTGTCATCTCGACTCGCCGACAGGAGTCTGTGATCGTGGGCGAGTCGTCGCAGGTGACGACAACCGGCGAACCTCCATTGGAGAGGTCGCTCACGACTGTCGACGTCGACTGCGGAGTCGACGTCACTGCCGCGGTCAGGTTCGCCCCGGCACAGGTCCGACGGGTCAGGGTGGTAGCGTCAGCGTCGGTCACCACGTGGTAGGAACGGACCTGGACTCCGGTTCCGCTGACTGCAGGCCCAATCAGGCGAACCGCCGAGGTTGAGTCTCCACAGCCAGACTGTCCACTGTCGACCAACTGGCTGATCCCGTTGACCGGCCCAACCGATGCGACGTCATCCGCGAACCGGCTTCCGGTGAGGAACGCCGAGTTCGAACTGGTGAGGTTCTCAGAACCCTTTGAGTCAGCTCGTCGGGTGACGGTGAGCGCCATCAGGCTGACGCCCATGATCACGACAGCGATCGCCAGTGCCGCGAGTAGCTCAACCATCGAAAATCCCGACTGATTGAGTTGGCGGCGGGTTGTTCCGGGTGACTGGGACTGAGTCATCGATGCACCTCCTCAGTACCAGAGTGTGAGGGTAGGGCGTTCAAGAACGTTGGTCGCTCGACTTGATCGCATCTGGAAACCCGGTGTCACCGAGCCACAGTCTTTGCCATAGGGAATCGCGCACGCCTCCTTTATGACCCAGCCGTAGTTGGTGGCGGGGGTGTTGTAGAACGACTGGACATCACTGAGCAACTGGGCGGCCATGACCCGCTGGTAGCGAGCCGACCAGTTGAATGCACCGGTGCCGTGTTCGAAAAGGATCGTGCTGTCCACACCGCCCGGCTGACACGAGTCGCCGTATCCCGTCGGACAGGGCTGGTTGTTCCAGGTGAGGGTGGCCTGGGCCCAGTTGCTGCGCACGCGTTCCATGACATGCCAACACGCCTGTATGCCACACGCTGGCGCACCACCGATGTTGAACGTGTAGAGCCGAACCTGGGCAGACAGGATCGCAATGCTTGCGGGCAGGGTACCGCCGTTGTCACACGTTGCACCTGGCGCAATATTGAACCGCAAGTACGAGAACCTGCGTGTTCCAGCTAGATAGAGGATGTTGAGTTCTTGACTTCCTGAGCCCGTCGAGTAGTTCGTATTCCGACGGATTGCATCCTCGTTCACCCAGGTTGAATCCACGCTGGACGTCGA
>CAUJEC010000031.1 GCA_963169245.1 Actinomycetota bacterium
TGCCACCTGAGCAGGCGCTACCATCGGAGGTGATGAGCGACTCCGAACAGAACTCGTCAACCGCGGTTGACAGGGTTCTACTAGCGGCCCCACGGGGCTTCTGTGCCGGTGTGGAGATGGCGATCAAAGCGCTCGCCTGGATGGTCAGAGCCTTTGAACCACCCGTCTACTGCTATCACGAGATCGTGCACAACCAGCGCGTCGTGAAGCGATTCGAGGACCTGGGCGTCATATTCATCGACGACATCGCGGAGGTCCCCGACGGCCGACCGGTCATGCTTTCGGCGCACGGTTCGGCGCCAGAGGTGGTCGCCTCTGCCCAGGAAAAGGGCGGATTCGTCGTGGACGCTGTCTGCCCCCTCGTGACCAAGGTGCACCACGAGGTGAACGTGCGTGCCCGCAAGGGCTATTCGATCGTCTATGTCGGCCATGACGGCCACGAGGAGGCCGTCGGCACCATGGCCGTCGCACCCGAGGCGGTGCACCGTGTGGAGTCGATCGAAGAGGTCGCCAACCTGCCGCACTTCGAGACGCCCGTAGCTCTTCTTGCCCAGACGACGCTCTCACACCGGGACTGGGCCGATGTCGCAGACGCCACCAGGGACAAGTTCCCCGAGGTGTGGATGCCCGGCCGATCCGACCTTTGTTTCGCCACGACAAACCGCCAATCTGCCCTGATGAACATTGCCGAACGCTGTGACGCGATGGTCGTCATCGGTTCGGCCAATTCATCCAACACGGTTGCGCTGGAAAAGCTCGCCAGAGAAGCTGGTTGCGAACGGGTCTACCGCATCAACGATCCCGACGAACTCCCCGACGATCTGGCAGGCATCGTTGGTGTCACTGCTGGCGCTTCAGCACCTGAGGAACTCGTTGAGGCGGTGCTGGAAAAGCTCGACCCGACCGAGGGCGTCGAGGAGGTGCGTATCACCGATGAGGAGGAGTACTTCCCTCCACCTCGGAGTATGCGTGACCTGCTCGCGGCGATCGACGTCCTGGCAGCGCTGGGTCTCGGTGGAAACCCTGTCGACCGTGCGCCGGTGAACGACCGCGCCCTACCCGCCAGCCGGGTTCTGGCCGACCTGCAATAGGTCTCCCACGATCCGAGCGCGAAGCGAGAAGGAAAGAATCCGTTGGACTGGTTGCCACTAGATGTAATTCGACAGTTCCTACACGTCATCTCTGCATCCATCTGGGTTGGTGGGCAACTCGTGATGATCGCGCTCCTGCCGACGGTGCGGTCACACGGCACCGAGGTCTCCAAGGCCGCGGGCCGGGCGTACAACCGACTGGCCTGGCCCGCTTTCGGGTTCCTTGTACTCACAGGCATATGGAACATCCTCGAACGGTCCTTCTCGGGCGATGGGATCATCGTGATCTCCCTCAAACTGACCCTGGTGTTCTTCTCGGGGCTCGGCGCTGCATCACATCAGTGGGCGAGTTCGAGAATGTCTCCCGACGCAAAGGGTCGGACTTTCCTGTTGGCCTCCGGCGCGACGATCTCGACCCTGTTCGCAATTGCCGCCATGTATCTCGGCCTGTTGCTGATGCGGGTTTGAACGGACCCATCCCCCGCTAGTGGCCCCGAGCCCGATCGAAGAGGGCCTGCAGTTCCAACCGAAGGTCCTCGGTCAATTCAGCCACGGCAGATTGGCGGACACGTCCGGAATCTGGGAGCACCGGAATGATCGGCTCGCCGATCTCAACGACTACCGTGGCGGGCCGGATGAACTTCGCCCCCTTGGGCATCGCTCGGTCTGTTCCCGAGATCCCCACTGGAACTATCGGAACCTTCTGCCGGAGGGCTAGCCAGGCCGGGCCCTCGAGCAGGTCTTCGACAACCGTCCCGTCCTTGCGTCGACCTTCTGGGAACATCAACAGCGGCTCGCCGTGAGCGAGAGCCTCCTCACATCTCCGCAATGCAGCGCGATCAGGATGTTCCCGGTCGACAGGTACAGATCCCATCTTCTCAAGGAACCAACCGAAGCGTTCGGAGCGCCAAAGTGAGTCCTTTGCCACGGTCCGTACGATCACACGCGACGGAACTGCGCTGACTGCCACGAACGCATCGAGGTTCGAGCGGTGAACCGGAGCGATGATGTAGGGCCCTGCAATCGGCAGTCGCTCTCGATTACGGAACTCGACTCGCAACAGGATCCGGGCCAGTAGCGCAACGAGCACTCTTATGATGTGGTGAACCACCCGCGATGGTCCTGTCATCGTGTCAATGACAGGCTCGCGACTCATCAGGAACGACTCTCCATGAGCTCGACTAGGACGTCGACCACCTCGTCGATCCCAAGGCCGGTCGAGTCGACGGTCACTGATCCATCCGGTTCGACGAGGGGGCTGTCAGCCCGTGTGCTGTCAGCTATGTCCCGTGCCGCCATCGCCTTGGCGATCGACTCTGTGTCCGTCTCTCCAAGTTGCAATGCCCGTCTCGCTGCACGCACCTCGGCCGACGCAGTCAGGTAGACCTTGAGGATTGCATCGGGAAACACGACGGAACCGATGTCTCGCCCCTCAATGACTCCGCCGCCCATCTCCGCGGCCCAGGTTCGCTGCCTGTCCCTCAGCACCTCTCGCACCGACGGGAGCGCCGCCACCGCGCTCACCGCAGCAGACACCTCGGGACCCCTGACCTCATCGGTGACATCCACGCCATCGACACTGACGAAACCGTCACCGATCTTCAGATCGATACCCCTGGCGATCGTTCCCACTGCAATGTCATCGTCGAGGGCGACTCCGTCACGCAGGACCGCGAATGCGACCGCCCGATACATCGCACCGGTGTCCAGGTAGGTGAGCCCCAGTCGGTCGGCGAGTGCTCTACCGATGGTGGATTTTCCCGAGCCTGCTGGCCCGTCGATGGCAATCACACGCACGAATGAACCTCCGGAGTTCTCAATTGGGATCAGTTGGGGTGGTCATTGACCAGGGTCGACTCGAAGCCAGGCCAATCAGCGAACCTGTCCGAGATCATGCCAGAACGACGGGTAGGTTTTGGCGACGCACTTGGGATCAGCGATCGTGATGCCCGGGTAGCGCAGGCCGAGCAGTGCGAAACTCATCGCCATTCTGTGATCGTCATATGTGCTGACGACACCGGGATTCGGTGCACCCGAGCCGGGTCGAACAACAAATCCGTCGGGTTCTTCGGTGGCGTCGATGCCAAGGCGCCGCAACTCTGTCACCACTGCTGCAATTCGGTCGGTCTCCTTGGCTCGGATGAATCCAATACCGGTCACCCTGGTCGGTGAGTCCGCCTGAGTTGCGACGATCGCCAGGGTCTGGGCGACATCGGAGCAGTCGGACATGTCGATCTCGACACCGTGCAGGTCACCCGTCTCACGCACCTCGATGAAACCGTCCCGCGCGACGATGTACATGCCCATCGCGTCGAGAATCTCGACGAGTCGAATATCTCCCTGCATTGAGTTGAGATCGAGATCGATGATTCGGGATCGACCACCGCAGATGGCAGGTGCAGCCAGGAAGTAGGAAGCAGCCGAGGCATCCGGTTCGACCACATATTCACCGGGAGAGCGATAACCGGATGGCGCGACCGTGATCGTGTCGTCTGTTCGCTCGATCTCTGCCCCGAACGACTCCATCACCCTGAGGGTCATGTCAACATATGGAGCCGAGACGACCTCTGAGTCGATCCGAACCTCAAGACCGATCTCCGTGACGGGAGCGCTCAGCAGCAGCGCAGATAGAAACTGGCTGGACACATCCGCAGAGAGGGTCACCGGACCGCCGCGTAGAGCGCCACTGATCTGTGCGGGCAGGCGGTCCTCGGCGCTACCCGTGTCGATGGTCACCCCGAGGTCACGCATAGCGTCGAAGAGTTCCCCCATGGGCCGCCGACGCAGCGGTTCGCCACCATCGAGAGTCACACGTTGCGCCAGCAGTGACGCGACCGGAGCGATGAAACGTGCTGTTGTGCCCGACAGGTTGGCGTCAAGGGAAACGTCGCCAGCGGAGACCGCCCCGCCGCCACCACGGACGAGCAGCGAAGTCGCGTCGTCACCCTCCTCGATCCCCACTCCTAGAGCGCCCAGGCACTCGAGCATCGCTACCGTGTCATCAGCGAAGAGGACGCCTGCCAGGGTTGTGGGGCCATCAGCAAGCGCGGCACAGATGAGAGCCCTGTTGGTGATGCTCTTGGATCCGGGGGGTCTGACATCGAAGTTGGCCAGTCCATGCAGACCGTGGATCGGATGCACTTCGAGTGAATCGGCAGGGACATCTGCGAGTGTCGCCTCCACGCGACCAGCCCAACGCGATGGGCCCGAGCCCGAGTCGGTATCGGCATTCGAAGCGGCCTCAGAGTTCATTGACCGACACGTTCCGTCCGCTCGTCCGCAGAGCATCAGCCAACTCAGTCGCCCTGTTCGCATCCACGACCAGGAGCAGGCGACCGCCCTTCTCCTCTGCGCTGTGAACCACCTCGATGTCATAGACGTTGACAAGGAGCGAGGTTGCCAGTGCCGTGACTGCGGAGAGTTCGCCCGGTCGGTCCGGGATCGGGACGCCGACCTCGGCCAGGTTCTCAACCTCTGGCACACCTATTGGCAGGGATCGCCGTGCCCGCTGGGCTGCGGAGAGCTTTTCCATCAATGCAACCGAGTCACCCGTTGCCACCACCGAGCGCATGTCGGCGAGGCGTTCCGCAAACTCATCCAAGGCCCCAAGGATCGCGTCCCGATTGTCGGCACAGATATCGATCCACATTCGAGGGTCACCGGATGCGACCCTTGTCATGTCACGGAACCCTCCCGCGGCGAGCCGCAACAGGGCCGAATGCTCAACAGATCGGGCGCTGGCGAGTCCCATGAGCATCGCAGC
>CAUJEC010000032.1 GCA_963169245.1 Actinomycetota bacterium
CTGCGTGAGATGTGCGGGAGATAGTTGTTTTGCCCAAAAGAAGCCCTTTGATTGTCATTCAATTTCGGATGATAATTAGTGGTCCGGAGAAGGCGGGAGCTGGTGTGACCTTGGACAGTTTGACGAACAATGCTACGAAACGGAGACGTTCCGCGGCAGTGGTCTCTGTCATTGCAGGTTTGGCACTTGTTCTGAGTTCCCTCGTCATTGGCTTCACTGGAACCGCTGGCGCAGTTGATGCCGGGGCACCCGCACCTACCTCCAACATCACCATCACCCAGCAGAACGAGCCTGACACGTGGTTCTGCCTCCCCGGATGGATGGTCCTCACCAGAGACATCGTCAACACGAGCGGATACTTCGAACTCGTCGTCCGCGCGAGCGTCAAGCCCTGTGCTCCCATCGAGGCCAAAGCTGCCATCTACGGGATGCCCGGCAATGGTGTTGCGTGGCCACAGACCCTGAGCGAGGTGAAGGACTTCACCATCTCCCAGGCTGGCGTCACTCGTATTCGCTTCACCAAGACGTGTGATCCCGCCCAGTTTGACGTTCTCACCGGCGAGACCCCACAGACTGTGAGCCCGACCGGCCCTTGGCACGGCCCGCTGCTCTTCCCGTTCGATCTTGAGACCTCGTTCCAGCACTGGGGATGCCCCGGTGGCACGTCATCGACCTCGACCACCAGCCCATGTGAGAACTACGCAGCCCGCCAGCTTGCCGTTCTGCCTACCAGCGTCGCTGCCGGCGGGACGGTCACTGTCTCTGGGCTCGGTACTCCTGGCACCACCCTGTTGGTGTGGGTCGCCGGACCAACTGGCGCTGCACCAGGACCTGACCCCGTGACTGTCCTTGTGCCCGAGTCCGGCCAGTGGAGCACATCGTTCACCATCTCCCAGTACGCCCAGCCAGACACTTGGACAGCGAACGCTCAGGCATCTGATTGCGAGGCCGTTACCTCGGTCAGCTTCGCAGTGACCGGCAATACCGGCCCAGGCCCGACCAATCCGTCGAACCCGACCGGACCATCGATCGAGGGTGGCAACGGTGGCGGCCCAGGGGTCAACGTCGGTGGAATCACCGCGGAGCGTGAACTTCCAAGCGGCGCTGTGCTCAACGCCGGGGTTGAAAACGCTGGCGGCGCTGCTGGCGCTACCGGAGCCGTCAAGGACGCCAAACTCGCTTGGACCGGATCCAACGTGCGGATCCCCCTGACCATTGGCGCAACGTTGCTGATGGTGGGTGTGCTGATCGTGTTGCGTCAGCGCAGGAACCACGCCTCCGCCTAGATCGCCCCAAGGCCTAGGGATTCCGGCCCTGATGCCCCCAAGTCCCAGCGCGTCGAGGTAGCCGGAGCGCTTAGCCACCCTACCCAGTTAGCTGCTGGCTCACTGCCGTGCTGCTGGCTCACTGCTGGCTCGCACCGCGATTCCTGCCCAGCGGACCCGACGCGACATATCTCGGACCAACTCCCTGAAATCGATTAGTTGGTTGCTGTTGTCGCGGACAGGTCGCGATAACAGCAACCAACTAATCTCGAGAAGGCGGTTTGGCGGTGGGCTAATCGGCGAGACGGTGGCCTCGTAGCCGAGGCGGCGGCCTAGGCGGCGAGGCGGTGCCCTAGTTGGCGGTCTCGCAATCCCCAATGCCAACAACCCTGACACTTCCATCCGACGCCGGTTCCAGCTTGAAACTGCCGTCGTTGGTTTGAAGATACCCGGTCGACACCAAGTCGTCGATGCTCGAAGGCACAGATCCCTCGATGGTGGAATAGCTCTCGACGGCCGTTTCGATCACGGCTTTGCTCGCCGAGCAAGTGGCCGCCCTGGCCGCATCGGTCGCGTTGCCGCCACTCGCTCCAGCACCACCGGGCACGGGCTCGGCAGGGATCAAAGCGCCACCAACTCCTGGGACGGTCGGCGAGTTGACCGCCTTGGCAGTCGAGTTCATACCGTCGAGCACCCTCACGGCCAGCAACGCCATGATGGCAATCGTGACCAGCAGTCCGAGCAGTCCCAGACCCGCAATCAGAGGGCTACCGGAGAAACGTGGGCCACGAATCGGCTTGGGACCACGAGGTGTTGATCGAGCAGAGTGGCCCCCACCACCGCCAGCGGCGCCGCTACCTATCGGAGAACCGGCTCCAGCAGGTATCCCTGTGTCGGGGGTTGCCTCGCCATTGAGGGCGGCCTGCCCCCATGTTGATTGGGGTTGAGCGGCAGGCGCGCTTGTCGCTGAGTCCGGCCGCGGCGCTGAGTCGGCTGGCGGAGAACTGGCGGGTGCGGTGCCGCTAGGGGCGGGCCCGGCTTCTGCGCCTGTTAGGCCGTCGCCCGGTGAACCTGAGACTGGTGAGCCTGAGAGTGATGAGTCTGACATGTCGATGGAGTCTCCTGCTGCAAGGTCCTACGCCCGGTCGATCCCAATGCGCCGACCCATCCGTTGGACGTCAAGCGCATGCCTGACGCGTCAACCAGTCAATTCTGTCAGCAAAACGCCGTCGCTCTGCATCATCGGAGGCCGATTGATGATCTGAACATCGCTGATGCATGCCGAGAGGCTGTTACGTGCCGAGAGCGAGTGCCCAGCGAGAACTCACTCCATACCCGAGAACTCACGGCGCCTGACGCTCAGCGGGCGAGAGTGCTCAGCCCTGGAAGGCGACCAGGCGAGCAACCGCCTCGTTCGCCACGCTCGTGACGGTGTCCGGCACGATGCCCAGCCACAGTGTCGCGAACACGGCGATACCCAGCGCTATTGCAGCGCCCGCCGGCACCTTCTTGGCGGGCGGGTTCGCCATCTCGGGCGACACGCCATGATCGTCCGCACCGGCGAAGTACATCGAAACGATGATCCGCAGGTAGAGGTAGGCCGCTATGACAGCAGAGACCATCGCGATGACCGCAAGCACATACTGCTCCTCGGCCACTGCCGCATTGATCACATAGAACTTGGAGAGGAATCCTCCCGTGAATGGCACGCCGGCCTGAGCCAACAGGAACACTGCAAAGATCAACGCCAGGCCTGGTCTCGTCTTGCCCAGACCCTGATAGTCATCGAGGCTGTGCTTCCCATCGCCTTCGCGACCGATGATTCCGACGACTCCGAAGCTACCGGTCACCATGAACGCATAGACCAACAGGTAGAACAGCGCTGCCGAGGTGCCCTTGTCGGTTGCCACGGTCACGCCGATGAGAATGAATCCCGCGTGTGCGATCGACGAGTAGGCCAGCATCCGCTTGACGTTCGTCTGGATCAGCGCCATGTACGCACCGACCAGAAGGCTCAGCACCGCTAGCGCATAGACCATCGGACGCCACTGCTGGGCGTAGGTGCCACCGAATGTGACGACGAAGACCCGGATGAAACCGGCGAATCCTGCTGCCTTGATCCCCGAGGCCATGTAGCCCGAGATCGGCGTCGGTGAACCCTGATAGACGTCCGGTGCCCAGAAGTGGAACGGCACCGCTGCCACCTTGAATCCCAGTCCGACGATCATGAAAGCGAACCCTGCGAGCAGCATCCCGTTCTTGATCAGGACGGTGTCGACGAGGAACTGCTGGATCCGGACCAGGTTGGTCGAACCGGTCGCGCCGTAGGTCATCGCAATGCCATAGAGCAGGAACGCGGATGAGAACGCACCGAGGATCAGGTACTTGAGTCCGGCCTCGCTGGAGGAGATCCGCCGCGAATGCATCGATGCGAGCACGTATGCGGCAACGGAGAGGATCTCGAGGCCGATGAACAACACGATCAGGTCGTTCGCGGAGGCCATGATCACTCCGCCGGACGCGGAGAGCAGCATGAGCACATACCACTCGGGTCCGACCAGGTTCTCACGTCGCAGATAACCCTCGAGCAGCAGCGCCGAGAGGATGACCGACACGCAGATGATGCCTGTCACGAACAGGGAGAACCCGTCGAGTCCGACTGCTCCTGCGATCAGTGTCTGTGGCCCATCCTCTTGGACCCTGCTCCACAGCGGCCACAGCGACCCGAGAGCCGCGCCGGCCACCACGACAGTCCACGCGGCGTGGAACCACGACGGGGCCTTGCCACGCAGTAGCGAGACGAGCGTCAACAACAGGATGCCGCCGAGAATCAGGATCAGATGCGGTGCGAGCGAGGACCAGACGATCTCCGGCGTTTCGATCACTGGATTGGCGCTTATCGGGATAGGAGTGTCTTGCAGGATTACCGACAGCATCAGTCCTCGCCTCCGTGGCTGGCGCCCGTATCGCCGGAACCATTCGCACCAGCGCCATTCGCACCCGCATCGTCCGAACCGGCGTCTCCCTCTGCCGCGACCGGCAGACGGAACTCGACGTTCTTGGGATTGAACCCGGGTGCGTGGTCCTCGACGTGGGCGACGAGCGCCTTGACCGACGGTTCCATACGGTCGATCAACAACTTGGGATACAGGCCCACGAAGATGATCAACACCAACAGCGGTCCGA
>CAUJEC010000033.1 GCA_963169245.1 Actinomycetota bacterium
GCATTCGGCACCACCATCAATGGACTGTCCATCACGGCAAACGGTGCTGCGTCGATCGACCCCGATGGCTCGATCGTGTCCTATGACTGGTCCTTCGGTGACGGCGGAACCGCTACAGGCGTGAGCACAAGCCACGTCTACGCTGCCGACGGCACCTACGCAGTCACCCTTACCGTGACTGACAACAAGGGAGCAACGGGGACCCTGTCCCAGAACGTGACCGTGTCCACTCCTGTCGGACCCGTGGTCCACGCTTCAGACACATTCACACGGAGTTCATCCAATGGATGGGGAACTGCCGACATGGGCGGCACCTGGACCCACGAGGGCAATGCTGCCCTCTTCTCCGCCAGTGGCAGCACCGGCATCCAGAACCTGGATGCCGCTGGAAGGACCTTGGGCTCCAACCTGACTGGCTTCTCTGCGACCGACACAGTCGCCTCCGTCGAGATGTCAATCGACAAGCCGCTCACAGGTGGTGGGCTGTTCAACTACATCTCGGTTCGCAAGATTGCCAACGCCGAATACCAACTGCGGGTTCGTGCCGAGACGACCAAGACGTCCCTGACCCTCTACAGGGTGCTTAACGGAGCGACCACAGCCCTGTCCTCAGCGAACATCGCGGGGATGATCCTTACTCCGGGTCAGACCTACAAGGTCGCTCTGAGTGCTCAGGGAACTTCACCCACGACGCTCGGCGCGAAGATCTGGGACACGAGCGGGACAGAGCCGGCCACACCACAGGTGACGGCAACCGACAGCACTGCAGCCCTTCAGGCAGCAGGCGGGCTCGGGCTCAAGAACTACCTGTCAGGTTCGACCACCAACGCACCTCTCCAGGTTTCCTATGACAACCTGGTCGTCGCTTCGGCCGAGACCGACCCGCCGCCACCGCCGAATGCCGTGCCAGTCGCATCGTTCACCGGCACTGTGACCGATCAGACTGTCGATCTCGACGCGAGCGGCTCCCATGACACCGATGGCACAGTTGCCTCCTACATCTGGTCCTTCGGCGACGGCAACAACGGCTCTGGTGTGACCACCTCGCATACCTATGCGGCAGCGGGCACCTACACCGTCACGCTGACTGTCACCGATGATGACGGCGACTCAGCCACAGCATCGACCAACGTGACCATCTTCCCGGTGGGCGGACCGCAGTTCGCTGCTGCCGACAACTTCGAGCGTACCGAGGTAGGTGGATGGGGCTCGGCTGACGTCGGCGGAATCTGGTCATTCCTTGGCGTTGCTTCTCGCTACTCGGTCAGTGGCGGTTCCGGCACACAGACTCTCGACGTAGCTGGTCGTACCACGGCAACGTACTTGGGCAGCCTCACCGGAACCGACCTGCGTGCCGCCTTCGACATCACGCTCGACAAGGCTCCAACGGGCTCGGGACTGTTCACCTATGTGGCGCTGCGGCGTGTTGGGAACAGCGAGTACAACCTGCGTGTTCGCATGGCGCCGACCTCGACGACGCTGACCCTCTACCGAGTGGTCAACGGGACCTCCACCGCACTCGCCTCAGCAGATGCGGGGCAGCTGGTTCAGGCGGGCACGACCTACCGGGTCTCGTTCTCCGCGATCGGTTCCGGGACCACGGCGCTGGCTGCCAAGTTCTGGAAGGTTGCTGATGGCGAACCGGCCAGCGAGATGGTGAGCACGACTGATTCCACAGCGACTCTCCAGGCCGCGGGCGGTTTGGGGCTGACCAACTACCTCACCGGCTCAACCACCAACGCTCCGCTCGCAGTCACCTACGACAACCTCGAGGTCGCTCCGGCGTGAGTCGGATCCAAGCCGATGGGCGCTGAACAAGGATGAGTCAGCGCCCATCGGGGTCAGAGACTTCCGAGAGTTCAACACTCAGTCGAGGGGGACACCACTTACAAGGTGGTGTCCCCCTCGGTCTGGTCACATATATGTCTGCGTTGGTGGCAGCACTCGCAACTCTCACGGCGACGCTCCAAGGGCCGGGACTCACCGCTGACTCACTCAGCTATTTCTCATCAGGCCTGAACTGGGCCGACGGCCTGGGACTCCAGACTTTCAGCGGCATGAAACTGACGATGTTCCCGCCGCTGCTGTCAGCGATGATCGGGATCGGGCATCAGGTCGGCTTGAGCCCGGAACTGTCCATGCGGGCCATCAACTGCGTTGCAGCAGCGGGAATCGTCGTCGTTGGAAGCAGTCTCGCCCGACGGTACGTCTCGAGCCAGACGACTCTCGGCCTGACATCGATCGTCCTTGCAGTGAACGTCGCCCTGTTGGATCTCTCGAAGATGGCTCTGTCGGAGTGTCTCTTCGTTCTGATCAGCCTGGTTTTCCTTGCCAGCGCGGAAGCACTGGTCATTCGGCCTTCGTTCTACCTGGCGGGATGCCTCGTTCTGTCCAGCTGGATGGGTTTTGGTCTTCGCTACGCGGGAGTGGTTCTGCTTCCAGTAGGTGCCTGGACGATTCTCATGGCGTTTCGCCACCGCGGCTGGCGATTTGCGATAACCGCTGGTGTTTCATTTGGGGGCGTCGCGGCTGTCGGTCCCCTGCTCGTAATGGTTCGAAACCATGGCGTCGACGGCACGCTCATGGGTCCTCGAACCCCATCGACAGATGGGGTTCTGGGCACGGTCGCTCGTTTCGTGGCCATCACCGGGAAATGGGTGCTGCCCGATCCGATTCCCACCGCAGTACAGGCGCTTAGCGGCCTCGTGCTGTTCGCGGTCCTAGGTGGTCTTGTAGTTCGACTGGTTCGACGAAGTGACGATCATCGTTCACAGCTTCTCGGTCTACTCACAGCGCCGACTGTCGTATTCACGCTCACCTATAGCGCGTACATCATCATTGCTCAGACGATGGTTGCATTCGACAAGCTCAACAGTCGGCTGATGTCCCCAATCATTGTTCCGGCCATAGTTCTCGCTGCCGGAGTGATCGAACGAACCATCGCGACTCTGCCCGCGGTCCAGCGCCTGAACGCCCGCCGAGCCGCAGCGTCAGCGCTTTCGGTCCTGTTGTTGATCCAGCTCACACTGTTCGGGCTGGACGTATTCCGATCAGGCAGGGACGGAGTCGACTACGGATCACGTGAATGGCAGAGCTCAGAGACTCTCCGGGCCGCAAAGGACCTGCCGAAATCAGCAACCATCTACTCGAATACACCTGCGGGCACCTGGGCCGTTGTCAGGCGCCAGCCGATTCTGATCTCGCCGTTGAAAGAGGGCCGGCGCACCGGTGAACCGGTTCCGATGTCAGAGGAGTTTCTGACCGATGTGCGATGCAAGGACGTGTACCTGGTCTGGATGAACTCATCCACGAGCAACTACCTGCTGACTCCCGAAGAGCTGACACAGTACGTTGACGTTGAGCGAACCGCGGTGGCGGGAGACGGCGCCATATATCGCCTAAGCCCCATAGAAGCTGGCGCGTCGACGGGCTGCTGAACTATCAGCAGATAGCTTCCAATCCAGCCATCCTCATTTCCCATTCCACTCGATTGATTACCGATGTCCCTGACTGGCCCCGGCCCGAACAAAGCCCGCAGCATCCTGATTGCCCATCCCGGCTCTGAGTTATATGGGTCTGATCGGGTCTCGCTCGCCAGCGCGGAATACCTAATAGAGCGCGGCTGGAGGGTGACGGTAACGGTCCCTCTCCGCGGCCCGCTCTGTGATGCACTTGAAGCTGTTGGAGCAACGGTAGTGGTGCTCCGGTTCCCGGTCCTGCGTAAGAGCGCAATGACACCTACCGGAGCGGCGGCCCTGCTGAGGAACTGCCTCGCCGCGTTCGTGCCCGCAGTTCGACTCATCAGAAGGGTTCGACCCTCAGTCGTCTACGTCGCGACCGTGACACTGCCCTTCTGGATATTGGTTGGTCGACTCTGCCGAGTGCGGGTCCTCTGCCACCTGCATGAAGCCGAGGTTGGCGCCCACCCGGTTCTTCGTAAGGTCCTGGCCGCACCTACGGTCCTGGCAAACGGCGTGATTGCCAACAGCCGCTTCACTCTCGGGTCACTCAAGGCCGAACTCCCAAGGACTCGCTTCAACGAGTTCGTGATTCGCAATCCGATTTCCCCTCCTACCTCTCCATCGGCGAGACCACGCTCCTCACTTGATCCTCCAGTTCGGATTCTCTTCGTCGGACGACTTTCCCCTCGCAAGGGCCCGCAGATCGCAATAGAGGCACTCTCGACGCTGGTTTCGGGGGGAATCGACTGCCAATTGTCCCTTCTAGGTGCGGTCTATGAGGGTTACGAGTGGTTCGAAACGGACCTCCGTTCTCAGATCAAAGACCTTGATCTGGAGGAACGCGTGACATTCCTGGGCTTCCATCAAGATGTCTGGCCCTTCCTTGATGGCTGCGATATCACCGTTGTCCCGTCACTCGACCCAGAGGGTTTCGGCAACACCGCTGTAGAAGCCGTCATGGCACAGCGACCCATTGTGACCGTCGATTCCGGGGGCCTTGTCGAAGCAGTCGAAGGATTCGCGTGCGCCGTGCTGACCGTGCCCGGGTCCGCACCCCATCTTGCAGCTGCAATCAAAACGATTGCAGACCAGTGGGATGACTTCGCCGGTCATGCAGTTGCCGATGCTCGCGTAGCGACAGCACGCCATTCGAGAGAGTCATATAGAGACGCACTGCAACGAGCGGTGCAGGTGACCCTGGGAGTAACCACCAAGGACCTTCACCACGACAACAACACCTCAGCGACTGGAAGTGACTGATGACCCAGAGTGCTGGCTCGTCCGAGCCTGCCCGTGACAGCAGCGTCAGTGCCGGGCAGCAGCAACCTGAGCATCTGTCCGTTGTGGTGGCAATGCTCACCTACCTTCGACCGGAGGGGCTCGATGAGGCCCTCCGTCGGCTTCCCGCACAACTTGAGAGCGTCGACTTCGACGCCTCGATCCTGATAGTCGACAACGATCCAGCGGGTTCCGCTATGAGTAGGGCATCCGAGTTCGCCTCGGAGTCGGTCCGTTTCGTCCACGAGCCACACCCCGGTATCGCCGCAGCGCGCAACAGGGCCCTGTTGGAGTCCGGCGACAAGGCGCTCCTGATCTTCATTGACGACGACGAGCAGCCCCAGGACGGCTGGCTGGCAAGCCTCGTCGACACATGGCTTGCCACTCGCGCGTGTGCTGTCGTTGGACCAGTCGTCTCCACTTTCGCTGGAGAACTGGACCCTTGGATCACGGCTGGTGAATTCTTTGTCAGGCGAAGGATGCCGACGGGCACCTTCATAGAGGAGGCAGCAACTAACAACCTCCTGCTCGACCTCCAACAGGTTCGCGACCTCGACCTCAGCTTTGACGAGGAGTTCGGCATCAGTGGTGGTTCAGACAGCATGTTCACCCGAGAGTTGACCGAGCGCGGTGGCCGCATGGTCTGGTGCGACGAGGCGATCGTTGT
>CAUJEC010000034.1 GCA_963169245.1 Actinomycetota bacterium
CCGACAAGGGGAACGCCCAGGTCGGAGCAGGTCTTGAGATGGTCGCCGGCGAGAACTCCAAGGCCGCCCGAGTACTGAGGGACTGCCTCGGAGATTCCGAACTCGGGTGAGAAGTAGGCGACCGTCCGTGGTCCGCTGGCACCGATCTGTTCCTGGAACCACAGATCTGCACTCAGATAGTGCGATAGCGATTCGGTGCTGTCGTTCAGTCGCTGGAGATAGGACTCGTCGACGGCAAGCTCTTCGAGTCTGGCCGGGGTGACCTCGGCGAGCAGGCTGAGCGGATCATGGCCACCGGTCTCCCAGAGGTTGGCGTCCAGTGTCCGCAGGAGGTCGCGGGTAGGGCGATCCCATGACCAGCGCAGGTTTCTGGCGAGAGTGTCGAGCGAGGAGAGCTCCTCGGGTACGTGCGGGCGGACCGTGAAACTGCGTGAAGCCTTCATCTGGCGCTCGCTTTCATCGAGGAGTCGGCCGGGTTCAGCGAATTCATAAGAGCGAGGGTAGTCATGGGTGAAAGGGTTCGACATGCGCCCCGGTAACCTTGAACCTCATGACACCGCCGGATGCCCAGCAGGGAAGAGCACGTGAGTTCTTCCTCTACGCAGGTGGCGTCGCTGTCGTTTTGATCGCTCTGGCGGTCGTTTTCGCCGTGATCCGTGGCGGAGGCGGCGACGACGGTGGAGTTTCGGGCACTTCGACAACTGCCAATTCGGCTGAGGCGTCCTCCGGCGACGGCACGCAGTCCGGCTCGGCCTCGTCCACCACAGCCCCCAAGAAGGTGTTGCCGACGGATCGCGTCGCGTACATAACCGCCGACGGAAAGGTGATGACCGGCATCGGAGCCGCCGCACCGGTCCAGGTCGCCGACGGTGCAGCGCTCGGTCCCGCTGGGCAGGGGTCGATCGCGATCTCGCCGACTGGTGATGTCATCGCCTATGTCCGAAACGATGGTGCGGTCGTGTCGGTGCCATCTGAGGGTGGCGCAGTGACGGTGCTGGGGATCGACGCATGGATGCCGTCGGTCGGATCGAGTTCGTTCCTGGCCTGGGATCCAGCCTCGCGATACCTCGCCTATCTGGCGATAGGTACTCAGGAGATGGTCGTGCCTCGCACAGGAGAGCAGGACGCACCGTCGGTCGAGGGATCGTTCCGCACTCCGCTGCCGGAGGGGAGCCTTGGTGCGGTCATCCGAATTGTCGATCGAGATGGCATGGCGATCAACCGTCTCGGTGATCCATCGACCAGATCGATGACAGGGATCACATACTCGACGACCGATGATCTGATACTCATCGAATCCGAGATTCCGGGTAAGGATCAGCCGTACACACTCGCCACTGCGAGTTCCAGCGCCGAGGAGGTTGCTGGCACGGTCCTGTCGGCCGATGACCCTTCGTTCTCACCCGATGGCAACTTCATTCTGGCTGTCGGTCCCAGACCCGGTGGCCGCGAGATCCTGCGAATCTCGACCGAGACGTTCTCCCGGGTCGCTCTGGCGTCGTCTGAGTCGATATGTCATCCATCGGTGTCACCCGACAGCACACGGATCGTCTACGGCGCCGGCAAGAACTGTTCGAAGTTGATGCTTGTCTCCTCCCGCGGTGGAAAGCCCCTGGAGATCACGCCGCCTTCCCGACCGGGTCAGACCTTTGCAACATCGAGGGTTTCGTGGACACAGGACGGGCACTGGATCGTCTACCCCGACTGCCGGATTCGTGACGACAGACCCACCTGTTCTGGAACGGTGTCATTCTTCGACCCCGATCGCAGCACACTCATCAAGGGGATTGACGCAGGAACTGTCACGACCGTCGCCCGTCCACTCATTCAGGACATGACGGTGCACGTCGCGATGCAGGGACCGATCACCTACGAGGGCACGTTCCTCGTCGACACGAAATCCGAGGCCGAACTAACAGACGTCTCCAAGACTGCATCGATCGTGGATGTGGCGCTCAAGGACGGGAACCGGTCACTTGCAATCAAGGTGGACGTGGACACAACTCGACAGTTCTCCTCGGGGACCATGACACTCGTCGACCCCGAGGCAGGGATCAACCGGACCTTCCTGATCACGGGTGCGGCATCGCTGATCGGAATGCGCGTAGCGTCCATGTCGGGAATCTGGATCTCCAATGCGGAGATGCCCTTCACCTCGGGAGAGTTCCGCATATCGGTGGTTAGGGGCGGGTGATGGTCGAAGCGAGGATCACCAAGGCCAACAGGAGAATCCTGATCCGAGACGTCGAACCCGTCACGCCGTGCGGGCTGGCTACCAAGACGATTGTGGGCGATGTCGTAGGGGTCCGGGCGACCCTGGTGGCAGACGGCCACGACGTGCTCTCGGCGACACTGCGCTGGCGTCGCAGAGATGGCCACGCCAGTAGATCAGTCGGCGCATCATCGGCTAACGCATCGTCGGCGGGTGCATGGACAGAGTCATCGATGTCTGTTGATGACCACGGATTCGCCTCTGGGACGCTCAGCTTCGATGAACCCGGGTCCTATGAGTTCCAGATCACGGCGTTCACCGACCATTTCGCTACGTGGCGTCGCGATCTTCGGCTTCGACACGACGCCGGCGAGGACCTGTCGATCGAGTTCGCCGAAGGCGCCGCAATCCTCGATCGTTTGGCTCGACGGGTCCCCTCCGAGCGAAGGGAACTTCTCCGGTCATCGGTTGCCACGCTTCGCAGCGAAACCTGTAGTGCCGCGGTGCGGCTCCGTGTCGCACTCGACGAATCGCTCGCCGAAGTGGCGCTCGGCCGACCCCGGACCGGAACCACGACCAGGTCAGCGACCTTTCCCATCCGGGCGGATCGGGAATTGGCCGTATTCGGTGCCTGGTATGAGATGTTCGCTCGCTCCGAGGGCGGCTTCGTCAAGGGCTCACGGATCTGGCGGCGCCTCGAGACCATTGCCGAGGCATCGTTCGATGTCCTGTACCTGCCTCCGATCCACCCAGTCGGGATCACCCACCGCAAAGGACGTAACAACACTCTCGTTGCTGGTCCGAATGACGTCGGCAGTCCCTGGGCGATTGGTTCAGCCGAAGGAGGCCACGACACGCTCGATCCGGCGTTGGGTGATCTGGCGGACTTTCGTGCCTTCGTCGGACGCGCCCGCGAACTCGGAATGGAGGTCGCGCTCGACTACGCACTCCAGTGCAGCCCGGATCACCCTTGGGTTGCCGAGCATCCGGAGTGGTTCACCCAGCGTGTCGACGGGTCCATCCGCTATGCCGAGAACCCGCCGAAGAAGTACCAGGACATCTATCCGATCAACTTCTGGCCCGATGACAACAGCGATCGGGCAGCGCTCTGGAATGCGTGTCTGGACATTCTGTGGACCTGGATCGAGTTGGGGATCAAGGTGTTCCGGGTAGACAATCCTCACACCAAGCCGCTCGCGTTCTGGGAATGGATCATCTCCGAGGTGCAGTCCGTCCACCCCGATGTCGTGTTCCTCTCCGAGGCGTTCACCGACCCGGCGATGATGCACAGCCTGGCGGAGATCGGGTTCAGCCAGTCCTACACGTACTTCACATGGCGTCACGACAAGACCGGTCTCACCGAGTACGGCGAGGAACTCGCCCACGGTCAGGCATCAGGCTGGTTCAGGCCGAACCTGTGGCCGACCACGCCGGACATCCTCACTGGTCAACTCCGCAACGGTTCCAAGTCGGCCTTCGAACTCAGGGCGCTGCTAGCAGCGACCATGGGACCGAGTTGGGGTATGTACTCGGGATACGAACTCTGTGAGGGCGACCCCCATCCGGAGAAGGAGGAGTACGCCTTCTCAGAGAAGTACGAACTAAAGAATCGTGACTTCGAGTCTCCCAAGAGCATCTGGGGATTCATCTCGGCACTCAACCGCATCAGACGCGCCAACCCGGCGTTGAGCCGCATGGACACGCTCAACTTCCACCACGTCGATCACGATGACGTCATCGCGTACAGCCATGTTCGCCGTGTAGGGCCCGGCGCATCGCCGTGGAACCGGGTTCTGGTGATAGCGAACCTGTCGCCGGATGAGACCGCTGAGGCCACCGTCTATCTGGACCGAGACGCTCTGAAACTCTCAGACGGCGGCCCTGTGAGCGTCTCCGATCTGCTCACGGGTGAATCATGGAACTGGAGTGGATACGGTGATTATGTCCGCCTCGGTCCTGCCGATCGGGTAGGACATATCTTCAGCGTCGACTACGGACCAAGGTGACGATCAGACGTGAGTCAACTCCATTCAACAGGCAGCGTTCTTGCGGCGGATCCGAACTGGTTCCGCACCTCGGTCTTCTACGAGGTGCTCGTCCGAGGCTTCTATGACAACTCCGACGACGGCAACGGCGACCTACGCGGGCTGACCGCGAAGCTCGACTACCTCGAATGGCTCGGCGTTGACTGCCTGTGGCTTCTGCCCTTCTACCAGTCGCCGCTTCGTGACGGCGGCTATGACATCTCTGACTTCCTCACGGTCCATCCCGATTTCGGCACCGTGGAGGATGCCGCCGATCTGATCGAAGCGGCACACCGGCGGGGTATCCGCGTTGTCGCGGACATGGTCGTCAACCACACATCTGATCAGCATCCCTGGTTCCAGGAGTCACGCCAGGACCGGACCAACCCAAAGGCCGACTGGTATGTCTGGGGGGATGATGACCAGCGTTGGAGTGAGGCGCGAGTCATCTTCGTTGACACCGAACCGTCCAACTGGACCTTGGACAGCCAGCGTCAGCAGTACTACTGGCACCGCTTCTTCCACCATCAACCGGATCTCAACTATCGCAATCCCCAGGTCCAGCAAGCGATGATCGACGTCATCCTGCACTGGCTCGGGTTGGGTCTCGATGGGTTCCGTCTCGATGCGGTCCCGTATCTCTTCGAGGCGGATGGAACCAACGGCGAGAACCTGCCCGAGACACACGAGTACCTCAAGCGCATCCGTCGTGAGGTCGACGCGAAATATCCCGGCAAGGTGCTGCTCGCCGAGGCCAACCAGTGGCCCGAGGACGTAGTCGAGTACTTCGGTGACGGCGACGAGTGCCACATGTGTTTTCACTTCCCGCTCATGCCGCGCATGTTCATGTCGCTGCGCCGTGAGGAGAAGACTCCGGTAGAAGAAATTTTGCAGCGGATCCCCGAGATCCCAGATGGTTGCCAATGGGGAATCTTCCTGCGCAACCATGATGAGCTCACTCTGGAGATGGTCACTGACGAGGAACGTGACTACATGTGGGACGAGTACGCCAAGGATCCTCGCATGCGCCGCAACGTCGGTATCAGTCGACGGCTGTTCCCCCTAGTCGAGAATGACCGCAATCAGGCAGAACTGCTTCATGCGCTGCTGCTGAGCCTGCCTGGAACACCGATTCTCTACTACGGCGACGAGATTGGGATGGGCGACAACATCTATCTGGGTGACCGCGACGCAGTGCGTACCCCGATGCAGTGGAATCCCGACCGTAACGGTGGGTTCTCCAAGGCGGACTTCGCTCAGCTCTATCTGCCTCCGCTGATGGATCCGGTCTACGGGTTCCAAGCGGTCAACGTCGAGTCCGACCGTCGTGACAACGGCTCCTTCCTCAACTGGCTGCGTCGGATGCTGCATGTCAGGAAGCAACATCCGATCTTCGGACTCGGTGAACTCGAACTCCTCGACGTCTCCAGCCAAGCGGTGTTCGCCTATATCCGTCATCCCAATGACGACGTCCCCAACGCAAATTCGATTCTGTGTGTCAACAACTTCTCAAGCGCTGCTCAACCCTGCGAACTGAACCTCTCGGCAGTCGCGGGAAGGGTCCCCGTGGAGCTTCTTGGTAGGGTGCAGTTCCCTCCGATTGGCGATCTCCCATACTTCGTCACGCTTCCCCCGTACTCGTTCCTGTGGTTCGAGTTGACCGACCCGACTGGATAAGCCGACATCGACTCACAGACCTTTGCTCGGGAACTATCAGCGCTGCTGCCGCCATTTCTGGCCGCACAGCGCTGGTACTCGGCCGTCGATCATCCGAAGCTTCGGATACGGCGGATAGATACGCTCTCCGATGGTTGGCCGACGCTTCTGTGGCTGCTCGTCGAGGTGCGAGCGGGCGATGGGTCCTCCAAGCCGACGCTCTATCAGGTTCCGATAGGCGCCGTTCAGGGCGAGTCAGTCAACCTGCCGGCGCCTGCGGTATTAGGCCATATCCCGGCAGGATCAGGACAGGTCTGCCTCTTCGATGCTCTTGCCGATCAGGCCACCTCGAAGCTGTTCCTCTCCAAGGTCGCTCCGGAGATCTCGTGCAAGACGATCCGACCCCAAGAGGGTGAACAGTCGAACACCTCGCTGATCATCGACGAGCGTTACATCCTGAAGGTCTTCCGTCGGGTACAGGTCGGGGCCAACCCGGATGTCGAGGTGACCGAGGCGCTCGGGCGTGTCGGCTTCGGCGGAGTTCCGGTCCCGGTAGCGGTCTGGCGCAAGAACGGGACCGATCTTGCGGTCGTTCGACGTTTCGAACGCAGCCGGGGTGATGGATTCGAACTCGCGACAGCATCGCTGCGTGAGATGTTCAACCGCAAGCGTCCGCCGCGGGACTGCAAACTCGACTTCGCGGCGGATGCCAGACTGCTCGGCCGCGACGTGGCAGCGCTTCACGTTGCGCTTGCAAAGGCGTTTGGAGCCGAACCAGCGGACGGTGCTCAGTTGGCGACGGACATGGTCGCCCAACTCGATCGTGTCGAGTCCGGCCGCTTGGATTCAGCGGGAATCGAGCAGGTCTACGGCAGGCTCGCAGCCTCTGATGATCTTGGGATGGCCATCCGAATCCACGGGGACCTTCATCTGGGGCAGGTCTTGCGCCTGCCGCGTGATTGGATGGTGCTCGACTTCGAGGGTGAACCCGCCCGACCGGTAGAGGAGAGGCGCAGGCCGTCCTCACCTCTGCGTGACGTGGCTGGCATGACCAGGTCGTTCCACTATGCGGCCGGTATGGCGCTGCGGGAACACGGTGTGTCAGACCCCAACCTGGGAGTGCTCGCGGATGCCTGGGCGGTCCGCAACCTGAATAGTTTCCTTGCCGGATACGCAGACCTGGATGAGGCGCATCGGCTCCTGCCTCGCCACAGGGCGAGCAGGGATGCGCTATTGAGCGTCTTCGAGTTGGACAAGGCTGTCTATGAGGTTGCCTACGAACTTTCGTATCGACCCGAACTGGTCGACCTGCCTATAAAGGCCGTGGAACGACTGCTCGATGGGGAGGAACACCTCTCAACTCATCCAACCGGCGACAACTTTGACATCTAGCCAGAGCCGGGTTCCGTCTCCGAATCTGTTCCGGGGGCACAGCGAGGTGGTCGTCGGTAAGTGGATCATCGGCCTCAATGTCGCTGTGTTCATCCTGACCGTGGCCACCGGTGGCGGACTACTCGATCAGGACGGTGTGATCTACAAGGAGTTGGTTCTGTGGGGGCCCTTCGTGCAACAGGGGCAATGGTGGCGACTTGTCACCGGAGCGTTCATGCACGCAGGCATTGTGCACATCGGATCGAACATGTTGTTGTTCTGGTTCCTCGCCCAGGAGATGGAATACCCGCTCGGACGGCTCCAGTTCGTCATGACCTATGCGGCATCGGT
>CAUJEC010000035.1 GCA_963169245.1 Actinomycetota bacterium
GCGTGCCGTTGGATGCCTCGATCGCGTCTTCGAGTCGTGAGTAGGAGCTGAATCCGATCACCGGTCCGAACACCTCGTCGCAGGACACCAACATGTCGGACTTGACGTCTCGAAGCAGGGTAGGGGCGACGATGTTGTGAGCCATCAGTCGGTCGCTGTCCCAGTCGAGACGAGACGAGTCCGGGCTCTGAGCCACAACACTTGCAGTCACAATGCTTGCACCACCTTCGACTGCCTGGTCGATCCAGTCGCGGACCCTTTGAGCAGCTCGACTGTCGATGAGTGAACTGACGAGAGTGGAATCATCACCGGGGTCGCCCACGTTCACTTCTGCGGACAGCGTGGCCACACGTTCGAGCAGTTCATCGTGGATGTCCTCGTGTGCGTAGACACGCTGAACAGAGATGCAGGTCTGTCCGGAGTAGCCGAACCCTCCGGCGACGATTCGTTCTGCGGCAAGCCCGAGATTGGCATCGGGCTCCACGATCACAGGGGAGGAGTTGCCCAGTTCAAGGCCGATTCGCTTCTTTGGCGCCGAGGCCCGGATTGCCCAGCCCACCTCGGCCGAGCCGGTGAACGTGATCATTGCGACGTCTGGGTGTTGGGCCAGCCGTGATGCCGTAGCGCCCGCACATGTGATGACGTTCAACCACCCCGGCGGCAGCCCGCATTCCTCGAACAGGTGTGCCAGCTTCAGGGCGGACAGGGGAGTGGCTGACGCCGGCTTGAGCACCATTGGGACACCCGCGGCCACACCTGGAGCAACCTTGTGGCACACGAGATTGAGGGGGAAGTTGAAGGGTGAAATACAGGCTACGACTCCCACTGGTACACGAAAGGTGAAGCCAAGTCGACCCTCACCAGCTTCCGAAGCGTCCATGGGAATCATCTCGCCACTGAACGAGCGTGTCGCTGCCGCAGAGAACCTGAGGGTGTCCACTGCGCGAGAAGTCTCGATCCGGGCTGCAGATATCGGCTTGGCTGCTTCGGCCGAAAGTGTCTGTGCGAAGTCCTCCGAGCGGTCGATGAGCGCCGCAGCAACCCTGTCGAGAATGGCCGCTCGCTCGTGTGCGGGCAGCGCCGGGCCGATTAGTCGATTCTTTGCGACTTCCACGGCGAGGTCGATGTCGGACTCTGTGCACTCGGGGACAGAGGCCAGCAGACGGCCGTCGTAGGGGGACCGGACGGCGTGCCAAGCCGCTGCAGTATGTGCTTCTCCGTTGAGAAGGGCGGGGATTCTCTGATTGCCTTCCGTCGCCTCTGTGGCTCTTGTCGTTTTGGTACCCATGATCCCGAACCTACCCATTCCGGGACAGATCGGCACTTGAACTGGGTCATAAGAATCAGTTTCGGAAGGGTCCTTTACTTCGTGGTTGTAAAGGTGTCAAATACAGGGCACGTAGGTGGAACCTCCACCCACGAGACAATTGAGGAGGTGCCGATGTCAACACGCCATCGGGTCAAGCGGGCCGGTCCCAGTTCTGCTCTCCAGGAGGAACGTGACGAACGGAAGGCGTCACACCGAAAGGTCAGGCGTTCGGTGAACCAATCTCTTCATCTTGCAACCATGCAGGACGACCTTGACGAATTGGTTCTTGATGCACCGATCCACACGCATGGTTTCACCGACGAACACGAACCAGCGCAACCCAGGTCGACATCGGCACCACAGCGTAGGCTCAGGCACTGGAAGCAGCCGTTCTGGAAGCGTCGGAATCTCGAGCGTCGCCGTCGGAACCAGACAGAGGACGCGGTGCTCAGCAGGGCCTGAGAGCCTTCCGACGAAGCCGTGTGGCTGCTGATTTCGGTCAGCCACAGATATTGGTTGCGGAACAAGATCTGCCCGCAGCGGTAGCCGAAGTTCAGGTCCGGCCAAATGGTCGGACCTGACGGCTTTTTGGGTGGTGAGTTTCGTGCGGGCGAGACTCGCTGGGACTGGTCTCGGAACTGGATTGCCGGATCGAAAGATGGAGACTGGATTACAGATCGAGGTGAGTAACGGACGGGGGAACAGCGATTCAGAGTTCTACTTTACATAATGAGGATTTCCGGCGGTAGGAGGGAAGCGGGTGGTTAGTACTCGCATTCTGAGCCACGCCGATGACCGGTTCCAGCCCCATATTCTGCATGTGGACCGCTCTCAGATTTGCTGTGTCGGTTCTTGCATTGTCATTACGAACGTATGACAATCAGGTGGCGACTCCGGTCGCATTGGGAAGGGAAATTCAAGAAGGATTGGTTCCGCATCGGGTAAGCCGATGCGGGCTGTAGACGGAATTCGGTGATGAGTTGCGCCTGATCGGTTCCATAGGTCGGATGTTTCGACCTGACGGTGAGATGGCCGCGAAGATCCCGGCTCGTCGCGCCCGTACAGTCGCCGCCTCACAAGTTGGTGCGCAACTGTTCAAGCTCGGCGGTGGCGAACAGGTTCTCTGCCCAGGTGCTGAGCTTCTACCTATGTCAGATCAGGCGATTGTCCTGGGCCTTGGCTATCAGTCTCTGGCTCTTCCACCAGCGCGCATGTACATGCTCGAGCGGGCCCGGTTGTGTCCCGGGTCCCGGGTGGTTATGAGCCGTGACGGGCGGGTCATCGAGGAGTCTCTGAGCGCCGACATGGTCGAGTCTTTTGAGTTGATCGCTTCCGAGGCGAAAGGCCCCGTCGTAGAGATGGAGGGCGCGATCGCCCTTTATCAGACCCCGCGCTACGAGCCCTTCCACGGACTGATCGATCACATGCCGCGAGCTGCGCTGTTCGCGCAACCGATCATGCGTCGTCTCGGCAAGGTGACCCTGGTGCACGAGGGTCCATTGAGCGACATTGACGAACTGTGGCTTGACAGGCTGACCGGACCGTCGGTGACTGTTCTTCGTGTGGAGGCTGGTACGCCTCTTTCCGCCGAGCGGGTGTTCCTTCCCAGTTATGTGACCCGGCCCCAGGCTGGCGCAGTTCCGTCGTGGTACCGGCGATGGGTGGACGCGGCGGCGGCGTCCCTTCCGACAGTGCCTCCGAACAGTAACGGAACGCGGAGATACTTCGTCGATCGACTTGGCGGCGGACGTCAGGTTGCTAATCGAAGTGAACTCGAGGTGGTCCTTGATCGCTTTGGCATCACCGCCATTGCTCCATCAGCGTTGTCGGCTGAGGACCGGATTGCCACCTTCCGAGATTCTGAACTTGTGGTCGGTATCACCGGTAGTGGCATGTCGAACCTACTTTTCAGCCGACATGCCCAAGTGGTGGAACTATTGCCAGGCTCTCGCCTCTACCCACACTGCTACTACCTGACGAAATCCAGAGGCCTCACCTATCACTACATCAAGGCGCCCGACGACGAACTTGGACTTGATGAGGTCGAGCGCCTGAGTCATGAGGTGACGGTCGACGTCAACGCGCTGGAGACGCTGCTCGCGAGAATCCTCGAGGTCGACGGTGAACCGGGGGAACCGAACGCACCAGCTGGACTGAGCGCCTGAGATAGCCGACGTAAGTCGAGCATCTGGCTGTGACGCCTACCTTCGATTCGGCGTTCAGGCAGTCTGGGCGATGAGTCGACCCAGATCACGCAACTGGTGATTGGAGCCACCCAACTGGAGCTCGATCTCCTTGGCGGCGAGGAAGTACCTGTGCAGCGGGTAGTCGCGATCCACGCCAACACCGCCGTGGACGTGGGCGGCAGCGTGGACGACGCGCTGGCCACCCTGGGCAGCCCAGTACTTAGCGGTGGCGACCTCCTTGGATGCCTCCATGCCGACCGAAAGCCTCCAAAGCGCCTGACGTGCTGTGAGGCGAACGCCCTCGGTATCCACGAAACTGTCGGCGAGTCGGTGTGCCACTGCTTGGAACGACGCTATCGGCACCTCGAACTGTTTGCGGTCCTTGGAGTACTGAGCGGTCAGGCGGAGTGCCTCGGCACAGACGCCAACGAACATCGCGCACTGTGTGGCCACCGCTCGCTCGTATGCCCAGCGGAGCGATTCGCGCCCCTCGGAAACCAACTGGGCTGACACCTCGGCGAGCATCAGAACGCCCTGTGGGTCGCCCAGCGTGGTCTCCAGCGGCTCAACCGCCACACCGTCGTCCTCGCGTCTGACATAGAACAGGCCGACCGATCCATCAACGATCGAGGCGGGTACCAGGAAGCCCTCAGCGATCAGCGCTGCCGGGACACATACCTTCGTTCCGGTGATTGCCCAGCCGTCATCGGTGCGCTCCGCAATAGTGCCGGGTTCAAGTACCTCTCCCCCACGCTCATGCCAGGCCGCGGTCAGAATCATCGACCCGTCCACCACACCAGCGAGCAGTTCCTCAGCGAGCGCCTTGGGAGCAAACTCGGCAATGGCTGGAACCGCCAGTCCAAGAGTCTCCCATAGCGGAACAGCGGCAACGGTCCGACCCACCTCCTCGAGGGCGGCTCCGAGAGCGACAAGGTCAAGACCCGCTCCACCGAACGCCTCAGGGACTGTCGCCCCAAGGATTCCTGTAGCGGCCATCGCTGACCAGGCCTCGGGGTCATGGCGAGGCCCATCACCCTTTTCGATTGAGCGCAGTCGTTCGTGGGTGGCGAAGTCGCCGAGCACCTGTGCCGCTAGTTCGCCGATGGCGCTCTGTTCCTCTTCCAAGCTGAAATCCACGTCGTTCTCCTAATCCAGATCTCTTCTACCGAAACTCGTTATCGGGTCATCCCCGGATGGACCGCGGGAGGCCAAGGCCGAACATGGCGATGAGGTCGCGTTGGATCTCGTTCGTTCCGCCGCCATAGGTGAGGATCAGCAGGCTCCGATAGTTGCGCTCCAGTCGTCCCTTGATGGCTGCTACGGGCGAATCCGCAGAAAGGTAGGCCTCGGGCCCGATGATCTCCATCAGCAGCCTGAATGCCTCGAGGTAGAACTCGGTGCCAAAGACCTTGATGGTCGACGCGTCAGAGATGTCAAGTGGAGCGTGGGTTGCAGTCCAAGCGACCTTCCAATTGATCAGCCGCAGGAACTCGAGCCCGGCATGAACTCGGGCCAGGCTCATCTGTACCCACTCCTGGTCGATGACACTTCCCCCATGGGGTGATTTGGTGTCGCGTGCCCAGTCGCGGACCTCGTCGTAACTCTGCTCCAACAGTCCCGAGGAACACAGCGTGACCCGCTCGTGGTTCAACTGGTTCATGATCAACGACCAGCCGTTGTTCTCACCGCCGACGACATTGGAGACCGGCACACGGACGTCATCGAAGAACGTAGCGTTGATGTCGTGCATCGGGAGCAGGTGAAGAGGGTCGACTGTGATTCCGGGAGACTTCATGTCGACGATGAGGATCGAGATCCCCTTGTGCTTGGGTGCGTCGGGATCGGTGCGAACCGCCAGCCAGCAGTAGTCAGCGTCAGACGCGAGACTGGTCCACATCTTCTGACCATTCACGATGAACTCATCGCCGTCGCGTACGGCACGGGTGCTCAGAGCGGCCAGGTCGGTACCGGCCTGGTTCTCGGAGTAGCCGATGCAGAAGTGCAGGTCTCCGGCCAGGATCCGGGGCAGGAACTCGTCCTTCTGTTCCTGTGAGCCGTATTCCATGATCGTCGGGCCGACGGTGTTGATCGTGAGCATCGGAACCGGAGCGCCCGAACGCATGGATTCGTCGAAGAATATGAACTGCTCGATCTGGCTACGCCCCTGACCGCCGTACTCTACGGGCCAACCGATGCCGAGCCAGCCGTCCTGGGCCATCTGCTTGACGATCTCGCGGTGGACCTTGCCCACTCCCCTCTCCTTGTGGAGAGCTTTCATCACGTCATCGGTCAACAGCCTGTCGTAGTAGGCCCGCAACTCGTTGCGCAGGTCCTCCTGCTCGGCTGAATATGCGATCTGCACTGCGGACCCCCTTGGTCGGACCCGAAACTGTAACGCGTTTCACAAGCGACCAGATAAGGTGCGCATCGATCCTCCCCTGGGGTGCTGACCGTGGGCCCCCTGCTCTTTCGGGCCAGCGCCGGCAACGTGGATCACGCCCAGATCAGAGCGGATCCCGTCCGGACAGGAACGAGTCAGCCCAACGCAGGAGTTAGCCTGCAACCATGGCTCATTTCGACCTGCTAATTATCGGCGGCGGTTCCGGGAACTCGATCCTGACTCCCGAGTTCGACAGTTGGAATGTCGCAATGGTCGAGAGGGGGCCATTGGGCGGCACCTGCCTCAACGTCGGTTGTATACCCTCGAAAATGCTCGTGCTTCCTGCCGAACGGGTGATCGAGGCAGCGGAGTCGGCGGCGATCGGAGTACATGTGCCGGAGCCGACGGTGGACTGGCCTTCGATACGGGACCGCATATTCGGACGTATCGATGCGATCGTGGAGGGGGGAACCGACTACCGCAGGGGTCAGGAGAACGTCACCTACTTCGAGGGTGATGCCCGCTTCGTGGACGAACGTAGGGTGTCGATCTCACTTGACTCGGGTGGAACAGAGGAGGTGAGCGCGGATCGGGTCGTTCTCGCCGCAGGTGCACGTCCGATCATCCCCGACGTCCCCGGGCTGTCGGGAACTCCGTTCCACACCTCGGACACGATCATGCGAGTCGACCGACTCCCCGAGAGGCTTGCGATCCTGGGCGGCGGCTTCATTGCCGCTGAACTCGGTCACGTCTTTTCGGCCCTCGGGTCGAAGGTGACCATCATCCATCGCCGTGCACAAATGCTCAGACACGAGGATGAGGAAGTGTCCGAGCGCTTCACCGAGGTGTTCCGCGACCGTGTGGACCTGCGACTCTGTACACATCCGAGTGCCGTGTCGTTCAGCGACGGCGAGTTCCGCATCGAATTGGTTGCGGAGGATTCCCCAACTGTTATCGATGTGGACACCACGACCATCGTTTCGGATGCACTTCTGGTGACCACCGGGCGACAGCCAAACGGGGTACAACTGAACGTCGCGGCCACGGGTGTCAATCTCGACTCTGCAGGCTATGTGCTGACCGACAGAACTCTTCGAACCTCGGCCGAGGGGATCTGGGCGCTCGGCGACATAAGAAATCCCCGACAGCTCAAGCACCTGGCGAACCAGGAGGCGAGGGTCGTCACCCACAACCTGTTGCACCCACAAGAGCCGATTTCCATATCCCAGGACGTGATTCCAAGTGCAGTGTTCTCGCACCCCCAGGTCGGCTCGGTCGGAGAGCGGGAACAGGACCTCCGTGCAACCGGCCGTCGCTATGTCGTTGGGCGATGTGACTATGCCGGCGTCGCCTACGGATGGGCACTTGAGGATTCGACGGGTTTCGCGAAGGTCCTCATCGATCCGGAGTCCCTTGAGATTCTCGGTGGGCATGTGATCGGGTCACAGGCAGCGACTCTGTCCCAACAACTTGTCCAGGCCATGACATTCGGAATCACCGCCGATCGCCTCGCTCGCGAACAGATCTGGTGCCACCCCGCTCTACCCGAGGTGATCGAGAACGCGCTGCTCGACGCCTTGTGAACCCGCTTGAACGGGCGTTCTGTGTCGCCGGTTATCGGCGGACCGTCCGCGTTCGGTAAGTTTGGACAACTATGTCTCGTCGCATTGAGATCGAACTCACAAGTGAACGCCCTGATGGAACCTGGACCTGGAGAGCTGCGGGTGCAAAGCAGCCCAAGGGTGAACTCGATGGAACCCTGGTTCCGGCGGGAGTCGCGACCGGCGACATCGTGAAGGCCGACGCGGATTTCACAATCGACGGGATCGAGATTCTTGCTCTCATCACGTCCAAGCGTGATCGCAAGGAGCCGGAGCTTCTCGCAATTCTGGGTTCTGGTCGTGAGGAACCGTTGGTGACGACCAAGCTCCTCTCCAAGAAGGAGCGCGGGGACCGTGACCGCCGTGAACGGCGACCGAGACGCGATTCTGACGGCGGGGACGGGGATCGTGGCGACCGTCGCCCGAGATCAGACCGGGGACCTCGCACAGAACGCGGCTCACGACCAGACCGTGGCCCGCGTCCCGAGCGGGCACCCGAACGAGCACGGCCCAAGCGCCTCCGCGCCGGGCGCGCGCACCGTTCAGAGGTCCTCAACAGCCTTCCAACGGAACACCAGCCCATAGCGGAACAGGTTCTGCGCGGCGGCATCCCAGCGGTACGCGACGCAATCTCCAAGCAGAACGAACAGGCGAAGAAGGAGAATCGTCCAGAGATCCCGGCTGATCAACTTGTGGCGCTCGCGGAGAAGCTCCTGCCGTCATTGAGGGCAGCCGAATGGCGCGACCGGGCAGATGCGGCGTTGGCCGACATCGACGAGATCGACCTTCGCGACCTGCGATCGGTGATCGTGGCCGCTGACAGCGCAGGACGCGATCCCGAGGCCCTCTCGATCCGCGATCAGATTCAGGCAGGTCTCAGTCGACGAGTGGAGCAGGAGCACACCCAGTGGATCGATGACATGAAGGCGAACCTGGACTCTGGGCGATTTATTCGAGTGCTCCGCCTCAGTTCTCGTCCTCCGAAGGCCGGAACGCCGATCCCGGTGGACATCTCGAGCAGACTGATCAGCGTCCTTCAGGAGAAGCTCACACCGGAGTTGAGCCAAGAACTGTGGGCCCAGACCCTTGACGCACTTGCGTTCTCCCCGATGCGAAACTCTGTGACTATTTCGGCTCGACCGGAGGAACCCTCAGCAGAGCTTCTCGAAGCGGTCAAGCGTGTTGGATCGAGACTGCCCGAGATCGCCGCTCTGTTCGGGTTCGACCCCGCAGCACTGGCGGCAGAGGCAAAGCGAACCCGTCCCGCCCGTGCGGCCAAGGCAAAGGCGAAGGCCAAGGCGACAAAGGAAACTGCACCCAAGGGCGAGACTGCCAAGGACGAGACTGCCAAGGACGAGACTGGCAGCGATGGCGTCGTCAAGGCGGACGAGGTTGTCGTTGAGGAAGTCCCCGACGCAGAGGCCGAGGTCGTTGCGGATGAGGCTGTAGTTGACGCTGATGGCGCAGCCGAGAGCTCTGACTCGGCGGAGGTCTCGGACTCAGCGGATAGCTCGGACTCAGCCGACGAGGCGGAGTCCGGGGAACAGAGCGAATAGGTCACCGGGCTCATCGAGCACGATCCCTTCCAGCAATCTCTCAGACGGGTCTGAGTCTCTGACTCTCGGGTTCCAACCCGCCCAGACCATCTCGCAGCCGACCTCTGAGGCGCACTCAGCGTCTCCGTTGCTGTCCCCCACCATCACCACCTGAGCGGCGCTCAGGCCCATTAGGGTGAGCATCGAGCCGAGGGATTTATGGTGCCAATCGAAGGCGTCCGCGTACATGGCGACCTCGGGATGCCATCCCAGTCGTGTCACCTCTGCTTGGGCGGACTTGGGGTGCTTGTTCGAACAGATTGCCCATCGGCCTAAGGACCCGAGCATTGCCAACACGCCGGGAAATGGCCTGGTGACCTCTGTGTCGTAGGCATCGACATAGGCATCGAGTGAGATTCCCAGACGTTCGCATTCGGGTGCGACCGCGTGCCCGAAGCTGATCTGCTCCCTAGGGACTCCCAGAGTGATGAATGGGGCGACTAGGGCTTCATCGGAATCGACCAAGGTCCCGTCGAAGTCGAAGATCGCGGCCACAACTTGCCTGTTGGTCATCAGGGAAACGTAGTGCTGTGCGGAGAGGCGTCGTGAATCGGCTACATTCCGGCCATGAGCGTAGATTTTGAAAAGCAGGGAAACGTCGGTGTGATCACGATCAACCGACCTGATGCACGCAACGCGGTCAACACCGACGTCGCTCAGGGCATCGAGGCCGCGATCGATCAGATCGAGAATGACGATGAGATCTGGGTGGGCGTGCTCACGGGGGCCAAGACCGAAAAGGGATACATCTTCTGTGCGGGCGCGGACCTGAAGCAGATGAGTGTCGACCCCGGTGGCATGTCAACAGAGCGTGGTGGGTTCGGCGGACTCGTTCAGCGTCAGCGAGAGAAGCCTCTGATCGCAGCCGTCGACGGTCCGGCCCTCGCCGGTGGCACCGAACTCGTTCTGGCCTCGGATCTGGTGGTGGCATCCAAGACGGCCGTCTTCGGTGTCCCGGAGGTCAAGCGCAATCTCGTGGCGGCAGCCGGAGGACTCTTCAGGCTCCCCCGCAAGCTGCCACGGAACGTTGCCATGGAACTCGTACTGACGGGTCGTCTCGACTTCCCGGCCGAGCGTGCTTATGACTTCGGCTGGGTCAACCGACTCTGCGAAGAGGGTGAAGCTCTGGCCACCGCTATGGAACTCGCAAATGAGATCACCGCAGCCGCTCCTCTTGCGGTCCGCGAGAGCCGCAAGATCGTTCTCGAGGCGACTGATCAGCCCGATGAGATCGGCTGGAAGCTCTCAGGCGACGGCATCATGAAGATGTTCACGACCGAGGACTTCAGCGAGGGACTCAACGCCTTCATCGAAAAGCGCGACCCGGTCTGGAAGGGTCGCTGAGTAGAGCGTTCAAGCGACGGTGTCGATGATGGCCTGGTCGGAGAGAAACTCGACCAGGCCATCTCGCGTCCGTAGGTCCGTCAGTTCATAGGCGGAGACCCATCGGGTCTCGGGTGGAGGTGATGGCTGGGCCTCGGATTCGGACAGTTGGTCACCGGTTGCCTGTTCCTGAGCGAGAGCACCTGTTGTTGTCAGGTCCACTCCGCGGAAGACCATGTAGACCCAGTGCGGTCCTGCGCTGACCCCAAAGGACTCCTGCCATCCGATGAAAGGCCCACAGACGCCTTCGTGGATCTGACAGACGACGTCCATGACCCGGACGACGGCTTCGGCCAAGGTCTCACCTTCCATCAGTGCCAGAGAAGGCAGATCCCAGTCGCCTCTGTCATCGAGTCGTAGGCGTTCCATGAGAATCTCATCGTCAGCCGATATCAGCACCCCGACACGAATCCCTGGTGAGGCGGTCATGGGGCCCGTAGGTCCTTGTGAACCTTGATCGCTCGGGCGACCAGCCCATTACTCTCAAAGAAGTTCTTGGTCGAACGGTCGCCCGGCATCGCGTGGGAGTCGATGCCGTCCGCGCTCTTGGACTCGGCCCATTCGAGGATCTGACCCATGATCGCGGCCCCGATGCCAACCTCGCGCATCTCTGGATCAACGAAGATCTCGGTGAGTTCCACGAGTCGGTAGCCACCTTCGAGTTCGACGATTCTGGCCGCTCCAAAACCTGCTACGACCTCGTCGAGCGAACCGATCAACACCACGGCATCGTCATCGGCGATGTCGTGTACATAGGAGGCGTCTACGGGGCGCTGTCTGTGATTGCGCAGGATGTACAGCGCTCCCCCACGCAGGCTCTGGTAGCTGTCCCTGAGCGCTGTATCCATCCGTACCAGATCTGCGAGGTCGGCCAGTGTGGCCCCTCTGGCGACTACTTCCACTTTCGACCCTTGACTCCCTGAGTTGCCCCGACGTTTCCTCACGTCATCCAGGAGATGGCCGCGATTCGGGGATTCAGTTCGACGATACCGCCAGAAGTGACCGGACCTTGTGAACAATGGTCTGACGGTTCCGGTGATGCTCCTCATAGTCGAGGATCAGGCCAAGATCCATCGCGTCGAGCATCTCCAAACGGGGAATCACTTGCGAGGCGGCAAGGCTGTCGTATTCCGGAATGGCCAGATCGGACTCTCCCGGACCGCTGCCGCCTTGTGTATCAGCGCTGGGCGTTCCGGTACCTGCCGGAACAGGACGGGAACCGCTGTGGCCGTTGGCCGACGGGCTCACGGGGTGATCCGGTGCTTCCGCTGGGTCCGCACGGGCTGACTCGACTGCCTCAGCTGGGCCAGTAGCGGTCATTTCGTCGAGATCGGCGATCACCTCGAGAACGTCGGTCTCCCTGGAGAGGTCGGCACTCTGGTTGGCCCTCGATCCGCGGCCCAACAGTGAGCCGACGCAGGGAGCATTGCCGACAAGCGATCGAGTCAATTCAAGTTGCCTCGCGGTTCGCTCCCACAGTCGCGGGACGACCCACAGGAGTTCCTCAACCATGTTCGGACCCGAGTTATCGCTCTGAACCATCACTCACAGCCTATTCGGACCGCTGTCGAGGGTCACTTCTTGGCTGCTGCGTTCAGCTTCTTCTCGACAATGGGGATTGAGGAGCAGGGTGAGTAGCCCTCGGGGCAGGCAAGGTTGCCGCGGCGACCGAACTGTCGTGGATGCACGATCATGAAACACGTCGTGCAGGTGAACTCCTCGGCCGACTTGGCAGTGACACCTTCGCGGCCCTCATCACCAGCGGCGGGCTGGTCCTCGTCCTCGTCCTCATCGTCGGTGGACGCAGCGATGCGGTCCTTGAGGATGGCGTCGAGATCGGCCTCGACGTCGTCGGAATCGAATTCCTCGTCGTCCTCTTCGTCGTCATCTCCCGAAGGGCGCTTCCGGCGTGCCGCCGGGGCCTCCACCTCGTCCTCATCGGCCTCAGCAGCGGCGTCGTCGCCTTCGAGATCCACCTCTCCCCCATCGTCTTCAAGGGAGTCGTCGAGGTCATCGTCGAGGTCATCGTCGAGTTCCTCGGCGTCTTCTTCGATTTCTTCGTCTTCAGCGTCGAATTCTTCGTCCACGTGTGATTATCCGTTCCAATCGGAATAGCAAAGGAGCGTCATGCCGCGCCGCATCATAGACACAGTTGTGGCGCGATGGTGATATCAAACGCGGAATTCTTCGAATCGCCCGGAGAGTGGGCTGAAATCACTCAGCGTGGTCAGCTCAGGCGCCGCTGCGCCGCTGTTCGGCGCGTCGTTCAGCATCGAGACGCTCGAGTTCCGGTTCACCGGAATGGTCGACGAAACGCATCATCTCGGCGATCGCCTGGTGCCCAGCCTTCTCAGCGATGAGTCGGTGCATCTCCTGCCCAACGCTCCGGTAGCTGGGGTGGCCCTGAACGCCGGTCCGAAGCTCGATGAGATGCATGGCCTCTCTGGCATTGAACTGCATGACGTAGCGGATCCGATACGCGAGCGACACTGCGTATGGGGCGCGTTGGGGGAACTGTTCGGAGAGTCGGCTCCAGAGTTCCATCGAGACACTCATGGCCTCGGCATAGCTCTCACCGAGACCGGCCTCTTCAACCGCCACTGGAAGCGTGTAACCGTGCCTGGGCGACAGGTCCTGCCACTCGATGGTCATCAGTCGGTGCCGTTGTAGATCTCTGAACGCTCCATAGTCCGACACAACGTCGAAGCGGTAATCGGTGCGTTCGAGAGCCCGCCCCGGCTTGTGGCGGCGATTGCTTCGTTCGCCCACATAAGCACGCGCCACCGACAGCCTGTCGTCGGTGGACATGGCCCGTACACGATCGAGCACCCGGTCCTCAGAGAGGTGTGTATAGGGGTAGAGCATGGCCGCAATCGTCTTGATCTCACCCTCGGGGTCCCAGTCCACAAGGGAAACCGAAGGTCCTGACGAATCGCTTGATTCGTCGCCGGCAAGCATTTCGTATGCGATGGTCTCCATGGCCTCGCGGGTCGAGCTCATGTAGTCGGACCACGCACCGCCACGCTCGGGCAGATCAACCCGTCGCAGGAAACTGGGGATGACCTTCCGGAGTTCGGTGAGTATCAGATCAGCGTAGGAGTTGGCCTCTGGTAGCGGACTTGCCTTCATGTGCAGTATCAGCGACTCGAAACCCTGTCCGGAACCGTAGATGCCGACGTTGGACAGGGCCGCAGAGGGCAGGATGCCTCGTGTCGCGTCGTAGGCCTTTGCTCTGATGGCCTGGCGATAGACGAAGTCGGAATCGCTCTCGGCCTTGGGGAACTGCTCTCTGAAGTAGTCCTGGATCGAGACAGCGAGGGCCCCGTAGATGGTGAAGAGGCGGTCCATGTCCCCGACATAACGAGCGCCGAGTCCCGATGCCAGGATCTCGGGATCCCTGTAGTAGCGGAACCGTCCACCGGCCCGCTCGTCATAGGGAATGTAGCGAGTCGACTGCTCCAAGTAGGACATGAGCCGTCCCCACTCCAGCACCTTTGTCAGCAGGTTCGATGCCTGTTCACACGCCAGGTGAACTCCACCGAGTTGTGCCACGCTGTCGTCGCCGTACTCGAAGAAGACACGGTCATAGAGTGCCTCGGCCCGGGCGAGTCCGATTGTCGCGTCGATTGTCTCATCACCGGCGATATCGAGCTCGCCGACGAACTCGTCCAAGAACAGGCGCCGCAGAGACTTAGGTGATCGCGAGTAGCGGGCGAACAAGGCGCCCTTGACCACCTCGGGAAGGTTCACGAGAGCAAAAACGGGGCCATCGAGGTTGGAGAAGTACCTACGCAGGATGTGGCGTTCGTCTTCACTGAATTGTTCGATGAAGTAGGTGGGAGCGGCTGAACTCACGCTAGGAGACTAGGCCGACGAGTCACCGTTGGCGGTGATGGCCCACGGTGTCGCCCAACAGTCGATCACCGTCGCGGCCAGCGCCTTTGCACCGTCGATGACCGCACGGTCACCGCTCGGACCCCCTGCGCTGCGGGCGAACTCCTCGGTATGAATTGCGACTCCTTCCGGTGCGACAGCGATCATGGGGTGGATCGAGGGCACCAGCTGACTCACGTTGCCCATGTCGGTGCTGCCGAGAACCTCTGGTGCCGAGGCGTCGAATCCTCGGCCGAGTGCCGCTGCGTTGCTCTCGTAGAGTCCCAAGAGCGACGTGTTGTCGATCATCTCGGCGTATGGTGGATCGATCCACTCGAATCCCACGGTGCATCCGGTGGCATCCGCTCCCGCCTGGAGGCAGCTCTGAACCCTGGCCTTCAGAGATTCCAGATCGGCGCTTGTCGATGCGCGGACGTACCAGGTGCTCTGAGCGGTCGCCGGCACGATGTTCGCCTTGTCCCCGCCGTTGGAGAACACACCATGGATCCGCTCAGCGGGTCTGATGTGTTGCCGTAGAGCGGCCACGGCGTTGTAGCCGAGCACGGCAGCGTCGAGGGCGTTGAGCCCCAGATGTGGAGCCGCAGCGGCGTGAGCGGCTCTGCCGGTGTAAGTGGCGATCACGCCCTGGAGCGCAAGCGTCGACAGGGTCGGCAGGTTGTGATCGGCAGGGTGGATCATCATTGCGGCATCGAGATCATCGAAGGCCCCTCGTCGGATCATGTACTCCTTACCCCCGCCACCCTCCTCTGCTGGAGTGCCGAGGACACGCAGTCGACCGCCCATCTCCTCTGCAAATGGTGCCGCTCCTATCGCTGCTCCCACTCCTGCTGCGGCGATGACGTTGTGTCCGCAGGCATGACCGATGCCCGGAAGTGCGTCGTACTCGCAGACGATTCCCACGACGGGCCCAGCAGAGCCCGTTGAGGCACAAAAGGCCGTCGAAATATCGAATGCGGACTCGGTGACGTTCATCCCGTGCTCGCGAAGAAAGCCGGTCAGCAGTCCGTGAGCGAAGTGTTCCTCATAACCGAGTTCGGGATTCTCGAAGATCTGTCGCGAGATTCCGACCAGCGCATCGCCATGTTGGTCGATGGTCGCGAAGGCACGCTCTTTGACGTCCTGAAGATTCGTCACCCCAAGTTCACTGCTACCTGACATCCACTGAGAGTAGGTCCCGATGCAGTGGCTCGATGGCGAGTGCCGCGAAAACTGCGTCGGTGAGGTGGGACGTGGTGAGACTTCACACGATTACTGTCACTGCGTCGGAGATGCAGCGGATCTGGAAATGTCTGGCACGGATTCTGGAGGACGAGTCGAGTTCGACGTACAACTCCGTCTCATTGGAGATGGATATATCTCTGACACGAGTCTCCTCAAGATTCGGGTGAGGAACATGGGATCCTGCGTAGGTCCTCTTGTGAGCACGGCGTCGATCCAATGGCGCGAGTTGACCATCGATCAGGTCGAGACGACCGTCATTGGGGTGGCCCCGGGGTGCCAGATTCTCGGCGCCACGAAACGCTGCGTTCATCGCGATGACGGTCCGACCGGCCCAGAGGCTGCGTGACGACCTCGATGTTGCGATCAGATGCGCTGCGAACAGGCTGTAGTGGTGACCCTCTCCCGCTTCCCCTGAAACGGTGAAGCGAACAACGCCCAGATCGATGGGAAAGCCGACTCCTGCGCCATTGCGGAGTTCCTCGGGTGTGTGTGTTGGCGAGCCCAGCGTTCGATGGAGATCTCCGCCGACGACGCCCAAAACAATCTCCGATGCACTCAGGGTGACGGCCGCGTCGAAGATGTCGGCCGCAGGGTAGGACTCCGAGACGTGATCTGCGAGTTCCGAGTCAGTGGAGGCAATGAGAGCATCCTCTGGCAACGACATCGTCTTGCCCCAGGGCTGCCCCTTTCTGATGGTCACCTTGGTCCGCCAACGGTGAGAATCACGCCGCGGCGGAGGGCCTCGCCGGCTGCTGATGCTGCGGTTGCCGTTGTGTCACTCGTTGCAACATTTGCTATCTGTTCGAGCACGTCGATAAGGGTGCGAACGTTACGCACGAAGTCGCCGCCGCTCAGGTCTTCATCGATGATGAGGTCAAGGTCGTGCCCCGAGGCCCATGACCACGCCGCAGCCATGAAACCGCCCTGGGGTTCGCGTGTCGGAGTGGTCCGTGTTGAGCCCTCGAGTTTGGAGAGGTCCTTCCACAGCCCCAGCAACGCAGGGAATCGCTCCCTGAGCGCCAACGTCGGGATGACAGGTTCTGGCGCCGGAGTACTGCTGCGATGTTCGTAGGTGAAACAACTGACGAGCGCCGCCAGTTCGGGAGGATCGAGGCCATCGAGTAGGCCCGAGCCGAGGGTCATGGAGATGAGAAGGTCTGACTCGTTGAAGATTCTTCGCAGCCGGTTCCCTGCCTGGTTCAGTGACCACCCATCGAGGTGGTCTGTCTCGTCGAGAACCTCGAGGATCGCCTCCAGTCGCCCGGAAAGTGTCAAACCGGTCCGTTCAATCCTGGAGTCGAGATGCTCGAGCCTGCGTAGGGACTTTTTCCTTGAGCGCTCCGCTTCGAGCATGGACTCGCGATCTGGGTGGTCGTGGAGCGGATGTGACCGAAGCTGGCTTCGTAGATCCGTGCTCAGCGCCCCGCCCTGGGGCGACGCGTGACGCGAAGCGACACGGCCGTGTTGGGATCGTCCTTTCGTTCGCCGGGTGTTCATCCTGTTCAGACGACGAGCAGCCTCCTTGCGGAACCCGCGGTCCTTTGGGGTATAGGGAACAGGAAGATCGATCTTGCCCGCCAAATCGCTGAACGCCCAATCCGTGTCATGGGTTATCTGGACGCGCTGTCCGGACGCATCGACGGCCGTGACCCGCACAGCCCCACCTCGCCGATGTGACACAGAGATCACCACACAGCGCTGGATGCCTGCATTGAGATCCTGTTGTCCGACCGGCTCGCGGCTCAGCACATCGCCTGGTTTCAGGGTCCCCAGGAAGCGATCCGTGTCGAACCTCTGACGTCGCCTCTGTCGTTTCTGTTCCTCGATCGACTCCAGGATCGACAGATATCCGGCAACGTCGAACACAGGCGATGCGCCCGAGGCGTCACTGCCGATCTGGGGTTCTTCGTCGAGCTGGCGGCGAAGCCTCTCACGTTCGACCCGGAGACCATGAACCACCCGGTCGGCCTGGAACTGCGCGAAGGACAGACCCAGAACCTCGAACGCCTCATCCCTGTCGTAGCGGTCCACGAGATTCGCGGCCATGTTGTAGTTGGGTCGAAAGGAAGACTCGAGGTTGAAGTCTCGACTTGCGGCAAGCGTTGCGACCTGATCGAAGGTCGAGAAGGGGGACCACAACACAACGGCGTGGCCATGTGTGTCTATTCCGCGCCGACCGGCACGCCCGGTCAACTGGGTGTAGAGACTGGCAGAGAGTGGCTCGTGGGCCTCTCCGTTGAACTTGGATAGCTTCTCGATGACGACCGAGCGCGCCGGCATGTTTATGCCCATCGCCAGTGTCTCGGTGGCGAAGACGACCTTGATGAGGCCCTCGACGAAGCACAGTTCGACTGCCTCTCGAAAAGGAGGAACCATTCCAGCGTGATGCGCCGCGATTCCGCTCTCTATGACCTCGCGCCAGTGGTCAAAATTCAGGACACCGAGATCCGCGTCGCTGAGTGCCTCGGTACAGGATTCGATGATCTCCCGAATACGGGTTCGTTCCTCGGTATTTGTGAGTCGTAGCCCAGCTGCGAAACATCGCTGAGCAGCCTCGTCGCAGGCGTTCCGACTGAAGATGAAATAGATCGCCGGCAGGAGATCCTCGTCGCGAAGGCGTTCGACGACTTCGGTCCGTCGCGGGGTGAAGAACCGAGAACGTCCACGCCTCCCCTGACCATACTGAGCCTTCTCCGCGTCGAATCGCCGTCCCTCGGGGTTCGCTCGACCGCCACTCAGCAGAGGGACCAGGTACTCGTCATCTGTGAGCCTGTCCCCCACCATCAGCATTGAATCCAGTTGAACCGGCCTTTGGTGTTCCACAACCGTGCGCGTCGGCCCACGCAGACTCGTGATCCATTCACCGAGTTCCTCGGCGTTGGAGACGGTGGCAGACAGACACACGAAGCGGACCGAGGGTGGGGTGTGGATGATCACCTCTTCCCAAACAGGTCCGCGGTAGGCATCGGAGAGAAAGTGGACCTCGTCGAGTACCACCCACCCAAGATCCACCAGAGCATCGGAGTGGCCATAGACCATGTTCCGCAGCACCTCGGTCGTCATCACGACCACCGGAGCATCAGCGTTGATCGAGTGGTCCCCTGTCAGTAGACCGACCCGGTCGCTGCCCATGCTGGCCGACAAGTCATTGAACTTCTGGTTCGACAGGGCCTTAATGGGTGCGGTGTAGAAGCAACGAGTGCCGGACCTCAGAGCCTCGCTGATTGCCAGTTCGGCTACGACGGTCTTGCCGGATCCTGTCGGGGCCGAGACCAGTACGTTCTGGCCAACTCCGATTGCCTCGCCCGCTTCGACCTGAAACCCGTCGAGTTCGAAGGCGTGGCGAAACTGCTCAGCCGTCATCCTCATCGTCCTCGGCCAGGCTCTTCTTGGCCTTCGACCGATTGAAGATCCTGCCGATGACCAGCGAGATCTCATAGAAGATGTACATCGGTATCGACAGAGCCGCCAGAGATATCGGGTCACCGCTCGGAGTTATGACTGCTGCCACGACGACGATGATCATGATGCTCTGTCGTCGCCATTCCCCAAGCTTCTGTGGAGTGACGATTCCGAGCATCATCAGGACGACGAGCACGATCGGGAACAGGAAGCCGACGCCGAACGCCAGCATCATGAAAAGGGCCAGCTTCACGAACTCCGTGGGACCTGATCGGACATCGATGTTCGCCCCTGCCACCCTGACCAGGAACACCGTCGCCTGTGCGAGAGTCAGATAGGCGACTGCCGCGCCAGCGGTGAAGAGAACCAGTGCCGAGACGGTGAACGCCAGGGCGTAACGGCGTTCCTTCTTGTAGAGACCCGGGGCGATGAACCGCCAGATCTGCCAGAGGATGATCGGCATCGCCAGGAACACGCCGCCGTAGCCGGCGATCTTGAGGCGTAGTCCGAATGTGTCGAGGAGGTTCGTGGCGAGGAACTCGCATCTCGCCAGCTTGTCGACGTCGAGCAGAGCATCGCAGTAGGGCTTGTTGAGGAATCGGAGCAGAGTCTCATAGAGGAACCATGCCGGGATCATTCCGATGAAGACAGCTGCGAGGGAGACCAGCAGCCGGTACCTCAGTTCCCTCAGGTGGTCTCCGAGGGTCATCTCAGAGCCTTTACGCTCGGCCCCCTTGAGCATCGACGGACGCTTCACTGATCGCCCGACCCGTCAACTGCATGGTTGGACTCGCTGGCATCCGAAGTGACTGCATTGGCACTGGTGTTGCCTGAGTCGCCGACTTCGGCATCGCTGGCTTTGGCATTACTGCCGGTCTCGGGGGACTCGCTTTCCTCAGGTGCCTCGCCGACCCTGGACTCCTCGAGTTCGCGCTGTTGACGGTCCATCTCCTCACGTTCTTTGGCGATGCGATCAGCCCTCTCCTCTGCCTCCGCCTCTGCCGCGAACTGCGCAAGCTTCTGTCGAGGTCTGGTAGCCAGTTCGCCGAGGTCCTTGAGCGGCTTCATGGAGGGGTCATCTGATATGGAGCTGACGGTGTCCTGTAGACCGGCGGTCAGGGTCCGCAACTTGTGGATCATCTTGCCCAGGTTTCGGGCCATGTCGGGCAGACGCTCGGGCCCTAGGACGATCAGGGCCAACATGGCGATCATCAGGAACTCGCCCGGAGTTATGTTGAACATTCATCACCGCCAACGGGCGACTGGAACTGCCGGAGGGTCGAGGAGAGCTCTTGGTTCGCCGTACTCAGGCTTGAGGTCGCGGAGGTAACCGAAGCGAAATTGATTCCGGCAATCCTGGAGACAGTCCTACCTAATGACGCAACCGATGCCCAGACAAGCAAGCCCACGACTGAGAGCGAGGCGACAGAGACGAGGACGGCAGTCACGTCGCTAAACCTAGTCGCGGCCCGACCACTCCCCGATTTCGCAGCGAAGCACGGATCCAGATCCCTTTATCGTCCGCTGGGACTTCCCTCGGTCCATTCCCGTTGTGTTCGAGGATGACTCGTCTGCCTCAGGGGTTGGTGATGGTCGCCAGTTGCTGGAACCAATCGGGCGTGCTCAACAGCTGGTGAAAGTCGATGACATCATCATGGTCTATCTGCTTACCATTGCGTGCCTCTGACATCTCAGCCGGGTAGCTCCATCGGTGCTCATCCACACCGGCAGCCAGCAGCACGTCGACGACATGTTCCTCAGCGGGTCGAACCTCGATCATCCGACAGACGGGACAACGAAAGAGATAGGTGGACTCGCCTGTGTCATCACAGGTGCGGACTCGAAGATCGCGTGAACGGAGTTCCACATCGCCACAGTCGCTGCATGTTGCTCGTATCAACGCCATCAGATCTCCTCGACATTGCGTTCCCGAGTAACTTCGGCTTGTTGTCCATCACTATTGACCTTTCTCGAAAGAATTTGGTCGGAGAAACTCGGGAGATCCACCACAAGTGTTCCAGCCTCTCATCGGTCCACCCAGACTGGTAGCGCTCGGTGGAGCGAGCGCCCATGAGATCTCCCATTCGATGGAGGCCTTCCGCCTAGGTTTGCGCCTTGGTGCCGATGGGGTCCAAAGCGACGCCAGACTGACCGCCGATGGTGTGGTCACCCTCTGTGCTGAGCCCACTGTCGGCGGTCGTTTTCGTCGTCGACAGATCTCCGAGTTGAACTCGGCGGAGCTTCCCGAGGGTGTGTCGACCCTGGCCGATCTGGTTCAGGACATCGGACCTGATTCCGAACTGGTGCTCAGTGTGGCGAACGCCTCAACCGTAACGGCTGTTCTGGGCACTCTCGGTGACAGCGGCTTCGACCTTGGCCGCCTCTGGCTCGTGAGCGGTGACCTGGAACTCCTCGAAGCCCATCGCAAATCCGGTGATGGTGTTCGCCTTGTCCACTCGGTGCGGCTCGCTGCACTGAATCGTGGACTCGAGGCGCATGCTGCAACGCTGCGTCGGCTGGGAATCGATGGCATATGGGTTCCCTTCGACGAGTTGACTGCGGGACATGTCGCCCTGCTCCACCGGTTCACCCGTCTCGTGCTCGCTCACGGCCCTCAGCATGTCCGCCAGATGGAAGAGGTCCTCGGTATGGGGATCGATGCTCTGGGCAGTGGTCAGGTGGAGCGTATGGTCGACGTGGCGACCGACCTGGGTATCAGAGCGCGGTGATTCGGCCCAGCGGCCAGATGATGAAGAACGCCCGGCCGATGATGGTGTCGATGTCCACCGATCCGAACACTCGACTGTCCCCAGAGTTGAGCCGATTGTCTCCCATCACCCAGATCTGCCCCTCCGGAACCTTGAAGGGGACATCCATGCCCAGAGTGGGGGTTCCCTCCTCCAGATACGGCTCGTCCAGCCGTTTTCCGTCGATGTAGACGTTGCCATCGCGCGCTTCGACGGTATCTCCCGGTAGACCGATCACCCGTTTGATCAACTGCGCCGGCTCGTCGGGGCCACTCGGAGCCCGCGGTGGTCTCCTGAACACCACGACGTCACCCCGGTTCACGTCGTGGGTCCGATAGCTCAACTTGTTGACGACGACCCGGTCTCCGACCATGAGCGTCGTCTCCATCGATGCAGACGGGATCTTGAACGCCTGGACCACATAGGTCTTGATGATCAGCGACAGCGACACCGCGACAACGATCACCAGAACCCATTCGGCCATGTTGCGCAGAGACGAGTCCTGACGACGGCTTGCAGAGGCCCTGGGTTGCCTACCGTCCCCCTCGCCCGTGGCGTCGGTGTTGGGTGTGGGTGTCTCAGACAACGCCGTACCTCTCGAGTACTCGACGAGCTGTCTGCACGCGCATGGCGGACAGGTCCTCACCTGAGTCAGCGTCCCGGATGGTCACATCCGCGGGGAGTCTCAGGGTCAGACGCTCCAACCAGTGCCTCGCTGCGATTGGAAGCCTGACCCTGATGTCGCCACTTTCGAGTTGTTCGACCGAGTCGACAGGGTAACTGCGAGCCACCCATTGGATCTCCTGGGTGCCTGTCAGTTCGACGGTGGCCGACCGTGTGCTGAAGGACCATCCACCTGCGGACTCCTCGGGCCTGATCTCAAAGCCCTCGTCGAGTTCGGTGACCATGTAGATGCGATCAAGTCGAAACTCGCGCTGGCCCTCGGCTGTGGTGCACCAGGCCCGGAGATACCAGTGTCCGTGATGGTTCACGAGCGACCATGGTTCGACCACTCGGTCACTGAGGCGATCCTGCCCGAAGCTGTAGTAGCTGATCTCGAGCTTGTGACGATTTGCGACGGCCTCTCGGAGCGACGCGGACAGTTCGGTGTCGATCTCGGCGATCCGCACATCCACCGAGCCGCTCGAGGCGAGTCCCAACGACAGTTCGAGTTTGTTAACAGCGGTCCTCAGAATGTCATTGGCGTCTTCGGCCCGCTGAGCTTCGTAGAAGGAATCGTCGTCGGAGAATCGGTAATCGAGGCGAAGAGCAGCCTTCGCAGCGGTCAGGAGCGACAGTGCCTCGGCGGGACTCAACCTCGGTGGTTTGGCGAAGTAATCGCCGAGACTCACCGAGATCACGTCACTCTCCTCGTCGATGAAGACATCGGAGAGGCAGTCAGGAGTGAATGGGTGAACGCCTACGTATTGAAACACGTCATCGAGGTCCTTGAGAAGCTCCTTCCGAGAGATCGCAAACCGCCTCGACACCTCGTCCACCGTGCAGCCCTGATTAGCGACGATCCAAGGGAGAATCGCCAGAACCCTCTGCACCCGTTCGACTGCCGACACCCGATTGGGCGTAGTTCTGGTGGGTGTCGGGGGCTGGTCAACCGGATGGGTTGGCAGCACCGGTGTCGTCAAGACACTCTGTGTGGCGGGTAGGACGAGCCGTTCACTCAGCCATGCGATGTAGCCATCCCTGAGGGATGAGGGTTCGACTATCTCGGCCTTGTCGAGGAGTCCTGCCATGAAGCCGAAGAAACCTGCCTGGTTGCGAACCGGAATCTCGACGACCACCGAGGCGTCCTCGAGTTCCTCGCTCACCACAAGGTCCCGATATTCGCTCAGTGTCGCCTGCGCTGGTTCCTGGTCGATGATCACGACGGTCCTTACAGCGACCAGATCACCGGTCGCCCAAGGTGACGTGACTAGATCCGAGTCGGTTGACCTGGGGGTGAAGGAACCGGGTTCTCCTGCGGTCAACTCGCCATCGATTCGGTCTGTGCGGAAGTTCCTGACTCCGTCGCGTCCCCGGTCGAAGGCGCTCAGGTACCACCTGCCGCGAACGAACTGTAGGGATGTCGGTTCCACTGTTCGCCGCTCGTCCGTGTAGTCGAACTCCAACAGACGTCGCTCGTTGATCGCTCCGAAGATGACCGCCAGGTCGTCAGAGAGTGGGATCGATCCGAGCGCACCGGAACCCGACGACTCGGCCTTGATTCCACCGAGCTTCCGAAAGGTGTCCTGGATCTCGTCTGCTTCGAGACCTTCGAACATCACCGCTGTTCGCGCCAGCTGAAGTGCCGCGAGTTCCTCGGGGCTGAAGCCCGGGTTTCTCAACGCGTAGCGTGCACGATCGATGTTGTAGGCGGCCTTTGGGATCTCGTGATGTTCGACGGTCACGGTGTCGAGCGGGACCCCGAGTTCCCGAAGATCGTCCTTGTCCCGCTCAAAGGCCCGGTGAAACGCTACGTCGCTATCTGGGTAACCGTCGACCTTCTGGCGCAGTTCCTCGGCGGTCATCGGTACCGAAGCGTTGATCAGCGCAGCAGTGAGGTTCAACAGGCGGGTCATCTTCGCCATCAGCGACTTGGTACCTCGCCACTCGAACGCTCCTCTGTCGACATGGTTCCGACACTAGATGCCCAACGGCTCAGTTCTGAGTATCGTGGCGCCGCGCCGGTCTCGGGGATCTCGGCGATGCGCCCAGCGAGCGCTCCTGCTGCGCAGGCTGCCTCGAAAAAGGCCAGGTCCTCGTGCACCGTGCGTCCCATGGTCGTAACCCTCAGATCGAAGTGTCCGAGTGTCTCGACCGGATCGGGAGGGGTTACCGCAATCGGTCTGACACCCGGCAGAAGTGTCGCGGTCTCCGGGGTGTCCGCCACAAATGGTCGAGCATGGGTCATGGTGGCGACCGTGACGCTGTGATGGGAAATCCCGTGGTGTCGTCCACGCGGATCCCCACTCGATGCCCTCACGCACATGATCGGGATACCACCGGCCGACTCCGCCGCATCGAGGATCGGTGCTACCTCGAGCGCCGTTGTGCCCAAACGCGTCCCGGTACCCACAACACCCGGCCCCATCCCCACGACCACGGCCTCAGCTCCGAGAGCGTGAACTGCAAGCCCGAGTGCCGAGGGAACGGTCACTGCCTCCAGATCGCCCCCGAACGCGTGGCCTGTGGTCACGGTTCCGCACAGAAGTCCCTTTGTCTTCATGTCGTGTACAAGGTCCGACATCGCGATCGGCAACGACGCGCCGTCGGTCATGACGTAGGCGAGGCGCCCCTCGGGGCGGTGTAGTCGGAACGCGGCGGCGACTGCGGCGACCTGGCTGTGCACGAAACAGGCGACTACGGGTACACCGTCTATTGGGTCGTCGCAACGCGAGTCACTGAGTTCATCGGTTCCGACGTCGGCCTGAAGACTCGTGTAACGAATCTTCATGATGTGATCCGGTCCCGGTGACACGAGTTCGTCACGGCTCAGGTTCCAGTGGACGAAATGCCATCCGCCTGTGCCAAGGTCGAGTTCGACGGCGGTGGTGTTGAGGATCACCTCGTCGCCCGGAGCGCAGCCGCCGGTCAGTTGGGTGAGTGCATAAGCCCGGGCCGCAGAGCCGTCCCCCATTGCCACCGATAGCCGCTGGAGTCCGGGGCGTTCAGCGATCACTCGTTCTACGGTCGCTCGTCTGAATGTCGGCACCTGATTGGCACTCTCTTTGGTCGTTGGGTCTGGCGGGTAGTTGGGTCCGGCGGTGGAGTCGTCTCGGCGCGGATCGGCTCACAGCGATGCGATCAGTCGCTCGACGCGTTCGTCCTGTGCAACGAATGGGTCCTTGCACAATACGGTTCGCTGGGCCTGGTCATTGAGCTTCAGGTGGACCCAGTCGACGGTGTAATCCCGCTTGCGCTCCTTGGCCCTGCGGATGAAGTCGCCTCGCAGTTTTGCTCTGGTGGTCTGCGGGGGGGTATCCATGGCTTCGACAATTGCCCCGTCGCTCACGATCCGCTCGACAAGGCCAGCGTCTTGAAGCTTGTAGAACACCGACCGCTCACGATTGATGTCGTGATACTGAAGGTCGAGTAGCGCAACCCTCGCATCACCCAGCGGAATCTGATGCCTGGCTTGATAGCGCTCGATCAGGTTGTACTTGGTCACCCAGTCGATCTCGCGGCCCATTGACAGCGGCTCTTCCTCCAGACCTGTCATGACGTGTTCCCACATGTCGAGAGACTGTTTCTCCTGTGGGGACAGATCATGGTTCTGTGCGTATCGCAATGCCCTTTCCAGGTATTCCGCCTGAATCTCGAGTGCGGATGTCTCCCGACCGTTGGCGAGTCGGACCTTGCGTCGGCACGTCGGGTCGTGGCTGATCTCGCGAATTGCCCTGATCGGATTTTCGAGTGTCATGTCCCGCAGAACAACGGTTGGGTCCTCCAGCATCCGCAGTAGTAGCGCACAGGCGCCAACCTTGAGGTAGGTGGCGTACTCGGACATGTTCGAGTCGCCGACGATCACATGGAGCCGTCTGAACCGTTCTGAATCGGAATGGGGTTCGTCGCGGGTGTTGATGATCGGTCGGGAGCGAGTCGTGGCGGACGACACCCCTTCCCAGATGTGCTCGGCTCGTTGTGAGATGGAGAAGGTGGACCCTCTTGGGCTCTGGAGGACCTTGCCCGCACCGGCGTAGATCTGTCGGCTGACCAGGAATGGGATGAGGACCTCGGTGTAGTTGTTGAGGTCGTCTCGTCCCGTTAGATAGTTCTCGTGACAGCCGTAGCTGTTGCCCGCCGAGTCGGTGTTGTTGCGGAACAGGTAGATCTCTCCCCTGATCCCCTCCTCTGAAAGGCGCTCTTCCGCTGATTCGACAAGCTGACCGAGGATCCACTCACCGGCTTTGTCATGGGCAACCAGATCATGGAGCAGATCACATTCGGGCGTGGCGAACTCGGGATGGGACCCGACATCGAGGTAGAGCCGCGCGCCATTGGCCAGGAAAACATTGGATGAGCGGCCCCATGAGACGACCCGTCGGAACAGATAGCGGGCGACCTCGTCGGGACTCAGGCGTCGTTGGCCCCGAAGAGTGCAGGTGACCCCGTACTCGTTTTCGAGTCCATAGATCCGACGGTCCATGGAATCAACCTACAGGGCCTGGCCCCACCGAGAGTGCCGGCGGATCTTCGTCATCGTCCCCGCTCGCAGGCGGTGTGGCGTCGCCGAGGACCTCGGGCCCGACGGACGACGGTGCCGAATCGGTGGCGGACGTCTCGGGCATGAGAATGGCCAGATCCTCGGGGTCGAGTTGCTTGAAGGTGCGGCGACCATTTCCCCTGTCAAGAATCGCGACCTCGATCTCGGTGGCGCTCAGGGTCCTATCTGGTCCGGCCAGAGCGCTCACGGACGCCGAGAGAGCCTGAGCGAGCGTCCCGCCGGGACGGTAGACGGTGGTCATACGCGAATTGATGTCCTCCGCTGCCCCACCGAGCACGCACCAGCCTGACTCATCGATGAGAGTGCCGTCATAGAGGATGTGGAAGAGCTGATCGTCCTTGGCCTGGTGGCCAACTTCGGCCACGAGAATCTCGACCTCCATCGGCTTCATCTCGTGGGTGAAGACCTGTCCGAGCATCTGTGCATACTGATTGGCGAGCGACCTGGCGTCCACGTCCTCGCGGCTGAAGGCGAAGCCCTTCAGGTCTGCGTGTCGAACACCGGCGATTCGAAGTTGATCGAACTCGTTGTACTTACCCACACCGGCGAATGCGATCCGGTCATAGATCTCGGAGATCTTCCGTAGGGTGCGCGACGGATTTTCGGCGCACAACACGATTCCATCGGCGAAGGTGCAGGCCACGAGCGCTCGCCCGCGGGCGATTCCCTTGCGTGCATAGTCCGCCCGGTCCTTCATCATCTGCTCTGGCGAAACGTAGAAGGGCATGTTCATGATGCGCCCCCTCTCTCCTCGGCAAGCGCTTCGTAGATGGCAGCAACACGCGTCGCAAGCTCGTCATCGCTCAGCCGGACATAGCCATCGGAGGTGATCGTCGCCACGACCGGATAGAGCGACCTGATGACGTCGGGACCGCCCGTGGCGGAATCCTCATCGGCTGCCTCGATGAGTGAACGAAGGGCCAGGTCGACCGAGGTGTCTCGATCCAGGTTTGGCCGCCAACCCAACTTTATGACCGTAGAGGCGTGCAGACTTCCCGAGCCGGTCGTTGCGTAGTTGTGCTCCTCGTAGCGTCCGCCGGTGACGTCGTATTGGAAAAGTCGACCCTCGTCCCGACTGCGGTCATAACCAGCGAAGATCGGCACGACCACAAAACCCTGCATCGCCGCCGGAAGGTGATTACGAACCATCTGGGACAACTGGTTCGCCTTACCCTCCAGGCTCAACTGAGTCCCTTCGACCTTCTCATAATGTTCGAGCTGGAGCTGGAACAGCCGCACCATCTCAACTGCCGGTCCGGCAGCTCCGGCGATTGCAACACCGGAATGGCGGTCGGCCGGAAAGACCTTCTCGATGCTGCGATGAGAGATGAAGTTGCCAGATGTGGCTCGACGGTCGCCTGCCATGATGGCCCCATCGGCGTAGCGCAGTGCCACACAGGTGGTTCCATGTGTGATCGAGAGTCGATCCCCTGCCGTTCCCTCAGGGACGCTGAAGGTCAGGCCTGCGCGTCTGGCGAGGGCCGCGAAGTCGGGCCCGGGATCCGGGTAGCCGCCGCTCGCGTATGGTCCGGCGCCGAATCCGGCGTTATGTCTGGGTATTTCCACGAAGTCAGGTTACAAGTCGTGTTGGACGCTCGCGGACCGACCGTCGACAATATTGCTATTGCAAGGACGGTTGATCGGCTGAGCCTGAGTAGTCGAGGCCTACTGGCCACCCTTTTGGATATAGGACTTCACGAAGTCCTCGGCATTGGTCTCGAGAACGTCGTCGATCTCATCGAGCAGATCATCGAGTTCGTCCTTGAGCTTGTCGCCCGCCGTAGTTGAAGCGACGCTCTCGTCGACCGTCTCGCTCGCCCGCTTGGCAGGGGCCTTCTTCTTGAGTTCACGTTCTGGCATCGGGTCCACCTCCGCTTGATCTCACCGTATCGCGAGATCAGTCGAAACCGGTGTCTAGTCCCACACGCCTCTCAGGTGGTGGATAATTTCTCGTGCCAGCGTCTCAGGAGCGGAGTCGATCGATGAGTTCCTGGGCGCTGGTCGCCTGCGCGAAGAGCGCGCCAACCGCACCTTCGGTGCCCTTTCCGGGTTCCATCATCGGGATTCGCTGCAACGCCCGTTCTCCGGTGTCGAAGACCATCGAGTCCCAGTTGGCGGAGACGACCTCGTCTGGGAACCGGCTGAGACAGGTTCCCCTGAAATACGCGCGGGTGTCCCGAGGCGGATCGGTCATTGCCCTCGCGACCTCGTCCTCGTCAACAATCGTTTCGAGCCCAACCCTTCGCCCGAGCGACGAAGCCGCCCGCAGATCGTGGTACTGCAGGTCCATCGCTGCGAGGCGAGGATCACTCCACTCAAGGTCATGTCGTTGCCGGTAGCCGTCGAAGAGACGAAGCTTGGCGATCCAGTCCACCTGGGTTGCGAGTGACATCACATCGGTCTCAAGGCCTGCGAGAACTGCTTCCCATCGTTCCAGGATGTCGTTTCCGATTTCGCCTCCGACGGAGTCGGTTCCGTGGCGATCAGCCCACTTCTGGGCCAGACGCAGCAACTCCCACTGAAGTTCCAGTGCTGTGGCAGAACTGCCGTCTGCTAGGGGTAATGCCCTTGCAAGACCCAGGTCCTGGGACACGGAGTGCATCGCTCTGACGGGATCAGCGAACACAGGTACTGAATCGAACATCGAGTCCTCAAGCATTGCCAGAACGACCGAGGTTGTGCCCAGTTTGAGCAGTGTTGCTACCTCGCTCATGTTGGCGTCACCGGCGATCACGTGAAGACGTCGATACTTCGATGGGTCGGCATGGGGCTCGTCGCGAGTGTTGATGATCGGACGCTTCAGGGTGGTCTCGAGGCCGACCTCCTCTTCGAAGAAGTCGGCTCTCTGAGTTATCTGGAAATCAACAGAGGATCGAGAGCGTCCGGGGAGTTCGGTGCCTACTTTGCCCGCTCCTGTGAAGATCTGTCGTGTAACGAAATGAAGGGTTGCGCACGCAACGATGGCGGGGAAAGGTGTCGCCCGGGACATGAGGTAATTCTCATGACACCCGTAGCTGTTGCCCTTTCCGTCGGAATTGTTCTTGTAGACGACGATCTCCTGACCAGGAGGCAGGATTGCATTGGCCGACCGCATCGCGCGGATGAGGATCTCCTCTCCGGCTCGGTCGTGAACGAGCGCCTCGCGCGCATTGGAGCATTCGGGTGAGGAGTACTCCGGGTGTGCGTGATCGACGTAGAAGCGGGCACCGTTGGTCAGCACCGCGTTCACTAGGTGGGTCTCGATCTCGGGGGCCGCGGTCAACAGGAGAGAGTCGCCGCGAGCATCGCGCCCAGGGGACTCATCCTGGAAGTCCCAGCCGACGTTCGATGTGCCGAGGGAGGACACGTAGGAGTTGATGAGCAGCGACGAGGAGGAGATGGGGTTGGACTCCTCTACTCCGCGCATGACGATCCCGTACTCGGTCTCGATCCCACAGATCTTCGCTACTGCCACATCGCGAACCTAGTTGGAGCCGCTGTACGAGGGGGGCCGGTTGGTGGTGTTGGGTCACCAGGAGTGCAGCACTGACCCACCGACAAGGGTGTGGACGACTCAGAGGTACTGCCCTGTCGCCACCTGCTCGATGGACTTGCCACCCTCTGGATCTGGGGCTCCCGAGTGGACGAGCGTTCTCACATAGACAATACGCTCGCCCTTCTTGCCCGAGATCTTCGCCCAGTCATCAGGGTTGGTGGTATTGGGCAGATCCTCATGTTCCTTGTATTCCTGGCGGATCGAGTCGATGAGGTCCTGGACCCTGATTCCAGCGCCCGCCCCCTCAAGCTCACGCTTGATGGCAAGCTTCTTGGCGCGTCGAACGATGTTCTCGATCATGGCCCCCGAGGAGAAGTCCTTGAAGTACATGACCTCTTTGTCGCCGTTCTGATACGTGACCTCGAGAAACTGGTTCTGCTCGTCGGTCAGATACATCTCTGCGACGCTCGCTTCGATCATCGCCGTGGCCGCCTTGGCAGGATCGCCGCCGCCGAGGGAGTCGACCTCGCTAACATCGAGTGGCAGTTCTGGCGTCAGATATCGGCTGAAGATCTGTTCCGCTGCTCGTTCGTCGGGACGGTTGATCTTGATCTTCACATCCAGTCGGCCGGGACGCAGAATGGCCGGATCAATCAGATCCTCACGGTTTGAGGCGCCGATCACGATCACGTTCTTGAGTGCTTCGACGCCGTCGATCTCCGCCAAGAGCTGCGGGACGATCGTCGCTTCCATGTCAGATGAGATCCCGGTGCCTCGCGTTCTGAAAAGCGACTCCATCTCGTCGAAGAACACAATTACAGGAGTACCCTCGGCGGCCTTCTCCCGAGCGCGTTGGAACACCAGCCGGATGTGACGCTCGGTCTCACCCACATATTTGTTGAGCAACTCGGGCCCCTTGATGTTGAGGAAGTAGCTCTTGGCCTCGAACCCGGTCGTATCCGCGATCTTGTTGGCCAGACTGTTGGCCACGGCCTTTGCGATGAGGGTCTTACCGCATCCCGGCGGCCCATAGAGCAGGATTCCCTTGGGGGCGGGAAGGTCATACTGGGCGAACAGGTCCTGGTGCAGGTACGGGAGTTCCACGGCGTCCGTGATCATCTCGATCTGGTCATCGAGGCCGCCGATGTCCTCATATGAGATGTCGGGGACCTCCTCGAGGACGAGCTCGTCCACCTCCGGTCGCCTCAGTCGCTCGAGCAGCAGACCCGAGCGCGAGTCCGCCATGACGACGTCACCTGCTCTCAGCGGCGTGGTCTGAAGCCCATCGGAGATCTCTGAGACCCGTTCCTCGTCCGCTCGTCCGACGACGAGGGCACGCTTACCGCCTTCCATGACCTCTCGGATGGTTACGGTTTCGCCATAGGGCTCTGGATTCCGGATCATCACGATGTTGTAGGCGTCGTTCAGGACGACCTCGCTGCCCGAGGTCAGGTCACCGAGGTCGATCGCTGGTGAGACCTCTACCCGCATCTTCCGGCCGGCGGCCTGGACATCGGCCGTTCCATCCTCGTTCAGTCGCAGGAGCGTCGCGTAAGCAGATGGCGGTTGCGTGAGCTTGTCGACCTCGTCTCGCAGTGCAGCGATGTGATCACGAGCCTCTCTGAGTGTGTAGGAGAGTTTCTCGTTCTGGCTGACCGCCTGTGCCAGTTGACCCTTGGTCTCCAGTAGGCGTTCTTCGAGCGTGCGTACGCGTTTGGGTGCGTCGTGCAGCTTGCGGGTCAGCGATGACAACTCCTCGGTCAATTCGCCGAGTTGATCCTCCAGACGGTCGCGTTCTGCCACGAGAGCCTCAAAGGACTCAGCTGAAGCGTTCTCGTCAGTCATTCGGTCACCCCCTCGGGATTTTCTCCCGGCGTGTGTTCTTCACCAGAGTGTCTACCCTGCCGCGAGACGTTTGAGGTGCCACCTCCACAATGATTTTGAGAAGCTGACCAGCTGCGACGCCGGATTCACGCCTGACGAGCCCAGATCAGAATTCTTGGGAATGGGAAGAAGCAGGGCTCTCGCTCCCCCATGGCGGCGATGAGTTCCCGGCTGTAGTCCTCCACATAGCTGCCATAGAGCTCTGGTCCCATCACCTCAGCGAACCGACGAAGGGTCGTGCCTTTGACCCACTCCACAACATCACTTGTGGAAGCAAGGACATGTGGGTAGATGCGGAGTTGAACCGACTGCTCCTCGAAGCCCAGGTCGAAGAGCGCCTCGGCATACTCGACCGGTGAAAGCACGTTGAGCGCCACCGGGTCCGGTGGAGGGCCGTCTATCCCGAAGGCCGACAGGTAGCGATGTCGGCTCGCCACCTCCGACGCGACGCTCTGCGCCACTCGGTCTGCGTTCGCCGGAATCTGCACAAGGAGTTGACCACCAGAGGTCAGAGACGATGACCATCGGTGAAGCACATCGAGATGATCAGGAATCCAGTGAAGGCTCGCAGACGAGATCAACAGGTCGATGTCTCCGTTGGAGGACCAGGTTGA
>CAUJEC010000036.1 GCA_963169245.1 Actinomycetota bacterium
GCCCCGCTCGACAGCCGGTTCGTCATGGTCATGATCGTCGTGGCGAATCGCGTGGATCACCTTGTGGGCACCCTCGTAGGCGAGGAACGACCCGCCACACATGAGGATCACCTCGACAATGGTCGGTGCGATCGCGCTCAACAGGAGCGCTGCCGGAAGGATGAACACCAGCTTGTTGCGGAGCGACCCGATGGCGATCTTCTTGATGATCGGAAGCTCGCGTTCGGCGGCGAGCCCCTGCACATAGGTGGGCGTCACCGCCGCGTCATCCACTACGACTCCGGCGGCTTTGACGCTCGCCTTTCCAGCGGCCACCCCAACGTCATCAATTGACGCCGCCGCCAGTTTCGCAAGCGCTGCAATGTCGTCAAGCAATCCGACAAGTCCGCCGGCCATCAGTCTCCTATCCGATCAACCGGGACAGCCTACGGGCACATCCTCGACGCAATTGAACCGGATTTCACTGTTGCCGATCATGGTCTCAGTCGATTCTGGGTAGGAGCGCCAGAACCGAGCGTCTACGCCAACACCCCACCCAGACTCCGGTGCCGTAGGAGACGTCGTCGAGCAGAGCCAGCGACGCGTCAACTGGACTGCGGGGATGTTTGTCGATGACCGCCCAGACCACAGAGCCAACCAGCAGCACCCTTGCACGCCTGGACACCAGAGCCGCTGTCAGCAGGATCGGCCACCAGACACGCACCCCTGCCCTAGCAAGTTGTCCACCGGCCCCGATGTGTCCACCGAGCACATAGCGGGCGGCATCCCGGGCAGAACAGCCCTTGAGCTTGCGGGGCAGCGCAGCCGTTGTGCCCGCTGCCAGAAGGGCGGCCAACCATCCGTGCCCGCTCAGGATCGCCAACCACAAAACAGCGCTCCAGCGCGACATGACGACCGGAGCCACATTGCCGTCGTGTCTAGCCGCCAGCGACGCGGCCGAAGTGCCGTAATCGAAGCGCTGGCGCATCCAACTAGACAGATCCGGTCGGACAGCGTGTTCGACAACCGAACGCGGGTCATAGCGCAACCGGGCGCCTGTCTCAGCAAGCCGCCACACGAGGTCGACATCCTCACCGAGTCGAAGTTCGAGATCGAACCCGCCGACTTCCCGGAAGGTCTCGACCCTCAACATCAGCGCTGCGGTCGGCACGTAGGCAACCCGAGTGAGTGGCAGGACTCTGGCAGGTTCGGGACCGAGGTCGAGTGGTGAATGCGACGAGTCATATCGGGCCAGTCGACGGTTGTAGTGGAACCACGGCGCGGCAATCACCCGGGACGCGACCCCTGAGACGGCGTTGTCGGCGAGATGCCCCAGAAGCGGCCAGAGCCAGCCCCCCGTCACCACGCAGTCCGAGTCAAGGAACATCACGACCGGTGTGGTCACGTATTCCACCCCACTGTTGCGGGCCACACCCGGCCCTCCGGAGACAGGACGTCGGATGACTGTGACGCCATGTGGCCAATTCTGTGGGCCGAAGTCGCCCGGTTCCACGTCGATCGGCTCAGTTGACCCGTCGTCGACCACAACCACCCCGGCGATGTCGGGTGAATGGTGGGCAAGGGAATCGAGCAAGGTAACGAGTCGCCCCCGATGACCCTTGACCGGGATCACTACCGTCACATCGCCTGGGGACGGGGCGCTTGGCTCATCTCGTCCGGGAAGCGGGTGGAGCATCCCGTTGTCCACCAGCCTTCCCATCAACTCGAGTTCTGCTCGGCTCAGCGATTCAACCGACTCACCTGCGCCGAGGCTTGGGCCGTTGACAATCCGCTCGACCAAGTCGAATCCCGCCGGGGAGAGCCGCATGAACTTGAGTGGCGCTCCACCGAGCAACGTGTTGTTCGCGGCATCCAGACGAAGCGATGAATCGGCCACCCACTCACGAGGCACATGGACACGGGGCTCGCCCGCCCGTGGCGCGTCTGTTGGCAGAGCGCCAGTCAACAGGGCGTCGACCTGCTCTGACTCGGCTCCCCCGCCGCTCACAATCACGGCTCCCCGAGCAACGGAAACCACTCGAGCGCCCGCTCGACGAGTCCCCCGGAAAGTGTCTCGAAGATCTCCTCGCCGTCGATCGCGTTGGCGTCGCTCGGGTCACCCAGAATGCCATTGGGTGCGACCGATGCCAGACCAGCCTCCACAACGCTCGTGGCAATCTCCCGCCATCTCCTTGTGCTGCCGACCACCATGCAATCCTTGCGTACACAATCAGGGTCGATGTGGAGAAGGATTGAGGTCTCGGTGAATCCTGCGTGGGAGTCCCCACCAGGCACTTGTGGATGCCAGACCCTCACGTCCCGGCTCTCGGATCGCAGCAACGCCTCCGCGTGGGTGAATGGAACGACGTTGCCACCGTGACCGTTGACGAAGAGCACCGCCTCGAATGGACTCGGCAGGTCCAGCTCAGGCGGCGGGAGAGCGGAGCGAGCGAGTTCGACAACCACATGTTCAAACGCTGTGGTACCGATGGACAGAGTCCCCGGGAAGGACTGGTGCTCCCCCGAGGCCGTGATCCCGAGTGCTGGTGCGACAATGATCCGCTCGAAGCGCTCAGCGAGCCGTTCGGCGAGCGCTAGCGCTATCCGAGTGTCGGTGTCGAAGGGCAGGTGGGGTCCGTGCTGTTCACAACTGCCGACCGGAACCACCAGGAGTTGCCCGTCACCCGGAGCCTGACCCTCGGCCAGGGCGGGCCAGGTCAGATCGGAGAGTCTTGACCCCACTCGTATCCCCATTCGGCGAGTTGATCGAGAATCGCCCGGGCTGCCTCATCCGGCTCCAGCGTCACGGTACGCGGAGGCACTCGATCGCTCTTGGCTCCGGTCAGCTCCACGATCCGACCGAGCGCATCGGGTTGGACCGGCGCCGGAACGATCCGTGTTCTCGGTCTCCAGGGGTGCATCACCATGCCGTCGCCCAGACCGGAGGTAGCGATCGCCGGCTCGGCCGCGCCGATCTCGCGCGCGTTGCGAAGTTCGACCGTCGCCGAACGCGCAGCAATGGTCGTCTGCAACGATGCCCTGCGCAGATGTGCGACAGCCCCCTCGACCGAGATCACCGCTGGGGCCTCGATGACAAGTTCTTCGCGACGGCCGCCGTCGAGTCGACGCATTGCCCTCAGGACACCCGGATCGCCCTCATGGACCTCGACCAGCCCCAGAGCCTGTGCACATCCGATTTCATGGGCGATGAACGCCGGTACCGATCCTGATCCCCGGTCCGCGCTCACGTCGCCGCACACGACGAGGAGTTGCCCGCCACTGGTCATCTCGCCGATCACCGCACAGATCAGTGACGCGATCTGTCGACTCGTCGGTTGTGAGGTCGCGCTGTAATGCGTCGCTGCCTCTACCCTGATCGCCCGGTCCACCCCATCGGCGATGAGAACCTTCAGTTCGTCCTCGGAGTCGACCGGCCCAACACACACGGCTACGACCTGCGTCGGCGAACCAGCATCGTTCCATGCTCGAGCGGTCCTCAACGCAACCTCGACAGCGGCGTGATCCGATGCCGAGAACTGGTTGTCATGAGAACGTTCTGCGACGACACCGCTGAGAGGGTCGATGTGGACATGGGTGGCGACCCACTTGACACACACGACGATCGTGTTCGGGGCATATCCCGGCGACGTTTCGGCCATGACGTTCACGAGGCGTGAAAGACGACGCCGTGGCCGCCCTCGGGATAGGACCAGGAGATGGCACCCTCCTCGTTGCACACCATGTAGCAGGTTCCGCATTCGAAACACTGCTCATAGTTGAAGAGGATTCCTCCGTCCGCCGTCGGGACGAACAGGTTTGCAGGGCATGCAGTGATGCAACCACGCACGGAACAGTCGACGCATTTGCGACCATCGACGACGATGTGGGCTCGTTCATGCACCCGGAACTCGACGGTGTCCATGCGCGCCTCGAAGCTCATCTCAGCGTAGCGACCGGATGCCTCGACAGTTCTGCTCGTCGGCATATCGCCCGCGGGGTCGGAAGTCCGGGAGCGCTGGTCCGACGGGCCATTCGTCGACGAGTTCGTGGCGCTCATCTGAACGTCCTTGCTGCTCGGATCCCGTGCGAGGCGGCGTCGCGGATACCCATCTTGTTGCGACGAAGTTCTGACCACAGGATCTTGAACATCCCCGGTTTGGGGTCAGGGTTCACCACGGTGAAGACCTGCTCGGCCATTCCACAGATCACCTTGGGTACCTTCTGTTGAGCGAGGTCGCTCATCACGATGTGCGGCGCGTCGCGCAGTTTGCGGTGATCGGCGAGGACGAAACTGGTCTCCAGCCTTGTCCGGTAGCCAGCGAGGCCATCGGCGGTCGTATCGCCCCGCACGACCGCACCAGCGGCGGTTCGACCGGCCGCAGCGCCGGCCCCGATCGCGAAGTTGACCCCTTCGAGCCATATGCCCGCTGCCAGGCACATCGCCGCAGCATCCCCTGCGACCAGGAACCCATCCGAGATCAACTCGGGCATCATGTTGTAGCCGGCCTCGGGAATCACGTGCGCGCTGTATTCGGTCACCTCTCCACCCTCGATGAGTGGGGCTATCGCCGGGTGTTCCTTGAGACGAGCGAGTCGCTGTTCGGGGCGAATCCCACCCTTGGCAAGTTGCGGAAGGGACAGAACGAGTCCGATCGAGACGCTCTCCGCATTGGTGTAGAGAAACCCGCCTCCGGGGACGTCTCCGGTACATCCGAGCATCTCGATATCCAGGCCATGATCCCCGCGCACCGCGAAACGCTCCTCGATGACCTCACGTGGAAGCGCAAGGGTCTCCTTGACACCGAGCGTGAAGTTGGAGGGGTCGGTGTGCGGGTACAGGCCGACCTCCTTGGCGAGGAACGAGTTGACCCCATCACAAGCGATAACGACATCGGCAGTGAGCTCACCGTCGGGCCGGTCGGTGACGACTCCGGTCACACGCTGACCATCACGCAACAGGCCGGTGACCGTGGTCGAACAGATCAGCGTCGCTCCCGCCTCCTCGGCATTAGACGCGAGCCATGCGTCGAAATCGGGCCGGAACGTCGTCGCTCCGTTGTAGGGCGGCTTTCCCCACGACTCGGTCCGGAAATCGATGGTCAGCGCCTGAGAATCAGTCAGCACCATCGTTGAACGGCGAGTGATCCAGCGTTGGATCGGCGCCTCCTCCCACCAGTTGGGGATGAGCGTGTCGAGGATCCGTCCGTATACGACACCGCCGTACATGTTCTTGGCACCGGGGAACGGTCCACGTTCGATCAGACAGACCCTCATCCCGGCACGGGCCGCCTCGAGTGCGGCGGCGGAACCCGCTGGACCTGCGCCCACGACGATCACATCGAAGTCGCTCATGGTTCGAGCCTTTCAGAGATGAGCCCTTGGAGCGCGTCTAGGGTCGCGTTCGCGTCAGAGACGATCGCCAGATCGGCCATCTCCATCATCGGGCAGTGCTCATCGGTGTTGACGCTGATGATGTGTTCCGGGTTGCCGAGCCCGGCGGTGTGTTGAACCGCTCCTGAGATACCGAACGCGATGTAGAGCTCCGGGTCGACGACCACACCTGTTGTGCCTATCTGACGGTCATGGCCAAGCCATGCCCGGTCTGTGATCACCCTGGTTGCTCCCATCGCAGCATCGAGAGACCCGGCGACGTCGCTGAGCTGTTCGAAGCGCTCCGCCGAATCCAGCCCCGCTCCCCCACCCAACAGCCGTGGCGCCTCGGAGAGATCCATTGTCGAGACATCCGGGGGAAGAACCCGTTCGACCCGAACATCGGCCGTGGGGGCCTGCTGGGAGCGAGGTTCGCTGCCAGCCACCCCGAGCCCGGGCCCGTAGTGGAGTTCGACGATGGTCGGATCGTCCATGTCGGGATCCGTTTCGACCCGACGAGTGCCGGGTTGGAAGGTGACGACGAGCCGCGCGTCGACCATGACGGGATGGACCTGGATCGCCCGTCCGCCATGTGCGATGGTTTCGATCGTGTCGGCTCCGACGAGGATCGTCGATGCGACCAGGTCCCGACCCAGAACTGCCGCCAACCGTGGGGCCAGGTCACGGCCATCGGGCGACGCCGGCAGGATGACCAGGTCGAAGTTGGCCACAACATGACCAAGGAACTTCGCCCATGCGCCCACCGAATAATCGCCTGCCTCACAGAGGATCACGTTGTGCGCGATGCCGGTGAGTCCTGGCGCCGCGTCGGCGACCCCGGAGCCGATCAACACGACATCGCCGTGCGCCTCTGCGACGGCCTCGATCGCACCGGAAGGGAGGACCCCGTCGCGCACCGGAACCACGGCGCAGCGTTTGACTTCCGGATGCCTGACCTCTGGCTGACCGCCCGCGGCGGCCGGGGTCATGAGCGGGCTCCAATGGTTGCGCCAACTCGCTCGCCGTCGATGACAGCTGCGTGGGCCCGACGTGGAGCTATGACGTCGCCGACCCGGTGAACCTCGATGCCCTCAGCGTCGAGTCCGGCTCCGGCGAGTTCGTTGTAGAGAGCGTCCGCAGGAGTCGCCGGGATCGCGAGGACCACCCAGTCAGGGGTTCGTGTGAGCTGCGCGCCAGTCGGATGATGCTGAAGGTGAACCGTCGCGCCGTCCACCGCCATCACACCACACTCGGTTGTCTGGGCGATTCCCTTGGACTCCGCCCTGATCCACCAGTTCTCCATGTCGAGTGTTATTCCAAGGTCCTGACCCACGACCATTCCGGGAGTGACGATCTCGACGTCGCATCCACGGTCGGCGAGCACCTCTGCAACGGATGTGGCCTGATGGAACCCGAGTTCATCGACGACCAACACGTTTCCGCTTGGGCTGACAGAGCCGTCGAGAACCTCGGTGACATCGACGATCCACCGGCCTCGCCGACCGTAGGCATCGGTACCGTCGCCGCCATCCTCACCAGCGCCACTTTCGTTTCTGACCCCACCATGGTCGCCCGGGACCCAGTACGGAACCGAAGGCCTGGCACCTGTTGCGATTACAACAACATCGGGGTGACGCCTGCGAACCTGGTCCACATCGACCGACACACCGAACTCGAATCTCACGCCCAGACGGTTGCACTCGTTGACCTGGTTCCGGACCAGGTCGCCGAACTCGGCCCGGTTGGGCACCGTTGCTGCCAACTTGACCATTCCGCCGGGCGAATCGTCCCGCTCGCACACCGTCACATGATGTCCGTTGCGGGCCGCCGCGATCGCGGTCTGCATGCCTGCGGGGCCAGCACCGACGACAAGTACTCGTTTATCCACCGAGACCGGACGAGACTCACCCACGCCGAGTGACTCGCGGCCGGTTCGAGGGTTCTCGATACAGCCCAACCAACGGTTGAGTCCCATGCGGCCGACGCACTCCTGATTGCACGACAGACACAGGCGCGCGTCGTCGGTGTAACCAGCCCTTGCCTTGCGAACAAAATCGGCATCCGCGATCTGGCCACGGACGATGCCGACAAGGTCGCACTGCCCCTCCTGGAGCGCACGTTCGGCCTGGAGCGGATCCTTGAACCGTCCGACCCCGACCACCGGCAGATCGACCGCATCACGGATGGCTGACGGTATGAACATCGCGTAGCCGGGAGGGATGTGCATCGACGCCTCGATCATGAACAGGCTTGCAGTGGCCACACCGATGGACGTGTTTATGTAGTCGACGTTGCCTGTGGCCTCGACCATCCGAGCGACTTCGACTGCCTCGTCGATGGTAGTGCCGCCCTCGATCAGTTCATCGCCACAGATCCGCACGCCGAGGGCCAGATCCAGACCGATCGCGGCGCGCACCGCAGCCACGATCTCGACGAGTAGCCGCGCCCGATTGGCGAGCGACCCGCCGTACTCATCCTCGCGCCGGTTCGTGGTCGGCGAGAGGAACCCTCTCACGATGGACGAGTGCGAGCACTGAAGTTCGATTCCATCGAAACCGCCTTCGGCGCAGTTGGCGGCGACCATCGCGTACGAGGCGACGATCTCGGCGATCTCGGCCCGGTCAACCGCCTTGGGAACCTCTCGGAACAGCGGGTCGGCAACAGACGACGGAGCCCACACCGGCAGGCGCGAGTACATCGAGGATGCCTGGCCACCGTTGTGGTTGATCTGGGCGAAGATCGGGACCCTATGACGGTGTACCGCGTCGGTGATCCTGCGGTATCCGGGGATGACAGCGCGGTTGAACCCGTGTATCAGCTTCTCGTACGGCCAGTCGGTCGGATGTACCGAGTGCTCCTCGGTGATGATCAGACCGGCACCACCACGAGCGCGTTCTTCGTAGTAGGCGGCATGCTGGGCGCTGGGAAGACCGTTGCGCGCATAGTTGGTCAGATGCGCGGAAAAGACGATCCGGTTGGAGACCGTGACCGGACCAAGACGCAGCGGGGACCAGACGAGCTGTTCAGCCATCACCCGCGAATCTAGAGGGCTATCGAGGTGGCCCGTGAATCGGTCACGAGCCGAAGGTGATCAGGCAGCCGCGCGGTGACGCCGGCCGAGCACCACGGCCGTGGCAACGCCGGCCACCGAGGAAACCGCTGCAGCTGATCCACCGGCTACTGCGGCGACCCGCCCCCACATGACTCGACCGCGGTCGCCATCGAGAAGACTGGAGACACGGCGCTGCGAGTCGACCAGAACGTCGCCTATCGGTTCAAGTCCGAACCCGACCAACTTGCCGTCGCGCACATGACCGAACAACCCGCCCGGCATCTCCACCGCAACGTCGTCGTGGCGTCGGAAGACACCGTTGGCAGACTTGGCAGCGTCAAGAGCCGCCTTCACCGTGCGTTCAAGGGTGGCTCCCGTAGTGGAAATAGTCTCCGAGATCGCTTCTGTGATCGAGTTCGCCTTAACCATGATTCCTCCTGGAATACGAGGTTGCCCTTTTTGAGGTGTGCTTTTGGATCTGCCACCTATGGCCACCGAATCCGACACCAGTTCCACACCGCCGAGATAATTGGGAGACCCTCGACAGCGGACACTGATGGCAGTGAATCAGCTTCAGTTCAATGTAGCCACTTCTGGGAAGTTTTCAACAGGGTGCAATTACCCAAGGGGCGCAGTCGCCTGCGCGCAGCGAATATTCAGTGTTGCGAGATTCAGCCAATGCGATCCAGATACAGCGATTGCATCCCAACGCCACACCTACCAGAGCGGTCCCATAGCAGCGCCTGTGACATCCCAATGCCCGTGTCAGAGGTTCGAGTCTCTGCGTGGCTGCATATCCACTCACCTTCTGGCTCGCGCCAGAGGCTCACCGTCAGGTCGGGGTTGATAAACATGGATGCGCCGTCAAAGGGAGCAACCGATGACAGACCGTTGGTGAAGTCGGAGAAAGCAGCAGCGGTCTGCCAACCAGTCGGCACCTCTCCCCCTACCACCGGGACACGCAGGCGCATCCAGTCCATCGATGGGCCGGCTTCATTGAAAGCACCGAAAACGAACCGGTGCTCAACTGCGTTGGCGTGAAAGGTGACATCGGCAGCACCCGGCCAATGTGGAATCGGGGTCGACTCGTCGGGGAAATCGGGGACGTGATCTATGGCCCCGTCGGGGAATCGAAGATCGACCTTCCGTATCCGCTGCGCACGCGCCGCTGCGAGGACCCGTGAGCCTTCCTCACCATCGGCGGTTCGGAGGGTCATCTGAATCGTGGAGACCTTCTTACCCGATCGGAGTAGCTCGCTCTCGATTACCAGCGGAACAAACGGCACGGGTCCGAACAGTTCGACAGTGAGACGGGAGAGCCGCACATCAACAGGGGCCGGCACTCGCTCAGCCGCACGTACGAAAAGCGCTGCGATGGGTCCACCGTGTAGCGAGTCGGGCGACCACGGCCCACGCGAGTAAGCAGTGGGAATCCAGACCTCTTTGCCATTTGGGCCAGTCGGGCCGGCAACGAAGAGCGCCTGGACCTCGGATGGCCGATCCGTCGCCTGTCCCGTGATCATGACGCCGGCACCCGGCACGGTCTCGTGTGGCTTGATCCGCCCCGGCACGATCCCGTCTGGCATGATCCCGTGAGCATCACGATCCCCTGGAGGGCTCGATCACATCCAGGAACACCGGGATCAGCTTGTCGCGCTGAACCTTGCGAGTCCCGGTCCGGGGAAGGTCCTCCACAACGAGAATGTGTTTGGGTGACTTGTACTGCGCAAGGCGTACAGAGGCCCAGAGCGACAGATCTTCGACTGTGGTCTTTGATCCCTTCTTGAGGATCACCGCTGCGGCCACGGCCTCACCGAGTTTCTCGTCGGGTATTCCGACAACAGCTGCCTCGAGCACGTCGGGGTGGGACTCGAGGGTCTCCTCGATCTCGAGGGGATAGACCGAGAATCCTCCCGACTTGATGACCGCCTTGGCTCGGCCTTGGAACAACACGGTCCGGAACGGGCCGCTGCGCACCATGTCGCCTGTACGCAACCAGCCATCATCGGTCAGCACCTCGCTGCTGGCCTTGTCGTCACCCCAGTAGCCCTTGAGCACGCCGGGACCCTTGATCAGGAGTTGGCCTACCTGACCCGGGAAGACTCGTCTGCCCTCATCATCGACAACCTTCATCCGCCAGCCCGGGAAGGTGACGCCGAGCGAATCGCCCAGACCCACCGGAATCATCGGCGGCGAGAGCTTTGCCGCGACACCTCCGCCGACCTCGACCATGCCGTATCCCTCGGCAAACGCGGCCTCACCCAGGCTTCCGATACCGGGCACGGTCATCGTCGCTCCCATCGACTTGAACTTCCGCGCCAGGTCGGTCGGCATCACATCAGCACCACTGATCCAGATTCGAACCGAGCGCAGATCACGCTTCTCAGCACCGACGGCGTCCATCATCCGATACATGGCCGGAACACCGATGAACGCTGAACTCCGCCGATACTCAATCGCCTGAAGAACCCGAGTGGGAGAGAAACGTTGCATGAAATAGACACGGACCCCCGCTAGCGCAGCCGACATGAGCGCTGCGAAACCCATGATGTGGGCGACCGGAAGCGCCATGACTATCTCGTCGTCTCGGAAGCCGAGGGGCCATGCCGCGGCGGTGGACACCTGGCCAACCAGTGACCTGTGGGTGAGCGCAGCGCCCTTGGGCTTACCGGTCGTACCGGAGGTGTAGAACAGGGCGGCGACGTCGTCTGGTTTGGGGGTTGCTATCTGGGTGGCCTTGCTGCGCCGACGACGACCGTTGCTCTTGACCTCATCTGTCAACTCGCCGGGATCACGAATCACAAGGGATGCGCCGGAGTCCTTGATGACGTGCTTGATCTCACCATCAGTCATCTGTGAGTTGACCGGTGCCGGAATCCCGCCGGCAGCCGACACGGCCAGACACAGCAGGAACTGATCCACCCCGTTGGGTGTGGCGAGAACGACCGGCGACCCGGCACTGATGAGCGGACGAATGCGACGTGACCACAGAATCACCAATTCAGAAGCCGACAGGTACGTGAGTGTCCGGGTTGCGCCGTACTCGTTCTCCTCGGTAACGAAGACGTGCTCGCCATGCATGTCAGCGAGTCGCATCATCAGTTCGGCGAGTGTGCCATCCCGCTTGATGGCCAGATCCAGTCGGCCGATGAGAGCTTTGGTGATCATTGGGTTGAGGTCTCCCTTGCGTGTGTGACGCGTTTCAGTTCTCGCCCGGTTTTTCGAGTGGCGCCCACGCCAGCAGGAGCCGCTTCTCCCCCACCGTAGTGAAGTTCACCACCGCCTCGGACTTGTCGCCGGTACCTTCGACGTGAAGTACGACACCATCACCCCAGACGTTGTGTCGGACGTCGTCACCAACCTTGAATCGACCTTCCTGGACGCGGTTGGGTTGCCGGGGCTGTGGCCGGGGGGTCGGGGGCGCGTCATCGTTGGTCCAAGCCGTTGAGGACCAGTCGCGACGTCTCCTCACAGTCTCCCGATCGAATCGGCCGTCTCCACCGCTACGCACCGAACGCGTGCCACGCCCACGGCTAGCCGTCGAGTCCTCCACGAGCGACTCGGGAATCTCGTTGAAGAACCTGCTCGGAGCGTTGTACTGGGTGCCGCCGTAGAGGTTCCGCTGCCAGGCGTGGGTCAGATAGAGACGCTCCCTGGCCCGAGTGATGCCGACGTAGCAGAGCCTTCGTTCCTCTTCGAGTTCCCGAGGCTCGGTGAGCGCCCGCATATGGGGGAACACCGACTCCTCCAACCCGGCCATGAAAACGACCGGGAACTCGAGTCCCTTTGCCGCGTGAAATGTCATGAGGACGACGCCGGTCTCGGATGGGTCATCTGGGTCCGGCAGCTGATCGGTGTCGGCCACGAGCGCGACGTGTTCGAGGAAGTCTGCGACGTTGTCGTGTTCGCTGGCCATACCCACGAGTTCCGCCAGGTTCTCGAGTCGGGAGTCGTTCTCGACGGACCGGTCGGCCTCCAACTCGGCGCTGTAGCCGGAGCGTTCGAGGATGGACTCGAGCGCTTTGGCCGGCCCGTCGGCGAGTTCGTCGGCCACCGCGTCGATTATCGACAGGAACGCCTCGATTCCACGGGCGGAGCGGGGCGATACCCCAGCGTCATCCCAACGTCGCAGACCCTCGACAAAGGTGAGCCCGCGGGCGCGTGCATACGCGTCGATTCTCCCCACGGTCTGGTCCCCCACCCCGCGTTTGGGGACGTTGATCACGCGCTTGACGTTGACCTCGTCGCTGGGGTTCACCACCGAACGCAGATACGCCATCGCGTCCTTGACCTCTTTGCGTTCGAAGAACCGGGTTCCACCTACCACCCGATACTGGATACCGGCTCGCAGAAGTTGCTCCTCGATTACACGGCTCTGTGCGTTGGTTCTGTAGAAGATCGCCATGTCGGACCATCGTTTGTCTCCACCGTCGTGGAGTCTGGCCATCTCGCGACAGATCCACTGGGCTTCGTCGTCACCGTCCTCTGCGAAAAAGCGGGTGATCAGGTCACCATTACCCTCATCGGTCCAGAGTTCCTTGGGTTTTCGTGACGAGTTGTTGGAGATGACGGCGTTGGCCGCGTCGAGGATGGTCTGGGTCGAGCGGTAGTTCTGCTCGAGGACAACGACCGTCGCGTCCGGGAACGCGGACTCGAAGTCCAAGATGTTGCGCATGTCAGCACCCCGGAACGCGTAGATCGACTGGTCGGTGTCGCCGACGACACAAACGTTGCGGTGCTTCTCCCCGAGCATCATGACGAGGTCGTTCTGGACGACGTTGGTGTCCTGATACTCGTCGACGAGAACGTGTTGGAAGCGGTCCTGATAGTGCTCAAGGATGCTTGCGTCCACACGGAACAGTTCGACGGTGAGAGCGAGCAGATCATCGAAGTCCATCGCTCCGGCTGCCTTGAGACGCCGTTGGTACTCGTCGTAGACCTCGGCGATCTTGCGTTCATGGAGTGTCGATGCTCGCTCGGCGTAGTCGAAGGAATCGACACCGTCGTTCTTCGCAGCTGAGATGGTCGCGTGAACCGAGCGGGGAACGAACTGCTTGGGGTTCATGTTGAGGTCTCGGATGACGTATCCGGTCAACCGGACGGCGTCGGCCTGGTCATAGATGGTGAAGGTCTTCGGATAGCCGAGCACATCCGCATGGGAACGAAGGATCCGGACACATGCCGAGTGGAACGTCGAGATCCACATCTTCATGGCCACAGACCCAATGAGACGCGCGACACGTTCCTTCATCTCGTTGGCGGCCTTGTTGGTGAAGGTGATCGCCAGGATGTTGTAGGGAGAAACGCCGCGTTCCTCGATGAGGTACGCGATGCGGTGCGTCAGCACGCGGGTCTTGCCCGAGCCGGCCCCGGCCACAACGAGAAGTGGGCCGCCTGGATGGATGACGGCTTCCATCTGGGCGGGGTTGAGACCCGACAGGAGCTCATCGGCGGACATGGACCAAGGTTAGTTGCATGCTCCGACAGGCTCTTTTTCGGGCTGTGGACCACACTCGGGATGTGGTCCACATTCGGGCTGTGGACCAAATTCGGGATGTGGACCGCCCCACAACCTGCGCTGGACCGCCCCACAAACGCTAGTTGGTTGTTGTAATCGCGACCTGTCCGCGATTACAACAACCAACCAGCGGACCAACCAGCGCGGCGCCAGCGGGGCCACGGGGCCAGCCCTGATAGAGCGGCCCGACTTTGCACCTCATATGAGGCGTCAACGGAGCTACGGTGCGATTCATGGTGGATCAAGCGAAACTCCCTACCGAATACCGGATCGCGGCGACCGGACTGCAGTTCCCTGAGGGTCCTGTGCCGATGAATGACGGATCGGTTCTCGTGGTCGAGATCCCACGAGGTACCCTCACCCGAGTTTCCGCCTCAGGAGAGCTCGACGTCGTCGCTGAATGCGGCGGTGGCCCCAACGGTTGCGCCATCGGCCCGGATGGCAAGGCCTACATCGCCAACAACGGGGGCTCGTTCAGTTGGATCGACCTCGGCGGGCTGACCCTCCCCGGACCGCTTCCGGACACATGGGTGAATGGCACCATTCAACGGGTCGACATCGACACAGGCGAGGTCGAGACGCTCTACGACTCCTGTGATGGGCGGCAGCTCCGAGCCCCGAACGATCTGGTCTTCGATGATCACGGCGGCTTCTGGTTCACCGATCACGGCGTACGTGAGGAGCGATCGAGTGACCGCAGCGGTGTCTTCTACGCGAAGGCAGACGGGTCCGAGATCCGCGAGGTCATCTTCCCCCTCGACGCCCCCAACGGCGTGGGACTCTCACCCTTGGGGGACAAGGTCTACGTTGCCGAGACATACACCGGCAGAGTGTGGTCCTGGGATGTGCACACACCCGGAACCGCCGAGGGGTCAGGACTGCTCGAGCCCCACGGCAATCTGCTCACCGGCCTGCCGGACCTGCAATACCTGGACTCACTCGCTGTGGACGCTGAGGGCAACGTCTGTGTCGGAACCCTGATCAACGGCGGCATCACTGTCATCTCAGCTGACGGCGGATCTGTCGGCCACGTCGGGATCGACGACCTCCTCGTGACCAATATCGCGTTCCGACGGGAGGAGGGCACCTCGGCGAGCACTGCCTACATCACGTCGTCGGGTACTGGGCGTCTGCTGACGATGGACTGGTTCTGCTGAGGCCGAGCCACGCTCAAGCCACGTTTGGGCGCGCTCCGGTAGAAGGGCGCGGATCCCGGGTATAGAACTGTCACGGGCTCTACGAGACAACAGGAGAATCCGATGACAACCCACAACACTGGCGAGTTCGTCAACGTCTATGACGCGTTCCCAGAGGCGAACAAGGCCGTTCTGGCTCTTGAGATGGCATGCGCGAACGGTCCACTCGACCCGTTCATCTTCGAACTGGTCAAGATGCGTGCATCACAGATCAATGGATGCGCCTACTGCATCGATATGCACCACAAGGACGCCCGGGCAATGGGTGAGACCGAGGAACGGCTCTACATGCTGCCCGCATGGCGCGAGGCAACGGTCTACACCGAAGCGGAACGTGCTGCACTTGCGCTCACCGAGGCTGTCACGCTGATCTCAGCGGGCCACGTTCCAACGGATGTCGAGGCGGATGCTCGGCGGTGCTTCGACGACGAGACATACGCCAACCTGCTCTTCACCATCGCTGCGATCAACGTCTGGAACCGACTCGCGATCACCTGTCATTCACAGCCTGGGCACTACAGGTCTCATAAGACACCGCTGCGCTGATTGCACCCGACGGATTGCCGCCGCGCTGATTGAGCGCTGGGGTTGGCACAAGACTGACTGGCACTGCGCTGTGTGAGCCGTCACCCGATCCGTAGCGGCAGGGACACCACAGCCAGCGACTGGAGTGTCTCGGGTTCAAGGTGCTCGAGGGACTCCGACGTGTAGAGCCACGGATCACCGTTGACGATCAGGATGCGACGGACCTCCGGGGGACCAGAGGCGTCACAGCCCAGGTCCTCCTGACCGAGTCGGCACCTCGGTCCCAGGTCGGCTTCATGGGGCGTCACCCGTCGAGGAGTGAGCGTGTCGGCGCCGACCGACAGGAACACCGCTTCAGGAGGGAGTGAGTTGTAGCTCGGGTAGCCGAGAAACTGCCGGATCGGGAACACAGCCGTCGAGTGGGAACGCCACCACGTGAAGGAGTGGTGCTGCTCACCTGAGTACGAATAAGAGCTGGCATTGTCGATCGACCAGCGGGCCACCACCACTGGAGCGGCGCTCAGATCTATGACCAGCGCCTGAACCCCTTGGTCGATCCGCTCACCAACTGATCGGAATGTGACCCCCTTGATGAGAATCCTGCCGTCGGGGATCGGGTGGATGTACTCGCCGGTTCCGCCGAGGTCGACCGAACCACGCTCGCTCGGCGCGCTCGGATCGCTCAGATCCACCACGACGAGCCCAGTGCTCAGCGGACCAGTGGCCATGAGCACCTGAGCGCCCACAAACCGGACTCCTGCCACGCCTGCGACCGCAGCGGTCGGCTTGATTACTCCGATCTGGACAAGCTTGTGGGTCCCGCGGTCAGTCGAGAGTGTGTGGACCGCCACCGTCGCCTTGTCCTGTTCCTTCCATGGAAGAACGTCGACTGTGACGACCCCGACGGTGTTCTCATCGATCACCGACAGCGAGAAACTGTCTCGCACCGATCCGTCAACCTTGCCGGAGCCGACATACGCGGGTCCGGCCTCGGTGAACTCAAACCGGTGAAGCGCCGTCGCCCAGTCGCTGAAGTCGGCCTTCTGTTTTGCCCGGTCGACCCATATGTGCGATGCAACTAAGACATCGGTGGCCGAGGCGGTAATGGTTTCGGACGGGGCGAGAATGGACATCGAGCGGGGTTCGAAGTCCTTGTTGATGTCGAATTCGACGAGCGAGGTCATCTGAACACCGGCGAACGTGTCGGGGACCACGACATCCCCACACCCAACAAGCGGCTTGGACTCAGTGCCCTTTCCATGGTCCCAGTCCGGAATCCAGTCCTGCACGGTTGATTCGGCAACAACCAGTCGGTTCTGCCTCAGAGCAGGGGCAACTGATGGCGCTCGTGCCGGAAGAACCATCGGCAACTCGGCCAGATCCGAGGTGGTCACGATCCGGACCTGATCTCCCACCCGTCGAGCAGCGACAAGTCCACCTTCGATGCGAACCGTGTCGATGACTTTCGGTTGGGACGGATCGGAGAAGTCGACGGTGGTCAGAGTCACATAGTCGACATAGGGACGCGCTGCGGAGGGGTCATCGGCTATCGGCGGTTCGGGTACCGACTCGATGCCGAAGACGATCGCTCGGGAACCGTTCACCAGAATCGAGTCCGCCCGGCGGATCAGCGCATACTGATTGGCGGCATCGGCCGGTTCACTTGTGCCCATCGTGACCTCGCCAACCACAGCCGGGATCGACGTGTCCGTGATCCTCAGATTGGGTCCGGCGATCTCCAGGACAAGCGAACCCACGGCTTTGACGGAATCGGGTTCGTCCACACCGGCGACGATGACATTGGTGCCCTGAGTTTCACCCACTCCTGACTCATCGCTGAAGGCAAGGGATTTACTGTCCGACTCGACGCCGGCGGAGTAGCCGTAGTCTGCTGCACTCATCCTGCCCATACCCATGCCAACGTTGTAGGGCGTGACATATCCGAGATTCCCAAAGCCCTGACTTCCGACGTGCTCCGCTCCGGTTCGGCGAAGCTGATCAAGGAGTAAGTCGCAGGTGTCGTAGCGGGCGACCGATGCGACGAGCTTCACCTTTGCCGGATCGACCGGCTCTGGGGGAAGGGAGTCGACGAACTTCGCCGCAGCACCTGACGCGAATCCACTGACCGTCCCCGACGAGGCCTTCCCCAACGACGGCGGCTCATTCCGACGCGCTGTCACGATGAGTGCCCCGGCCAACGCGACTACTAACAGGGAGGCGACCCCAATCATCGCGATGCTGAGCACCCGAGTTCGATGAAGTTGTCTGCGCAATGACTTGACAATGATCTCATGGCCACCGATCGGCGACGCGGAAGCTCGAATCCCTTCACCGACCTCACGCAGAGTCCTATCGACCTGCAGATCCTCAACGCCATCGATCAGAGGCTCTGAACCCGTCACTTCGCGGCCTTCCGGTTCTTCGTCAGTCATTGGAGCGCCTCCTCCATATTCAGGGTCTCTCTCAATTGGGTCCTCGCCCGGTGAAGCAGTGACTTGACCGCCGAGACTGAGAGGGTCATTTCGTTGGCAATGGACTCGAGGCTCAGGTCGGCGCCGTAGTGAAGTGCCACAGCCGTGGCCTGGCTCTCTGGCAGCAAGCGCACCATCGCCCAGAGTTCTGAGTCGACTGCTGATCCTGACTCAGCGCCGAACAGGTCGACATCTGAGCCACCCATACTGAAGTCGCCGCCCAGTCTCTGCATGGCTCGTCGTTCGGTTGACTGTCTGCGGCTTGTTGAGATCGCCTGGTTGATAACCGCCCGGCGTACCCACGCACCCGGACGATCCATGGCCGAGACCTTCGCCCATCGACCGTAGGTACGTTCAAGTACGTCTTGGACGATCTCCTCGGCCATTGAATGGCTGCCGACGATCATCATCGCTGCTGCCACTGCACCTCGGAACTCGCTGTCCACCAGTCGTACGAAGGTCTCGTCATCAACATTCGGGCGCCTCATTGCGACAACCCCAGGGATTTGGTGGCTTCACGCCAAGTGGATTCGATGGTTTGTAGTCCAGCGGACTCGACGTGATCGCCCTTCACAGCAATACACACGAATGAGCCGGCACTCAGGTCGCGCTCGGCGGTTCTCGACTGCCGATCCAGTCGGCCACGTTTCACCCGGCGAGTCTCTGTTCCAGAAAGTCGAGAACCTGTTCAAGCGCTGCGCGGGTTGGTTCTCCGGGCCTGTCGATCAGGTCCTCGGTGAGCACCGAGTGTGCGAAGAGAGAATGGCCCGATGGGTTCCGACAACCAGAGTCGATCGGCACTTCGATGAACGACTGCCCCAGGACCTGATTCAACAGGCTGAAACGGCCCTTGGGAGACAGCCGGTCCTCGGAAAAGCGCAGTCCCATCACCTGAAGGTCGTCGTCCCTGCATCTTCTGAGCACCTTGGCCAGGTCCGCGTCGGAACATCCGGCATCATCTCGCGCCCCAGGCCTGAAGAACATCGGAAGCGAGGGCTGTGACATGACGGGAGCGAGCATCTCGGGTTCGGTGGCCATGGCGAGTGCGAACCCGCCGGTGAAACACATGCCCACCGCGCCGACCCCCGCCCGGCCGCATTCTTCATTCGCGTGTCTGGCAAGAGCCCTCAACCATTCAACGATGGGTGCTGTCGTTCGAAGGGCCAACGCACTGAACTCACGAGCAACACAGGCCTTTGGCAGGACCTTCAACATCGCCTTGGCCGATCGGGGCTCGCCGGCAACGCCGAACAGGTCCGGCATGTAGACGTTGAGTCCACGGTCCGCGACCCGCCTGGCGAAGTCGGCAACGGTCGGTGTGATACCGGGGATCTCGGCCATCACGATCACTGCAGGTCGTGGAGCCAGAGTCGGTTCCACATCACGCGAGACTTCTGAGGTCGACTCCCGCCCCGACTCCTCATTTCTCGGCCGCACCCTCGGTGGCCCACCAGAGACCCCCGGCTTGTGAAACACGTCGTAGGTGACGCCGTCGTGGCTGAACGGGGATCCGGTGAAATCGACGAGCTGATCCGCGACCATTCCTGCAACGGTAGCTTTGAGAACCATGTCGGGTATCGAAGTTCCAGTAAGCCAGTCCAGGCGGCCATTTCGTTTCATGGTTCAGGCGTCCCACATGTCGGGGCCAGATGAACTGATTCCGCTCGCCCGTAAGGCTGAGGATCTTGGCGTATCGGTTCTCACCGTTGCGGACCACTTCGATGACCAGTTCGCACCGATCCCCGCCATGATGGCCGTTGCAATGTCAACATCGACTTTGCGAGTGGGGTCGCTCGTGTTCTCCAACGACTATCGACACCCGGTGATGCTCGCAAAGGAGGCGGCCACAGTCGACGTGTTCTCCGGCGGCCGACTCGAGTTCGGAATCGGCGCAGGCTGGATGACCGAGGACTACCGGACCGCTGGGATGACCATGGACAGGCCCGGTGTGCGGATCTCCAGACTCGGAGAATCGATCCAGGTGATCCTCTCGGCTTGGAGTGGCGAGCAGTTCGACTTCGATGGCCGCCACTATCAGGTCACCGAGTTCACCGGAGCACCGCTGACACATCAGCGTCCTCATCCACCAATAACGATCGGTGGTGGTGGGCGCAGTGTCCTGTCCTTGGCGGGCAAATATGCGAACACCGTCGGACTCAACCCGATATTGACCTCAGGCGTCATCGACGAGAACGCGGGGCCGAACGCGACTCACGAGGCAACCGAGGAGAAGATCGGTTGGATTCGTGAGGCGGCCGGTGACCGCTTCGATCAGATCGAACTCCAGACGCGGATTCACCTGGTATTGGTCACAGATGACCGGGACTCGTTCTTCGAGGCGCTCGCAGGAGGGTTCGGCCTCACTCCTGAGCAGGCGAAGCAGACTCCACATGCCCTGTGTGGAACCTCAGATCAGATCGCCGACGACCTGATCGAGCGGCGTGAGACACTGGGGATCTCCGCGGTTGGGATCAGCGCGTCCGCACTTGACGACATGGCTCCTGTGATAGCGAAGCTCGCAGGAACCTGAACGTGTAGGGCAATCAAGCCTCGTGGAATCTCAAGCCCAGTTGGATGTCAAGCCCAGTTGGGTGTCGGCTCAGCCGATACGGCCGTAGGAGGTTCCGCCACCGGCACGAACAGCCGAGATCTTCACGACATCACCCGTCGATGGCGAGTGGATCATCTGTCCGCCACCGATGTACATGCCGACGTGATAGACGGGGTTTCCGCTGAAGACAAGGTCGCCAGGCTGCAGCTGGTCGAAGCTGATCCGCTGAGTTGCAGCCTTCTGAGCGCCAGAGGTGCGAGGCAGGCGAACACCGACCTGAGCCCACGACCAGAGCATGAGACCAGAGCAGTCGAAACCGGCTGGGGTGGTTCCACCCCAACGATACGGTGTACCAAGGCGGCTCCTTGCGGCAGCAATAGCACCGGCCGCACCGGAACTGGGGGCGGAGACCACTGGCGGCGGTACGAACTCCGGCTTCGACGGCGCAGGCGCACCCGGACGAGACGGCGTGGGGGCAGCAGTGTTGGGCGTCTGCTGACGTGCAACACGTTCGGCCTGGGCTGCGGCCTGTCTCTGTGCTGCTGCAGCAGCGGCTGCCCGTTGAGCGGCTGCTGCCCGAGCGGCTGCTTCTGCCTCTCGACGAGCCTGCTCAGCCTGGATGGCCTGGTTCAGTTCCTGATTCGCACCCTCGAGAATCTGCCGCTGATTCGCGACACTCGACTCAAGGTCGGAGACAACCTTTGACTGCTCGGAACGACGTGCCTCAAGGGAGGCCGCCGTCTCATCGAGTTCGGCCTTAAGGTTCTGAAGGTCGGACTTGGTGACCTCTAGGTCATCGGCAAGTTCGACGCGGTCGCCCTTCAGGAGCGAGAGCAGGACCTTCTGATTCAGCGCCTCGTTGGGATCGGAGCTCCCGACAACGACAGTGTCGCTACCACCGGCACCGACATATGCCTCGACGAGATAGCTCGATGCCTCTGACCGAGTCTTGTCAAGCTTCTGCTGGGCGGCCTGAACCTCTTTCTGGTTCTGGGCCTGACGATCCTTGAGGGCAGAGATGTCCTCTTGCAGTTGGAGATACTTCTCGTTGAGGACGTCCGACTGATGACGAAGCTTCGAAAGTTCGTCAGCAGCACGATTCGCTGCGGCTCGGAGACTTTCGACGTTCTGAGCACCGACCTCGTCACTCGTCGACCCGGGAGCAACACCGATGAGTGTTGCCGAAAGTGCGAGCGTCGCACCTATGGCCATACCCCGGATGACACGGGGGCGGAACGAGGAGTTGCGGTAGCGGAGAATATTTCGGCCAATACGCATGTGTCAGACAGTTTAACGAATCTGACAAATATTACAAACAGGTGTCGAAACAGCTACGGATTGTTTCAGGAATCAGTCCGTAGGCAGTCGCCAGCCTTCACTCCCACTCAATGGTTCCTGGCGGCTTGGATGTGATGTCATAGGCAACCCGATTGATGCCGGGCACCTCGTTGATGACGCGCGAGGCCATGATCTCGAGCACGTCGTAGGGGATCCTGGCCCAATCTGCGGTCATTGCGTCCTCGCTGGTGACAGCTCGGATGATCACCGGGTGACCATATGTCCGTTCATCCCCCATCACGCCAACAGTGCGGATGTCCGGCAGAACCGCGAATGACTGCCAGATCTCTCGTTCGAGACCGTTGTCGCGCAGCACCTCACGGACGATTGCGTCGGCCTCCTGGAGAAGGGCGACCTTCTCTGGCGTGACCTCACCGATGATCCGGACAGCGAGACCCGGACCCGGGAACGGTTGACGCCAGACGATCTCATCCGGAAGGCCGAGTTCGGATCCGACGGCACGCACCTCGTCCTTGAACAGGTCCCGGAGCGGCTCAACGAGTTCGAAGTCAAGGTCCTCGGGCAGGCCACCGACGTTGTGGTGGCTCTTGATAGTCGATGCATGGGCCGTGCCCGACTCGATGATGTCCGGGTAGACCGTTCCCTGCACCAGGAACTTGGCGTCACTCACCGAGTCGCGGGCCTCCTCGAAGACCCGGATGAACAGTTCGCCGATGGCCTTTCGTTTGTCCTCGGGGTCGGTCAGACCTGCGAGTCGACCAAAGAACTTCTCGCCGGCCTCCACGTGGATCAGTTCGATCCCCTGATGCTCGTTGAAGGTCTCTATGACCTGATCGCCCTCGTTCTTGCGCATCAGGCCGGTGTCGACGAATACGCAGGTGAGTTGATCACCGATCGCCCTGTGAACCAGTGCTGCGGCCACGGCCGAGTCGACTCCGCCCGACAGCCCACAGATGGCATGGCCGTCACCGATCTGCTGTCGAATCTGAGCGACGGCGCTCTCGATGAAGGCCTCCATCGTCCACTCGGCAGACAGTCCAGCGATCTCGTGAAGGAACCGCTCGATGATCTGTTGTCCGCCATCGGTGTGGATGACCTCTGGATGGAACTGGACTCCATAGGTTCGGCGCTCTGAGTTCTCGAGAACGGCGACGGGAGCCCCTGGGGTTGACGCAGTAGCGCAGAATCCTGGCGGGAGTTCCGAGATGGCATCGAAGTGGCTCATCCAGACCGTCGATGACCCATCAGTGCCGCTGCTCGAATCGAGTAGTCGTGACTCGACCTGCGCTATTGGCTCCATCTTGGTACGGCCATATTCGCCAGCACCTGAACGGGCCACCGTCCCACCGAGTTGCGAGGCAATCAACTGAGCGCCGTAGCAGATGCCGAGTATCGGCACGCCGAGGTCATAGATCGCCGGATCGAGTCGGGGCGAATCCTCCACGTGGACCGACTTGGGTCCACCGGAGATGATGATCGCGCCCGGACGTCGCTCGGCAATCTCGGCGGCTGAGATCGTGTGCGGAACGACTTCTGAGAAGACGTGTGCCTCCCTGACCCGCCGGGCGATCAGCTGCGCGTACTGGGCACCCATGTCTATTACGAGGACTTCCTCGGTGACGGGAACGGAAGGGGTTGGTGTCATGTCGATTTCTTCCGACTTGTGCGTTTCGATCTTATGTTCTGAGGCTGGACTTCGTGGAGAGTTCGACTCAGGCCCACTGTTGGCCGGGCACCACCGACGGCGGTGCCGTGACCATGAGATCGGCCTTCTGGAGTTCCTTGAGAGTGCCGTAGCCCGCAACGGCCATCGACTTGCGCAGTCCACCGATCAGGTTGGTTCTGCCATCGGATCGATGCGATGGGCCGTTGAGGATGGCCTCCAGAGAACCAACCGGATCGACCTTGCGAACCCGGCCACGGGGCAGCGACCGATGCGAGGCCGACATCGGCCAGAAGGCCCCACCAGCGGGTGCGGTCTCAGCGCGGGCCAGGGGTGAGGAGAGGATCACTCCATCCGCTCCGCATACGACAGCCTTGGCGATATCACCGCCGGTGTGAATACCACCCTCGGCGATCACATGGACATAGACACCGGTCTCATCGAGGTGACGCATGCGAGCGGCCCGAGCATCTGCAATGGCGGTGGCCAGCGGGTTTCCAATGCCCAGAACCCGCCGTGAGGTCGAACCCGTTCGTGGGCCCATTCCGACGATCACCCCAGCAGCACCGGTTCGCATCAAGTGAAGCGCCGCCTGATAGCTGGTGCAGCCCCCTACGAGCACGGGCACCTCGAGACGACGGACGAGATGTTTGAGGTCGAGTGGCTGATGAGCTCCGGCGGAAACGTGTTCGGCGGAGGTGACCGTTGCCTGAATGACCAGAAGGTCGGGCTCGGCAGCGATGATGTGGGGTAGAAGATCCTCTGTGGTCTGCGGAGTGACTGCAACCACAGCCGTGCCGCCGACATCGTGGATCTCGCCCACACGAACCTTGATCAGTTCTGGATCGACCGGCTTTGCGTAGATGGCCTGCAGCCGTTCGGTGGAGGTGTCGGAACCCGAGGTTGCCAGTTCTTCGAGCAGCGAGGTCGGATCCTCGTAGCGACACCAGAGACCATCGAGATGCAATGCGCCAGCACCCCCGAGGCGAGACATCTCGATAGCGGTGGAAGGGCTGGTCACCCCGTCCAGCGCCGCGGCAATGACGGGGATCTCGAACTGATAGGCGTCGAGTTGCCATGCGACATCGATCTCGTCGGCATCGCGGGTACGGCGGCTTGGGACGATGGAGACCTCTGCGAGGGAGTACCCACGGCGGCCGGATTTTCCGAGACCGATTTCGATTTCTGCCACTTCACACCTTCTTGGGGGAAACATCGCATTCTAGATCGCGGCAGTGACAAGCCGAAGATCCGGCCAGCGCCGGCGGCTCGCGTGTCAGCGAGTGAGTCCCCGTGGTGCAGCGGTTCAACCGCGCAGGGAGCGCAGTAACTGACGGGCCATTGTGGAGTTCATCTCGTAGAACACCTTGCCCGCCGCCTTGCTCGCCTGACGCACAACTCCCCCGCCGGTCGCCTCCTCGATGGAGTCCAGACCTGAGACGAGCGCGTCCTTGGTTGCGTCGGTGACCTTGTAGCCCATGCTGGTCAGGCCCTTGACGACCTCGGACTGCGCAATCGGTTGGGGCGCGGCGGTCGCGATGATTCGCAGAGCCTCCTTGGTGACCTCGGCTCCTTGACTGATCGCGTCGACAGCGCTCACGTTTGCGACCTCGGTGCCCTCGACCGACGCCAACCAGCGCCTGACCTTGACCACTATCTCGGTGTGGGTCTCCCCTTCGAAGCTGAGCGTCGGCATGTCACTCCTGTGGTGCGGTTGATCTCATCTGACTGTGACACCTTCGTGGCCACGCCAGTTCCGGATGGCGGATCGCCTCAACGACGCTACAGGGCGACAGAATCGAACTGGTGACATTCCGAGACCCGGCCGACAGGCAGCCTCCTCCGTCGGCTCCGCCCAATGCATCCATGTCGATCGGCCGAATGGCCACAATGGGCCAGGTGATTAGACTCGCGAGATGACGTCCTCCAGCGAGTCCCCCTCCACCGGCGATCCGAACGGAGACTGGAACAGTCCCGGAAGCGACGACCCACTGGCACGTTTCGGACCGTTGGGACTCACATTCGACGACGTCTGTCTCGTTCCCGCGGCGTCCGATGTCATCCCATCCCAGGTCTCCACGCACACAATGCTCACCCGTTCGATCGAACTCTCGATCCCGCTCATGAGCGCAGCGATGGACACCGTCACCGAAGCCCGTCTGGCAATCGCCATAGCCCGCGAGGGCGGGATGGGTGTGATCCACCGCAACCTCTCCATCGAGGATCAGGTGACCGAGGTCGACAAGGTCAAGCGATCCGAATCAGGGATGATCGTCGATCCGGTGACTCTTCATCCCGAGGACAAGATCGGTGCAGCTCTGGATCTGATGTCGATGTACCGCATCTCTGGAATCCCGATCGTCGACCACGAACGTCATCTCGTGGGAATCCTCACCAACCGGGATCTTCGCTTCGAGAACAACCCGAACAAGGTAATTGCCGAAGCAATGACTTCCGAGGGGCTCGTTACTGCACCCGAGGGAACGAACCTGGAGGAGGCGCAGCGCATTCTGGGTCGACACAGGATCGAGAAACTCCCGGTCGTCGACGCCGAGGGCAGGATCACAGGCCTGATCACGGTCAAGGACATCAACAAGAAACTCAAGTACCCCAACGCCACCAAGGATTCGCAGGGACGCCTCCGCTGTGCTGCCGCTGTCGGTGTTGGCGACGACGCTCTCGAACGAGCGCAGGCTCTCGTCGACGCCGGCGTCGATCTGCTCGTGGTCGACACGGCGCATGGCCATTCCGCCGGTGTGATCGAGGTCGTCCGCAAGGTCAAGGCAACGTTGAGTGTCGACGTCGCCGCCGGAAACATCGCAACCGGAGCAGCAGCAGAGGCCCTCATCGACGCTGGGGCCGACGCCGTCAAGGTCGGTGTCGGCCCCGGTTCCATCTGCACAACCCGAATCGTTGCCGGGGTGGGTGTGCCTCAACTCACCGCCATCTGGGACTGCGCCCGGGTTGCATCGCAACACGGTGTCGGGATCATCGGCGACGGTGGTATCCGCTACTCCGGGGACATCGCCAAGGCGATCGGCGCCGGAGCAGATGTGATCATGGTCGGTTCCCTGCTCGCCGGAGCGGACGAGACCCCGGGCGAGATCGTGTTGTCCAAGGGAGAGCGCTACAAGGCATACCGGGGCATGGGTTCCCTCGGCGCCATGAACGATCGATCCTTCTCCAAGGACCGCTACTTCCAGGGCGAGGTCGAGACCACCGACAAGGTTGTGCCTGAGGGTGTCGAAGGTCGGGTCCCCTACAAGGGTCCGGTGCAGCGCATCATCTACCAACTGATCGGGGGCCTGAGGTCATCCATGGGTTATTGCGGTGCGAATGATATTCGGGCGATGCAGGCGGAGGCCCAGTTCGTGAGGATGAGTCCTGCGGGTCTGCGCGAAGCACATCCACATGATGTGACCATCACCTCAGAGGCACCCAACTACTCGCTCTGAGTACGTAGTACCCATCCCCGGACAATCCTTAGGGCCTCCTGCGCATCCGCTGACGGGCAGCCCGTTGCGCTCCCACCTCCGCCGAACCCACCGACTCAGACGATTTCGCCCATTGCGGCCGGATCGTACTCGTGTGGCATCTCGCTCAGGTCACCAGCCGGGTCGATATCTGCACCGGTGCCCGGATCGGTGCCCGTGACTATGGCCAGGAACTGACGCAACAGCGCTGCTGTCGCGCCCCAGATCGTGTCTCCGTAGAGCTCGAAGAAGTAGACGGGTCGCGAGAACTCACTTGTCCCCCACTGCTCCTCTCGGAACACCCCCGGCTGTAGCAGTTCGGCAACGGGAACGTGGAGGACCTTCTCGACCTCGGCTGCGTTGACAGGTCCGCTCGGCTCCCCCGTCAGGAGGCCGACGACGGGCACTATGTAGGCGCGACGAGTCACAGTGGTCAGATGGTCGAGTTCACCGAGCGGCTCGACTGCTCTGACATCGAGGCCGATCTCCTCGTTGGCCTCACGCAGAGCCGTCCCAACGGGAACCTCGCCGAGTTCGGCTTTACCACCGGGGAAGCTGACCTCTCCGCGGTGAGTGCGGAGAGTGTCGGCCCGGCGGGTGACGATGACACTCATGTCGGACCCCTCCCCGTAGACGGGTACCAGCACTGCGAACTCGCTGGCTCCTGTACTCCTGACAGGCGACTCGCGACCCATTCGACCGACCGGGAACGCTGACCGTATCCGTTCCGGCGTGACAAGCGACTCGGGGGAGGACAGCTCTGACCATGGGGCAGGTCGGCCGGGAGCCCACAACGGTGGACGCGGAATCCGCTGGGGCCCTCCTCGCTGCACCTCTGAGCTCTGTGCTTCTGAGCTCTGTGCTTCTGAGTTCTGTGCTTCTGGGGCCTGTGCTCGTGGCTGTGTCATATCCGTCGAGTCCACCAATCACCGCTAGATCATTCCGCGTGACCACGAGAACGTGAGCTAGGTCGTAGCCATTGTCCCGATCTGTCGCGACCGTCTGGATCTCAGCGTAGACCGCGCCCAACAGCGGGCAATCCGACCCGCTGATGAGTCGCACGTGGCGCAGTGTCCGCACAGCCACAGGACCCGTCGCCGCAGTTGTCCCAGGATCCATGGCGTAGCCGGTTCATCTGTTCAACGATGTCGAGATTCGCCATGGGCTTCGCTATGAAATATCCCTGACCTCTGTCACAACCGAGTTGGGTCAGCCACCTGAACTGCTCACCCGTTTCTATTCCTTCGGCAACACAGCACAGACCCATTGTCTTGACAAGTTGTATAGCACCGGCCACGAGACGTTTCTGCGCTGGATTCACATCGGCTGAGCTCAGGAACGTTCTATCCAGCTTCACAACATCAACTGGAAGCTCTGCCAGATAGGTGAGCGATGAGTAGCCGGTGCCAAAGTCATCAATCGCAATCACCACTCCGAGCGCACGCAAACCTGAGAGCGGACCGGTGATCACTTCAAGATCATCAACCATGACCGACTCGGTGAGTTCCACAACGAGTGAGCGACCACTCAAGCCGGTGCGCTGCAGGACATCTGCGACCATCTCGACGAAGTCGGGGCTCTGAAGTTGTCTGACTGAAACGTTGACAGAGACCCGTACTCGTTCATAGCCCGCTATCGATTTCCATTTGGCGACGTCAGCGCAGGCCCGCTCTATGACCCACGCTCCGACCGGGACAATGAGATCGGTCTCCTCGGCAACAGGGATGAACGAGTCGGGGGGCATCAACCGGCCATCGTGTCGCCAACGGAGCAGCGCCTCCAGCGTCGCCAGTCGTCCATTTGTCAACTCAACTATTGGCTGATAGTGCAGTTCCAGGGAACCATCGAGGTGTGCAACCCGCAGTGCCGACTCGATCCGCTGGCGCTCAACGGCCTGTCGACGCAGTTCATCATCGAAGAGCACCGCTCTGCCACGACCGTCGGCCTTAGCACGGTACATGGCGGTGTCCGCATCACGAATCAGATCGCCCGGGTCGCACCCGGCGACCCCCTCTGAGGCGAGGGCGATTCCTACCGACACACCTATATGAACCTTGGTGCCGTCAATGACCATCGGCTCGCGCATGACCTCGCTGACCCGGCGGGCAACCTCATCGGCGACCTCGGGACCTGTGACACCCTCACAGAGCACGACGAACTCGTCGCCGCCGAACCGGGCGACGGTGTCACCGGGCCGAACAAAGCTCCGAAGTCGTGCCGCAACAGCCTGGAGGAGCTTGTCGCCGAACTCGTGCCCCAGGCTGTCGTTGATGACCTTGAAGTGATCGAGGTCGATGAACAGCAGTGCAACGGAGGTTCGCTGATTGTCCATACCGACGAGTTGTCGCATGCGGGACTCCAGCAGAACACGATTTGGGAGGCCCGTGAGCGGATCATGGAGTGCCTGGGATTCAAGCGATTGAGTTAGCCGTTTGATTTCACTTATGTCATGCGCGACAGCTGAATAACGAGTGATCACACCGTTTAAATCGGAATGGGTGATGATCTGAACCAGGAAGGGGACCTTTTCTCCATCTGCTCGCCTCAGGACGACCTCGGTGGTCCAACTTCGTTCACCTGCGCCGAAGACGGTTGGGTGACCTCCCGGCGGCATGACCTTGGGATTGGTGAAGAGTGTCCCGATCGGGATGTCAGACTTCGCGAGCCCCATGAACTCGGCACAGGCCGGGTTCATATAGAGCAGCCTGGAGTCTCCGTCGACAACTGTCACCAGGTCCTTGGTGAGTTCGAAGATGTCGGTCAGTTGGTCGGCCTCAGTCTCGGCCTCAACCACATCGGTGACATCACGAACGTTCGCTATCACACCGGCGATGTCCGGGTCGGCGAGCTTGTTGGAGACCCGGACCTCGTACCAGCGGCCATCCCCATCATTCTGTCGCAGCCGGACCCTGACCGATTCCACGATGTCAGGAGATGAAACCACCCGGTCGAACGCTGCCAGCAGTTCGGTCCTCTGCGGTTCGAGAATTACCTCCGATGCATCAACTCCGATGATGTCATCCGGTGCATATCCGGTCAGGTGTTCCAGCGATGCGCTCGCATAGAGCACCCTTAGATCGGTATCGAGGAGGACGATCGCATCGTTGCTGGTGCGAACCAGCGATTCAAAGCGTCGATGCGATGACCTGAGCTCATTTTCGAGAGCGACACGGGGTGTCATATCTCGTGCAGTGAGCACGATTCCTTCGATCCCGGCGATGTCGCTCAGGTTGGACCCCTTTATCTCCACTGTGACGGGTTCGCCTCCAGAGTTTCGAAGCCGAACCTCGACCGGAGGATCATCCTCGATACCAACCAACATCCGCTCCAGCATGACCGCGGAGGTATTCAGATCGTCGCTGTCATAGAGCAGTTCCAACGCGCTTGTCGCAATCAACGCCGATGCTGGAATGCCTAGGAGCTTCTCGGTACCGGGATTCACCCATTTGATGTTGAGGTCTGAGTCGAGAACCACGAACGAATCAACGGATGCATCAATGAGCAATGCGAGTCGCGAATCGCCGAGAACCACCGGATCGAGGTTCTCGATGCGCTCAGGCTGAATGTTGCCGGGCGCGTCAACGGTCGGATTGGAGTCGGATTCGATCATCTCAGGGTGCCACAAAGTCGCTCCCGTGGTCTATCGGCCACCAGATGAGCGAACGTAAGGTTTCGGTCCTCAAATGGGCACAAAGGGCCATTACACAATGGTCATCGCTCAGTCGGCGAATGCCAGCGAGTTCGCTCATCGGCGAAGCCAGCGAGTTCGCTCAGTCGGCGAATGAGATGTCAGTTGTGGCCCGCTGAGCATCATCAGATGCCGTTGGCTGACTGACTGCGATCAGACAACTCGTCCTCGTGTCACAACGCCTCTTGGCCACTCCGAATGGCCCTTCGTTGACCTTGAAGCTCAACGAGATCTTGCCCATTGCATCTGACTTCACTCCCGCGACGCTCTCTATGTCGCAATCATCGGATGTCGTGTGCTCGCCACTCGCACACTGCACTGCGACCAGGTTTGTCGACGGCATGAAGCCGCTTCCCGTGATGGCGACCATGTCTCCGGTGTGCAGCGAAACCGAGGGCGTTACTGTGATCGTCGGTCCGGTGGAGGCCTGCGATGAACCCGGGGGCGTCGAGGTCGATGGGGAGGCTGGATGGGTCGTGGTGACCACTGTTTCGATGGATGTGGATGGACCGACCAGCGACTCAACCCCAACGGTCAGACCAGTGGCACCGAGAGCAAGGATCGCTATCCCGATATAGGCCAAAGGCGATCTTGATGGCTCGCGTCCCTCGGCTCGGGCCTCAGCCCTCGAGAATGCAAACCAGACGATCACAGCGCTTGAGAACAACATGCAGGCCGAGATGAGCAGCGCTGAGTGGAGTCCGGCCTGGAAGGCCCCCTTGGCCACGCCGATCACCTTGTTGACCAGTTCTGGGTCGGCAGCAGCCGCCTTGTTCTGGGACACGGCCTGTTGTTGGTTCTGTGGAACACCTCCGTGCGTGACTGCTTCGATCACGATCGACTGGAAGTTCGCAGGAATTCCCAGGCTCTGAAGCTTGGAGACCAGCGCCGTGTTCAATTGACCATTCACCGCGGACCCGAGTGCGGCAACTCCGACGACCGCACCCAACTCCCGCGACGTGTTGGTCATCGCGGCGGCCATCCCCGAGTGGCGCTCCTCGACGGAATCCATTGCTGTGGTGACGACCGGAACGAGGCCGATTCCGAACCCGGCGCCTGCGATCGCGAGAGACCAAGACAGTTCCGCGAACCCGACCTTCGGACCGAGCAGAGAGTCGACTATGAGGATCCCGACGCCCGCCATGAGGCATCCGACGGTCATCGGCACCTTTGCACCGACACGCGCCACCCAGCGTCCAGCAAGTGCCGAAGCGACCACCATGATCACTGCCATTGGAAGGAAGTCGAGCGCCAGACCGAACGGCGACTGATTGGCCAGCAACTGCAGGTAGAGAGCCACGAAGAAGAAGATCGAGAAGATCCCGAAGTACTTGGTGAACGCCACCAGGTTGGAGACTCCGAAACGGCCATTGACCAGCAGACGCAGGTTGAGCATCGGACGTTCAGTCCGCAGTTCGACTACTGCGAACGCGACAGCGGTGACCGCGGAGAACGCGAACAGCGCCATGATCCACCAGGTCGCATAGCCCGTCGACTCACCTTGGATGACTCCGAAGATGACAGATGCCAGGGCTACCGCTCCGAGAGTTGCGCCGAGCCAGTCGACATGAGCACCTTCGGGGTCCGAACTCTCGGGCACGAACATGATCGTGGCGACTATCGCAGCTGCCGATATGACCAGGTTGAACCGGAAAACGAGTCGCCAGTTCCACACCCCGACCAGAATTCCCGCAATCACGGGGCCGAGGGCCAGCGCTGTCCCAGATACCGCAGCCCAGATGCCCATGGCTCGGGCCCGCAGGTCTCGTTCCTCGTAGACGTGGCGGATGATCGACAACGTTCCGGGCTCTGAGCCTGCAGCGCCTACTCCCATTACGACCCGACCAATGAGAAGCATCCAGTCGGTAGTGGCGAGCGCAGCGACAACAGACCCGACCGCGAATATCACCAGGCCGCCGACCATGACCTTCCGCCGCCCGAAAAGGTCTCCGAGCATCCCCCCAACGAGCATCAGGCTCACGAAGGCGAGCGCGTAACCGTTCACAACCCACTGAAGAGTCTGAACTCCGGCATGCAGATCGGTCTGGATGTCTGCGAGGGTGACGCTGACAACGGTGTTGTCGAGGAAGGTTACGAAGAGGACTGTGCAGAGGACCCCGAGAATCACCGAACGGCTCCGCGATGACGGAGCCAAGAGGCCAATAGTGGCATCGCTGTTGCCTGCAACTGCCGCTATCCGACTGGGAGTACTGCCCTCTGTGACCGTCCCAGATCGCTGATCACCCATCCACCAACCTCCGTGAGGTGGCCCGCTCGGAACAGGCCATGTGGTCTGTACCCGATCTCTGCGCAGGTCAAGCACCCTGTGTTTCTGGACGCTCGCGGATCAAGGGTCCCTCTCACGATGGACCTATCACCGAAAACGGGAACGGGGCCGGATTGCTCCGGCCCCGTCGGGTAACAGAAGTACCAGCGTCAGCTGATCACATCATGCCGCCCATGCCTCCCATTCCGCCCATGTCGGGCATTCCACCTGCGGCCTCTTCAGGCTTGTCGGCGACGAGCACCTCGGTGGTGAGAAGCAGGCCAGCGATCGACGCTGCGTTCTGCAGAGCCGCACGGGTCACCTTGGCCGGGTCGATGACGCCCGCCTTGAGCAGGTCCTCGAACTCGCCCTTGGCAGCGTTGAAACCGATGTTGCCGGTCTCACGCTCGAGCTTCTCGACGATGACAGCACCCTCAAGGCCGGCGTTATCGGCAATGAGGCGGGCTGGGGCGTCAAGGGCACGCAGCACGATGTTGGCACCGGTGAGCTCGTCACCGCTGAGGCTGTCGAGGGACTCGGCAACCTTGACCTTGGCACGAACGAGAGCGGTACCGCCACCAGCGACGATGCCTTCCTCAATGGCTGCACGGGTGGCGGAGAGAGCGTCCTCGATGCGGTGCTTCTTCTCCTTGAGCTCCACCTCGGTGGCAGCGCCGACCTTGACGACAGCAACGCCGCCGGACAGCTTGGCGAGACGCTCCTGAAGCTTCTCACGATCCCAGTCCGAGTCGGTGTTGTCGATCTCAGCCTTGATCTGAGCGACGCGTCCAGCGACGTCGTCTGCGGAGCCGGCACCCTCGATGACGGTGGTGAGGTCCTTGGTGACGACGACCTTGCGGGCACGACCGAGCAGGTCGAGAGTCGCGTTGTCGAGCTTGAGGCCTACCTCTTCAGCGATGACCTGGCCACCGGTGAGGACTGCGAGGTCCTGGAGCATGGCCTTACGGCGCTCGCCGAAGCCAGGGGCCTTGACTGCAACCGAGCTGAATGTGCCACGGATCTTGTTGACGACGAGAGTGGCGAGAGCCTCACCCTCGACATCCTCAGCAATGATCAGCAGCGGCTTGCCAGCCTGCATGACCTTCTCGAGGACCGGGAGAAGTTCCTGGACCGAGGAGATCTTGGAGTTGAGCAGGAGGATATAGGGATCCTCGAGGACCGCTTCCTGACGCTCTGCGTCGGTCACGAAGTACGGCGAGAGATAACCCTTGTCGAACTGCATACCCTCGGTGAACTCGAGGTCGATGCCGAAGGTGTTGGACTCTTCGACGGTGACGACGCCGTCCTTGCCGACCTTGTCGATCGCATCGGCGATGACCTCGCCGATGGATGCGTCAGCGGCCGAGATGGATGCAACCTGGGCGATCTCGGACTTCTCGTCGATCTCCTTGGCGGATGAGGCGATGGACTCGACAGCGGTCTTGACCGCAGCCTCGATGCCACGCTTCACGCCCATTGGGTTGGCGCCGGCGGCAACATTGCGGAGACCTTCGCGGACGAGGGCCTGAGCAAGGACGGTGGCGGTGGTGGTTCCGTCACCGGCGACGTCGTTGGTTGCCGTCGCGACCTCGCGCACGAGCTGTGCGCCCTGGTTCTCGAACGGGTCCTCGATCTCGATCTCACGCGCGATGGTCACGCCATCGTTGGTGATGGTCGGGGCGCCGAACTTCTTGTCGAGTACGACGTAGCGACCCTTCGGGCCGAGGGTTACCTTGACTGCGTCGGCGACGGCGTCAACGCCGGCCTGCAGGGCCCCACGGGCTTCTTCT
>CAUJEC010000037.1 GCA_963169245.1 Actinomycetota bacterium
TGGTTGGGCCATCTCGAAGGTCCAGTCCTGGAGCAACATCGAGAAGATCGCCTTGAGTTGCATCATCGCGAACGCTGCGCCGACACAACGGTGACGTCCGGCGCCGAAGGGGATCCAGGTCCACGGGTTGTCCAGGTCATCTGACCGGGGATCGATGTAGCGGGTCGGGTCGAATCGTTCGTGATCGGCAAAATCCTCTGGGATCCGATTGGAGATTGCCGGTGATGCCCCAACGAGCTTGCCGGCGTCAATGGTGATTCCCTCGACCTCGATCGGGACGTTGGCGAGCCGCAATAACAGGATCAGCGGCGGATGCAGGCGCAGCGCCTCTTTGATTGCGGACTCAAGGTACGGGATCTCACGTAACGCCTGATATGTCACGTCTGATCCGTCTGCGTAGATGTCGTCGATCTCGGCTGTCACTGCCCTCATGGTTTCGGGGTTCCGAAGCAGTTCGATGAGCGTCCAAGCGGCTGTTCCCGATGTCGTGTGGTGGCCGGCGAACATCATCGAGATGAACATGCCGGTGATCTGATCGGCACTGAAGCGGGGCTGACCGGCGTCGTCCTTTATGGTCAGAAGTACGTCGACGAGATCCATGTCGTCACCCTCGGGGGTGGGTTCGGCCAGGCGCTTGTTCATGATCGCCTGCACCCTCGCCACGAGCCCTTCACGGGCGGAATCACGGCGGTGGAAGCTCTCGATGTCCATATAGGGATCGACAAACGCGAGCGCGTCGGTTCCCTGTTCGAGGTCGTGGAAGAGCTCCGCGATTTCCCAGTCGAGTTCCTCACGGAACTTCGGGCCGATGAGACAAGAGGTGGATGTGTAGATGGTGAGCTCGGCGAAGAAGTCCAGAAGGTCGATCTCGCCCTCATCGCCCCAGCGCTCGATCATCCGGTTGACCTCTCGCGAGATCGTCTCTGCGTGCCCGCGCATGTACTTGTCGCGTAGTGATTGATTATGCAACATCTCACGTCGACGTTCTGGTGACGCGTCGAAGACGACGCCCTCCCCAAAGACTGGTTTCATGAACGGGTAGGCAGCGGCCTGATCGAGTTCCTCCTCTGATGCTCGAAAGAAGACCTCGTTGGCCTCGGCACCGCTCAGAAGCACGACATCACGATCGGCAAGTCGAAACTCGCCGACGTCGCCGCACTCGTCACGGACCCGCTGCATGAGGCCGATCGGATCGTGGCGAAGTTCCTCCAGGTGACCGGTCCCCCCGTCATCGCCAGAGACCTTGCGAGGCGCTTTGGTCACGGTCGCGTGCTTCGTTGTCATGGTTCCCCCTGTTGTTCCTTCAACTATCTGTCTTGCTACTTCGCTGCGGCCCTTGCAGCGGCACTTGCTCTGGCCATTGGTCCGGCGCGCTCAGTCCGTGGCGACTACAGGCGCCTCGGGTTGGACTTCGAGCACCGCATATCGTGTGCCCTTGGGCGCAGCGACCATCGCTCGCACGGCTTCGGCCAGTGCAGAGGGCAACAGTGCGCCGCTGTGCCGCAACAGCCCCCAGTGCTGCCACGATTCCACCACTGTGTTCACGTCGTCCACGTTCCAGGTGGTGCCCTGTTCGGTATTGGACGGTCCGGGTCGCACGATCCCGACACGCACGCCCGTACCCTCACACTCCATGGCCATTGCGCGTGCGAAGTTCTCGAGCCCCGCCTTCGAAGCAACATAGCCAGCCATGTTCGTACGGGGATAGAGAGCAACTTCTGAGGTCACGAACACGACGTCTCCACGATGCCGTTCCAGCATCGCCGGCACCACCCGGTGGACCAGTGCCTGTGCCCCAAGAAGATTCACGCCGAGTTGACGGGCGAACTCCGCTGGCTCCGCCCCCACTGTCGTGATCGGCTGGACATCACCCGCATTCGACACGAGCACCTCGATAGCACCGAGTTCGGACTCCACGGTCTTGACAAAGGCGTCGATCGATTCGCCATCTAGTAGATCGAGCGGCGCTGCGATCGCCTCTCCCCCACTTGAGCGAATGGCCGCCGCTGTCTCCTCGCACCGGTCGAGGCGACGGGCACCGAGCGCGACGGGGTATCCGGCAGAGCCGAGTAGCTCGGCGGTTGCTCGACCGATCCCGGATGAGGCTCCGGTGACGACTGTTACTCGCCGTTGGGGGTGTAGCTCGAAGCGTGGCATCAGTTGGTCCCTTGGACGCCAACTGATGGTCGCCACCCGTCGCGTAGCTTGATTGCACATGGAACATGAGCGAAACCACGAACGTTGACCGAATGAACCCGCTCAAGTCCGTCTGGGTCGATGTCATAGGACTCGATCGCGCCAAGCAGTTCTTCGAGCGCGACCCTTGCCTCCAGTCGGGCGAGCGACGCTCCCAGGCAGTAGTGACGACCGAAACCGAAGCTTGCGAGTTCGTGTTGGCCGACCGGACGGTCCAGGTCATAGGTATCGGGATCGTTGAAGACGCGGCCATCCCGATTGGCTGATCCGGGCAACAGCACGACCCTAGCCTCGGCCGGGATCGTCACACCGTGTAGTTCGACATCAACCTTGGTTGTTCGCGCAAGTAGCTGCGAGGAGGTGTCATAACGCAGTGTCTCTTCCACCCAGGGGACGATCTTGGCCGGATCGGCAAACGGCTTGGCGAGTTGGTCCGGGTTGCGCCAACCCCAGTACCAGGCGTTGCCGAGCAGCTTGGTGGTGGTCTCGTTGCCGGCCACAACCATCAGAAACAGGAACGAGATGATCTCGTCATCGGTCAGCCTGTCGCCCTCGATCTCGGCGTCGAGCAGTGCCGAGGTCAGGTCGTCAGTGCGCTGCTTACGGCGCTGGTCGAGCATGTCGGTGTAGTAGACGACCAACTCCAGCGCCGCGGCTACACCTTCGGGTGGCACGTCATAGACGCCCTCCTCGCGGTGAACGAGCAGATCGGACAGTCGACGCAGTTCCTGACGGTCGGCGACCGGTACGCCCATCATGTCGGAGATGACGTCCATCGGCAGGCGGCCGGCGAAGTCTGTGATCAAATCGATCTGGTCCCGACCATCGAACGCTGCGATGTACTCGCGGGCGATCTGGCGGATCCGATCCTCCTGGGCCGCGACTCGTCGCGGAGTGAAGCCCTTGGACACCAAGCCCCGCATGCGACCGTGCATGGGCGGGTCCATACCCAGGAAGGACATGGTCTTATGCGCATGAGGGCCAGAGGCCGACGGGTCGAGCGACACACCGTTGGCCGAGGAGAAGCGGTCGGAGTCACGGAACCCCTCAAGGACATCGGCGTGTCGCGACAGCGCCCAGAATCCACGCTCGGGGTTGTGGTAAACCGGCGCCTCGTTGCGGAGCCACTCGTATACCGGGTAGGGGTCCTCGTGGAACTCATATGAGTATGGATCCAGTACTACCCCGTCGCCCAGCGCTGTGGTGGTCGATTCACTGGTTGTCATCGGGCTTCCCCCATAAGTCGATTGAATGTTCGGTGTTGTCCGCATGATGGTCGCTTCTGTGCTGATTGGGCCGACTCTCCCCGGTCCCCCTCCAGGCCAAGTCGCAAGGTCGCGTCAGTCCCGCAGGACCAGCCGGACTGCGATCCGGAACCGCTCGGCCAGATCGATGTAACTCATGTGACCCATACCGGCCTGAAGCATCGCCCCGGAGACAACGAACTCAAGAACGCCGAGCACCTCTGGATCCGACCCGACACCGAGAGCGTCCCGCAGGCGCCTATTCATCTCGGTCCCGATGCGATCCCGCAGCAGCTTGACGTCCTGCTCGGTCGAAAGCATCGCAACAGTGCAGGCCGCCGCGAGTTCTGGCTCATCCGCCACCAGCAGGGCAAACCCCTCAAGAGTTCGTGCGACCCGATCGGCCGTCGAGTCGCTGTCGGTTAGGTCTCCGTGGTCAAGCTCGGTCAGGCGGCGCCAGAACACCTCGGTCACAAGGTGTTCGCGAGACGAGAAATAGTTGTACGCGGTCGCTGGTGCCACCCCGGCCCGAGCCGCGACAGCGCGCACACTAAGACCGTCGAAACCCTCTGAGCGGAGCTCTTCGACTGTCGCGTCGATCAGCTTTGCGAGAGTCGCCTGCTGGCGAGATGAGAGTGTCCTGCGGGTTGCCTCCGTTACTGGGTGGCCAGCAGCGTCAGAACCTGCAGTTCCGCGCGCGCCCGTGGGCGCGTCGGGTGACGCCTCGCGAGTTGGCCCATCGGCCTCAGCTGCAGGGTGCTTGGACACCAAACTGGACATCTGTCCAGATACTAGCATCTGTGTCGAATGGCACAAGCGCGAACCGAGGACTCCCGAGCAGGTCTACCGGTAACTACGAGCCGTCACGCCGGAGAGGTTGTGAAACGCTCGCTCATCAGCGGTAACGATCATGCGGTCGGATGCCTTGGCAGTCGCGGCGATGATCAAGTCGTGTGCCCCCCGAGGTGTTCCCTGGGCTCGAGCCTCGGCCAATAGCGCGGCGTGTGCCTCAGCTACCTCCAGGTCATAGGCGAGGGTGGGGATCGTAGCGATGACATCATCGACATAGGAGCGTCTAACCCTTGCGCGCCTACCCACAGCCAGGAGGGCGCCAACACGCAGCTCGGCAATGGTCACTGCCGCTACCGCTATGTCGTCATCATCACCAATGACCTCGTCAAGTACTCCTCCGGAGCATTCGACATCGATGAGAAAGGTGGTATCGAGAATGAGGCGGGTCACGATCGGTCATCAACCTCAAGCTGTGAGCGGAGACCATCGAGGTCCGTCATCCAGTCTCGATCAGGTTGGTGCCGTCGTAGAAGCGCCTTGACACTCTCACCATGCCCTCGGGCGATCGGTTCGAGATGGGCAATCGCTTTGCCTCTCCGCACGATGGTGAAATGTTCACCGCGGTGCTCGATGGCATCGAGTAGATCGGCGAAGTTTCGAGCTGCATCAGTAGCTGACACGTCAGGCATGCGATCAGATTATCGGATTCACATCGGAGGCTGTCGGCCTCTGACCCTACGTTGCCGTTCCGTCGACTGGGTCCTGTGCCGCCGTGGAGGAGTCAGCCGCTAGCCTCTGGTCATGTCGGATGCGCGCACGGCTCTGGCGACCCTTCGTCAAGCGGCCGATGACGGGTCACTCGACCCCATCATGGAACGGAACGGCGTGCGGGTCTTCGGAGCATTCGGAAGCGCCACGCTCGCGGGGGATCACACCCCATCCGACCTAGACGTAGGTGTCCAGTTCAAGGACCGACTGAAGGTCTTGGAGTTGCTTGACGAACTCACAGAGCTGACCAGATACGACCGAATCGACCTCACTGTCATCGACGGTGAGCACCCTGTCTCCGACGCCGAGGCCATGACAGGCTTCCCTCTATATGAGGCAGAGCCTGGCGCCTACGCAACGCTTCAGATGGCAGCCCTCGCACATCGCCGCGACACCGAGTGGCTACGTCTGCTTGATCTACAAAGGATGGCCGAGTGACACCACCCAGGCTCGACACTTCGATCATCCAGACACGCCTTCGAATGATCGAAGACTCTCTCGCTGCGCTCGGATCAATTGCACCAATAGATATCGACAATCTTCCGCTCGCGGCGATCGAACAAGCCGCTGTCGAACGACTAGTCCAGTTGATCGTCGATCTCGCCATCGACATCAATAGCCATGTTCTGGTCGCAGCCGGTCATCCAGCTCCACGGACAGGCCGGGAGTCCTTCATTGAAATGGCTGAGATCGGCGCTATCGAAACAGACCTCGGAAAGCAACTGGCACCGTCTGCCGGCCTTCGCAACCTCCTTGTTCACCAGTACGTCACTATTCGACACGAACTTGTCGCCATGGGAGCCAACTCAACGCTGGAACTGTTTCCGGGCTACGTGTCTGGCGTCGCAGGCTATTTGCAGCAGTATGGCCCTTCCACTTGAGGGCAGCCCTACAGAAAACGTCGCGAATAGATATTGCAGGTCCATCGAAACGGATTCGCTCCGCAGCATCTCGTACCCGCCCACGCGAGGTCGCTGTCGTACAACTCGCTGGCTCATGGCTCTATAGATAGTGATGGAACTGCGCAGCAACGAATCAGATACCAAGTTGGTGTCGAAAGCGGAGTTCAGCACATTCGTTGAGGCTGTCGAGCCTCGTCTTCGACGGGCATTGAGCGCGATGTGGGGCGCTGAGGGGAGGCCGCGAGGCCTCTGCCGAGGCGTTGGCATGGGCCTGGGAGAACTGGCACTCGGTGCAGGCAATGGAGAACCCCGTGGGTTATCTCTACCGCGTGGGTGTCACGCGGATACGACGGCAGAAGACGAAGACCATCCATTTCGCCGAGTCGGTGGATCATTCGAACGAGCGGACACAAAGCGACCCTGGAGCGAGCCTGTTTGAACCCGCCCTGCCCGCCGCGTTGGACCGACTGTCAGAACGCCAGCGCGCAGTTGCGGTTCTGATCCATGGTTGCGAATGGACCCATCAAGAGGTTGCCGATGCGCTCGGCCTGTCGCGCTCATCGGTGGGCACACATCTCGAACGGGCCATGGCGAATCTTCGGAACGATCTGGGGGTGAACTGAGATGACGGGACCGAACAGAATGCCCCAACTCGATGAACAGATACGCAATGTCGTCGACAGGACCGTTGAACCCCAGGACGGTCCGGTCACTGTCGATGAGGCGATCAATCGGGCGGGCAGCATCCGGACACACGAGGAGTCGCCGCGAGTGATGCTGCCATTGACCGCAAGCCATCGAGGTCGCGGGTTGCTCGCAGTTGCGGCGCTCATCCTCCTGGCAATCGGAATTTCGGCGGCGTTTCTGACCCTGCGAGGCTCACGGTCCAACCGAGTTGCGACTACACCCGGCGACCAGAACGGTTTCGACTCGTGGGGACCAGGCTGGCACGAGATCGACCGGGGACCCGTTCCCACTTCCGCTGTGACATCGCTCGCCTGGTTCGATGAGCGTCTTGTAGCAGTTGGAGGGTCAGTCTTCGACGTGACCGAAGCCGGGGGCACATGGAAGGGGTGGGCCTGGGCCTATGACCCGAATCGACGGTCGTGGACTGCGATGCCGAAACCCCCAATGGCCGCGGTGACGTTGATAGCAGCAGGAGATCGCCTGGTGGCGGTCGGAGCCGATCCAAATAGGGTGGGCAAACCGGGACCTCCCGTTGAGCGCGACCGGTGGGCCACCTGGTCGTTCAGGGAACGTAAATGGGTGGATCGTGGCGTGATGCAATCCAACTCTGCGCTGGCTCAGATGGGCATAGCTCCTGGGATCAGCGGTGATGGTTCCGAGCGACTGGTGTGGACGGGGCAGTCCGTACTCGACATGACACGCGGAACCGTCCTTGAGCCTCGAACGGGCAAGGTCGGCTTGGTCGAGTACCCCCAGGGTGTGCTCACCTTTGGCCATCTCGCCGCCACATCTCCAGTGTGGACGGGCAGCGCAGTCGTCTGGCCGTCGCCGTCTTCCAGCGGTGGCGCCCCCGGTCTGGCGTGGGGACCCGATGGCCAGGATGTTCGGGAGATTCCTGCTCCTCTGGCGCCCGAGGGAAGCGGCATCGATGTGGCCACTCCGTCCAACGTCATTACCGTTGCTGTAGATGGCAGTGTCGTTCTGTTTGGTGTCGGAGAAGGGATTTCCGAACCGTACGTGCAGTCGTTCGACCCGGCGACCGATCGGTGGTCATCGATGCCAGTTGCCGAGCAGTTCCGCTTCGCAGAGTGCTTCTACGGTTCAGCGACAACTACAGCAGATGTGCTCCTCGTACCCTGTTATCGGGAGAGCCCCGCGAGGGTTCCGATCGTGCTGCGGGACCGCAAATGGTTCGACACGGGCGCAATGCCGGCCAACGTTCCTGCCGGACCGGACAAACTTTGGATCTCGTTGACTCCAGCGGGACGCTCGATTGTCGTTTGGTCTAGGCAGGGCTACATGGCGAACCCCGACGAGTCTGTCCGCTCGGGACAATGGGCGGCGGTATGGGTGCCGGAACGAACCGACGATCTGAAACCTCCGACAGCCGAGTCACCAAACTCGATGGTGACGACTACCGCCACGGCGACGACGATGCCGGGTAAATCTGTGCCCGACGACGCCATCCCGCCAGCGACCTCACCGGCTCAATGCGCAGCGGAGATGTCGACATTGCCGGACATAACAGGGCTGCTCCCACCGATTTTCAACATCGGACCTGAACCCGGCGCGGGTGGGATGCCGGGCGTCGAGGGTCCCTGTACGCGCTATTGGGGTGTCAGCACCGACCCCGGCGTACACGTCACCCAAGGTCCTGGATCTTCGACCTACCGTGGCCCCGAGAAGGGAAGCTCTGGCGACTATGTCTGGTCCGAGATCGAGGACGGTTGGACGATCGAGTACCACGGCAGAGGTCCCTGTTATCTGCAGATCTACGGCGTCACCGAAGCGAGCGTCAAGGCCCTCTTCGAGCGGCTCGCGAAAATGTGATGGAGAATACGGCAGAAGCTCGAAATCTCCACCCTTCAACGGTCGGAGCACGCCGAAGTGTCGATAGTCAAGGGTTGCAATCTTCGACGTGTAATACCGCTCGGCGAGCACGACGTTCGAGGCATCGGCGACACCTATCTGCTGGTCCCGAAGTCGCTCAACAATTCATCATCCCGACGAGCTATCGGCTCCCGACCAGAGAGCAATGCTCCACGCGGTCGCGGTCGGTCGTCGGCAACCGCAGCGCGGATCGACCGCCGAATCACCTCAGCTTCGGAGAGACCCTGTCGCTGTGCTGCCCGCCGCACCGCGCCCTTTAGGTCCTCAGGCAGATAGATGGTCGTCTTCTCCATGCCATACATCATTATCACCCCTGGACCGGGCAGATTCACGGGTGGGTTGAACCAGGGACACCAAGACCCTGGGTCCGCACCAGATCAGCGAACATCCCACCCAGAGCCAGCAACTCGTCGTAGTTCCCGCGTTCGATGACCCTGCCCGAATCAATCACCAGAATCTGGTCCGCATCTCTGATCGTCGATAGTCGGTGCGCGATGACTAGCGAGGTTCGGCCCTCAAGTGCGTTCGCCAACGCCAGTTGGACAGCGTGCTCGGATTCGGAGTCCAGATGGGCGGTGGCTTCATCGAGGACGACGACCGACGGGTCTTTCAACAACAGGCGTGCTATTGCGAGTCGTTGCTTCTCGCCGCCTGACAGGCGATAACCCCTATCGCCCACCACAGTTTCGAGGCCATCTGGCAGCGCTGCGACGAGTGGCCAGATCTGCGCGGCCTGCAGAGCCGATTCGAGTTCCTCGGTGGTGGCATCTGGCTTTGCAAGCAGCAGGTTCCGACGAAGAGTGTCATGGAAGAGGTGTGAATCCTGGGAGACCACGCCGACCTCCTGGCGCAGCGAATCGAGGTCAAGGTCCCGCACGTCGACCCCTCCGATAAGAACTTCGCCGGCGGTCACGTCATATAGGCGAGGAACCAGAGAGGCGATCGTTGACTTTCCGGCCCCGGATGGCCCGACGAGCGCCACCAGCTCGCCCGGTTCGATCGAGAATGAGATCCCACTGAGGAGCATCGGGTTCTCCGCAGAACTCAGTTGCGATGACTCGACGGACTCGAGAGAGGCGATGGAGACCTCAGCGGGCGCGGGGTACCGGAACGAGACGTCATTGAAGCGGACCGACTTCGGGCCAGCCGCGATCGGGACGGGCTGGGCCGGGTCAGCGACCATCGGGGTCAGGTCGAGCACCTCGAAGACGCGCTCAAAGCTGACGAGAGTCGTCATGACATCGACCTGAACGTTCGACAACGCCGTAAGCGGAGCGTAGAGACGGTTGAGGTACGCGGTGAGTGCTACCAGCGTTCCGATGGCAAGGGTTCCATTGACAACGAACACCCCGCCGAGTCCGTAGACCAAAGCCGTTGCGAGCGAAGCCATTAATGTGAGTACGACCATCACGACACGCCCATACATCGCGGTAGTGACCCCGATGTCACGCACTCGCCCGGCACGTCCGGCAAATTCGGCCGACTCGTCGCTGGGATGACCGAACAGTTTCACGAGCAGAGCACCCGAGACGTTGAATCGCTCGGTCATCATCTGCCCCATCGCAGCATCAACCTGATAACGCTCGCGGGTAATGGCCGACAGCTTCGGAGCGATCCAGCGAGCCGGGAGGATGAACATTGGTAGCAACAGCAGAGCGAGCAGGGTGATCTGCCACGACAACAACAGCATCGCAATCAGAGTCGCTGCGAGGGTTGCCACATTGCCCACGACGTTGGTGAGCGTAGATGTGAAAGCCTGTTGTGCGCCGATCACATCGCTGTTGAGACGAGTGACGAGCGACCCGGTCTGCGTGCGGGTGAAAAACGCGATGGGCTGACGTTGGACGTGGTCAAACACTCTGGTTCGCAGGTCAAAGATGAGACCTTCACCGATTCGCGAGGAGTACCAGCGCTGAAAAAGCGAGTTTACTGACGAGACCACGGCCAGCGCGGCTAGCGCCAACGCAAGTTGGATGACATAGGTCGACCGATCATCGGCAATTCCCACATCGATGATCTCCCGGTAGATGAGCGGGACCGCCGCTCCTAGGGCAGCGTCGACCAGGATCAGCCCAATGAGAATGCCGACCTGGCGTTTGTAGGGTCTGCCAAAGCCCACGACTCTGCGGACAGTGCCCCGTGCGAACTTGTGGTCCCTAACCGATCGGTCCTTGGACAGCGACCCGATCTGGGCCCAGGGCCCTCCGCCCATGTGTGAAACCATTCAGTGAGTCCTTCTCTGCTCAGGTGGAGGCCGCTAGGACAGCGCTTGTATCGCCGGTCGGGGGCTGTGGCTGTGGTGTTGCTCCGTTGCGCACGGTTGCCACACCCCATGCTCCAGCCGCCAGACACGCAACGGCGCCCAGTCCAAGTCCAAACCGAGCTCCGAGGTGTTCGGTGACCCACCCGACTATCGGTCCACCGATCGGTGTGCTGCCTAGGAAGACCATCGACTGCAGGGCAAGCACCCGACCCCGCATGGACGGATCAGATTCGGTCTGGACGATTGCCGTCGAGGAGGTCATGAATGCGATGCTCGCCGCGCCAACGATCGGAGCGATGACGAACACCACCGCCTCGCTGGGCGCGATTGCGGCGCCGACCATTGAGACACCAAACGCTACTGACGACAGGGCAACGAACCGTACCGATGTCGCCGGTCGGCGGGCTACCGCCAGAGCACCCAGCAACGAGCCGACGCTGAGCCACGAGAACAGAATCGTGAAGGTCGATTCGGTGCCGTGCAGGGTCCTGGTAACGAACACGGGAAAGGTGACTGAGAAGTTGAATGCGAACGTTCCAACTATGGCCATCATGACCAGTGGCACCCACAGCACCGGCATACTGCGCGCATACGCGATTCCTTCGCGAACCTGTCCCTTTGCCTTCTCGACGATCGGAGCCGGTCGCAGTTCCGAGGACCGCATCATGACCAGCCCGGCGATGACCGCCACATAGGAGATCCCATCTGCTGCGAATGTCCAGGCGAAGCCGACGGTCACGACCAGCAGACCCGCGAGTGCCGGCCCAACGACACGCGACCCTGTCATGAGCGCACTGTTGAGGCTGACGGCGTTGTTGACCTGCTCGACGGGGACCATCTCCACGACGAAGGATCGACGTGCCGGGTTGTCGAACGCGGTCACTACCCCGCCCACCAGCGCTATCGCGAAGATCGCTGACACGGGCGGCCTGTCGAGCACTGCAACCGCGGCGAGTGCGAAGCTCTGGAGCATCGCCAGTGCCTGGGTGATGACAAGCAGACGTCGCTTGTCGGAGCGATCCGCCACGAGTCCGGCGAATGGACCGAGCACGAGCACCGGAGCGAACTGTGCTGCGGTCAGCATGCCGAGCGCGGTTCCGCTGTGGGTCAGGTTGAGGACAAGGAGAGTCTGGGTAATGAGGGTCAGCCAGTTGCCGACCTGGGAGATTGTCTGACCGACGAAGAAGAGCCGGAAGTTACGGTTGCGCAGCGAGGCGAACGTCTCACCCGCTGCAAGCCTCACCCGGGTCATCTCGTCACCTCGGCTCCCACGAGACCCTCAAAGAGTCCCACGACTCGACGAAGCGCCTTGATGTCGGTTCCGCTCAGTTCCGACATCTGACTAGTCAGCCAGGCGTTCTTACGCTCGCGCGACGTTGCGAGCAACCTGGCACCGACATCGGTCACCTGTACGAACTTGTGTCGGCGATCCTCTTCGCCCGCGATCAGCTGCACCAACCCGTCGGCCTCGAGGCGCCGGACAACACGGGTGATGGTGGGGGGCGAGACCTTCTCCAGGTCAGCGAGTGTCCCCAGGGTCATCGGACCGTGGACACTGATCACGGCGAGTGCCGAGAGGCTCGATAGCGATAGTCCGGTGTCGGACTCCTGTCGCATACGCCTGACGAGACGGGTGCTACTCAGTCGCAGACGGGAGACCAGTTCGGGGTCGACGCGTTCGGAGTCAGCCCTCTTGGGGTCTGGTCGCGTCGCAACTTCATCGGATGCAGACGAGTGTCGAGTCTTAGGGGATTTGCGGGTCTTGGGGGAGGGGGATTCAGTGACGATGCAGATAGTTTACATAGCTAATTAGCTTTGTTAAAGATATTTCGGTCGCGGTGACCGTCGCGGTCGGCGAGTCCCGTGCGTCACGCGCCATTCACATGTAGCCGCTCGGGTTCTATTCGCAGGATCACCCGCTCGGTCTTGATCGCTGCAGCGTCATATGGCCCACCGGTGTAGCGCTGGGCGAGTTCATCTATGTGAGCCCGGGCGCGAGGTCCCCGCTCCTCGCCCACCACGCGACCACGAGCCTCGGCGTAGTGGTACGGGTTAGCAGCGTCGATGACAGTGAGAGTCACTCGTGGGTTGCGCTGCACATTGCGATGCTTCTGGCGGTCGACCTCGGTGTTGACCAACAGATGCTCGTCATCGGCATCAACCCAGAGCACCTGTGACTGAAACGAGCCATCTGGCATCTGGGTGGTCAGCACGCCGAAGTTGCGGCCCTCGGAGGCAAGGGTTCTGAGTTGTTGATCGATCATGTACCGACCCTAGGACGAGCTTCCCGACAGGGGTTGTCGCGACCTCGCTCACGCCGAACCTCAGCCCTTGCGCCGCACCTCTGCTGCCAGTCGCCGAACCTCAGCCCTTACGCCGCACCTCGTAGCGCGTGGGGATCCAGTTCTGCGAGTCGAAGGGCGGCCGCTGGTACTCACGCTGTTGACGTTCAGGGATCCTGAACTTCTCATCGGGCAGATCCACATACGGAACCTGACCGAGGAAGTGCGCAATCAGATTGAGCCGAGCGGTCTTCTTATCCTCTGCATCCACGACGTTCCAACGGGCCTCGGGAATGTCGGTCCGTGCGATCATGACGTCCTTCGCCTCTGCGTAGTCGACCCAGTGCGACCGGGCCTCGAGATCCATCTTCGAAAGCTTCCACTGCTTGGATGGGTCCTCCATCCGCGCCTTGAAACGCTTCTCCTGTTCGTCGTCGCTGATCGAGAGCCAGTACTTGACCACCAGGATCCCCGACCGGACCAGAGCCCGCTCGAAGTCCGGCACAGTCTGGAAGAACTCCTCGTACTCGTCGTCGCTGCAGAAGCCCATGACCTTTTCGACTCCGGCCCGGTTGTACCAACTGCGGTCGAAGAGAACGATCTCGCCCGCGGCGGGCAGTTCGGCGACATAACGCTGGAAGTACCACTGAGACCGTTCTCGCTCGGTCGGCACTCCGAGCGCGGCGACCCGGCAGTAGCGAGGATTGAGCGTCTCTGTGATCCGTTTGATCGACCCGCCCTTGCCGGCGGTGTCTCTACCCTCGAAGATCGCCACCATTCTGAACCCTGTGTGCTGCACCCACTCTTGGAGTTTCACCAGTTCAGCCTGGAGTTCTTTGAGTTCCTTGCGGTAACCCTTGTTGGTCAGAACTTTGTGGTCCTGATCTAGCCCATCGCCGCGGGTCTCGGCATTCTCGCTCGATCGGGTTTCGTCATGGCTTGACATGTCCACCTCCGCTGGGCGATTGCTGAAAGCACCACCCGTGTCGACCTTGACAGTATCCACCTTCAACCATTTGCGACTGAGCCAATGTGACTTCCCGGATTCAACGATCCAGAGCGGTCGGCACATCGCAGGCTCGGCACAGTGCATGCCCTGGTGGGACCGCGCTCGCGCAACCCTGGTCGCCACGCCGTGGTATTGGCACCCCATTATTCGCACGCTACGGATCAGAGCATGCGAGCAACGAGAGCCGGTGTGTCTCACAGGTAGGATTGGCTGATGGTTCAGATGGAGACGGGACGTCTTCGGCGCCCGACTCTCGTTGCCGTACCACTGCTGTTGATCGCGCTGATGGGCACAAGCTTCACGATCTGGTTAGCGCTGTGGGCGATGGCCAACCCGGACTCGATGGGCACCTCGTTCTGGGTGCCCTTCGGAGTTACCGCAGCAATCGGAGTCGGGGGCTTCGCGCTGGCCAAAGGGTGTTTCATCGACATCGGCGAGGACGTTGTCCGTGACGTGGTCTGTTGGATCGCAATTCAAAGACTTGACCGTGCCTCGATTGAGTCGATCCGGGTCCGGCCTGGGTTCTGGCGCCTCTTCGAGGTGACCATGAACGATGGCGTGGTGAAGGTACTGATCGGTGCGAGCCCATCACAGTTCCCAGCGCGCCTGTTCGACTCGGCGCTCGAACAGGACATGGCCGACATCGACCAGATCCTGGGCGACTGACGCGACAGTCACACGAGTCTGGCCAGTCACGACGATTGCGGCCAGACGAAACGTGGCAAGCGAGTGTCAAGGGGTGCTGAAGTGCAATTGGTCACGTATTGGGCTTGACTCAATGGTGATGACGGCGCCAGATAATCACGACACCGACGTGAGCGCTTCCAGCGTGGCCCCGTCGACCGACCACGATGGGACCGCTTCGCCAACTGCGCCCGAGAGTCACAACAGCGCGGCTGGCAGTTCAGGTGCAACCAGCCAAGGTGTACCCAACCCCGGTGCTACCAACCGGCAGGGCCCCACGAACCGGTCAGGCAGGACCAGCGGGCCTGGCACGTCTGGTCGACCGGGTACCGCCGGCAGACGACGCACTCCACCACCGGAGGTGCCGACGACCATTCAGATCGGCGTGTCGCCGGCCAAGATGATGACTCGGGGCCTCTTTGGCCGCTGCCCGGTGTGCGGTTCACGTCACCTGTTCAGACGTTGGGTGACAATGACCGAACGCTGCCCCGAATGCAGCTTTCTCTTCGAACGACTCGAGGGCCATTGGATCGGGGCCATCGCAATCAACACCGTCGCAGTTATCGGTCTGATGTTGATCCTGATCGTTGGCACGATGATCGCGACCTACCCAGAACTGATTCCCCTTCAACTGATACCGATCCTCGTGATTGTGGGAGCGGCCGGCCCGTTTGTGTTCTACCCCGCCTCAAAGACGCTCTGGACCGCTGTCGATCTGCTGATGCGCCCCCTCAAGTGGGGAGAGGTCGATCCGCGCTATGTCGTGGTTGACCCCCAGCGGGACGCCAGCGACAAGAGCGAGTGGCGCAACACCTCCTCATGGGAGTCGGACGAGTCCTGAGACTCTGCTGGCCCTGAGACTCTGCTGGTGCTGGGACGCTTCTTGTTCTGAGACGCTGCAGCCTGAGACTCTGCTTTGAGACCTCTAGGCAGATCTGCCCCGCGCCTTGAAGGTCGTGATGACCTTCCCTACCGTTCACGTGGAAGTGGCCCGATGAAGCCGCACCCGATGAACCAGCCGGGTACGCAGGAGATGGTCAATGCCACGCGCTCGACTCCTACCCACAATCGAACGACGAGACGCCGACGGTAGGACCACCCCGTCGGGAACCGGACGCGCATCTCGACGGATACATACCGCCGTGTCGATCGCAGTGGTCGGAGCGATGGCCGCGGGCATCGCTGGATGCTCCAAGTCGTCGGGCACGACTCAGCTCAAGACCGTGGACGCCAAGGAACAGAGCGCCGCCTCCACGACCTCGATTGTCGTCGAGACTGTGCCAACGACAACCACGATCGATTTCGAATCGACCAGCCAGGGAGCCGCCCCTGTGGCGGACCTGCAGTCCACCCTCAGTCAGTTGGTCAGCGGATTCGCCGCAGATCCACAACTCCTCTCTGCGGTCAAGGCAATCTCCGACGGAGATCTTGCAGCAATCGCGAAGCTGTTCAACATCGATCTGAGCGCCATAAGCCAGCTTGGGATGACCGTGTCTCAGATCGGCTCGCTAGGCGACTCGGTAGCGGGAGCCGCTCCTGCGCTCATCGGCCAGTTGGTGGCCGGTGCAGGTGGTGGATCGGGGGGACCGATCGATGCCGGAACGCTGATCGGACTGCTCGCAGGATCCGTCGATATCAACGGGATCGCACAGGGTGCTATCGCACAACTGGTGCAACTGCTGTCCGACTCACTCGCGAAGACCGAACTGAAGATCAGCCCTGAAGTCACCATCTATCTGGATCAGATCCTCAAGGAGATCGATCCGAACGGTCTGGGTGAGATCAGCGCGAACCCCTACAACGCATCTTTCATCGCACTGATCACGAGCGTGATCCTCTCGGCAAACCCGCTGTTGACCGAGCAGCTTCTGGACAACCCACTGCTCGACCCGAAGCTCAAGAATCTGCTGTCGGATCTCGGTGAACTGAACGCCAGTCTCGGCGAAACCGCCTCGTCAGCGATACTGGCCGCACTGCAGGCGATCTTCCCGGGACTCGGCCAGGCCTGAGCCGCCGGCACTGCAAAGCATCGCCGCAGCGCAACAGCGTTGGCCCGTTCGGCATTAACGCGCGCTAGTTGGTTGCAGTAATCGCGACCCCTCCGCGATTACTGCAACCAACTAGACCTGACCGGGGCCAATTGGAGCTGACCGGGCCTATTTGGCGTAGATGCTCTCGATCTCGTCTGCGAACCGTTCGTTGATGCCACGACGCTTGAGCTTCTGGGTCGGGGTTAGCAGGTCGGAGTCCGGCTGCCATTCCTCGCCGAGCACGACGACCTTCTTGATTCGCTCGGTGTTGTTGAACTCGGCCATGGCCTCCTCAACACCCTTGTCGATCTCGGCGATCACTGCTGGGTTCTTCGCCAGATCGTTCAGGTCGGTGAACTCGATGTCGTGTTTACGGGCCCACACAGGTGCGAACTCGGGATCGAGGACAACGAGAGCCGACATGAACGGGCGCTTGTCTCCAATCGCCGCTGCCTGACCCACCAGCGGAATCATCTTGAGCGCAACCTCGAGATTCGCCGGGCTGATGTTCTTTCCCCCCGCTGTGATGATCAGTTCCTTCTTACGGTCGACAATCGTGACGTAACCATCTGCGTCGATCTCGGCGATGTCACCGGAGTGCAGCCATCCGTCAGAGTCAAGCGCCTCGGCGGTCTTCTCGGGTTCGTTCAGGTAGCCGACGAAGTTATTGCCGCCCTTGTAGAGCAACTCGCCGTCCTCGCCGAGCTTGACCTCACCGCCGGGGATGGCAGGTCCGACGGTTCCGGCGATGGGCCGATCGTTGGAGAAGGTCATGGGGCCGGTTGCCTCACTCATTCCATACATCTCGGCGAGCGGAAGCCCGATCGTGCGGAACCAGGTGATCAGATCAGCGCTGAGCGGTGCGGCGGAGCTGACCGCAGTCTCGAGTTCGTCGAGTCCGAGCAGCCCGCGCACAGTCGAGAAGGCGACCGCGTCGAGGAACTCATAGGTCGCAATGTCCTCCTCGGTGGCCGTCCCATCGGTCATGCGTTCACGAATCGGCGCGCCTGCCTCGATCGCCTCGTCGAACTTCTGGGACTTCTCGGGATCCTCGGCGAGCACTGCGGTGACACCCGCGTGGATCTTCTCCCAAACTCTGGGCACGCCGAACATGAGGTTCGGCTTGACCTCTCCCAGATACTGGGTGAGCAGCGAGAACTCCGGGCAGCAACTGACCTCGTAGCCGAAGCTGACCAGCGAGTAGTGCGACACCATACGCTCGGCGATGTGTGCCATCGGCAGATATGAAACGACACGTTTGCCCGGTGCGCTGGTGCGGTCCCAGCCGAATGCGGCGAGCAGGCTCTCGGCGGTCCAGACCAGGTTGAAATGAGAGAGCATCACACCCTTGGGCGGGCCTGTGGTTCCGGAGGTGTAGATGATGGTCGCGATGTCGTTTGGGTCGACCGCATCCTTGTTGGCCTCGAGGTCGATGGGCTCACCGGCGAGGAGATCGGCCGCGTCGATCACGCCGTCGGGAAGTTCTGCCGGCGGGTTGAGTACGGCGATCGTCTGCAGGTTCGGCAGGTTGGAGCGCACCGTCAGGAACTTCTCCAGGAAATTCTCGTCCTCGACGATCGCCACCTTGGCGGAACTGTGCTGGGCCAGATATTCGACCTGATCGGGAGCGGACGAGTTGTAGATGGAGACTGGTGTTGCGCCGGTGAAGCCCGTACCCACGTCGAACCAGTGGAAGTCGGGGATGTTGCGCATCATCAACAGGACGCGGTCACCCTTGCCGACACCGAGTCCTTTGAGACCGCCCGCCACCTTGGCAACCTTTTCCGCCAGCTCGGCAAAGGTGTAATTGGTCCAGGAACCGTCATCGTTCTTGGAACGCAGCGCGACGCGGTCAGCGTTCGCTCCGACCGTTGCCAGGAACTCCGTCAGGCCAGTTCGGCCCTCTGCCATCTTGGCGATCTCTTCATTGGTCAACATGTAGGTCCTCGATCTGAAGTTGTTGGCCTCTCAATCGGCCCGGGCATCAGGGATGGTACCGCGATGGAACCGGCGTTTCTCCCGCTTCCATCAGGTAGCCCACAAATGATCACGACCAGAGGACTCTGCGCCGCCGCGTGCCAGGCGACTCATCGGTCGCTGAGCGGACGCTGATTGACCGCTGCGTCGCAACGCGGGAGACTCTTGACCGGTCGGTCAAGTGACCGATCCGCCAGTGGATGGCGAACAATGATCGGATCAAGGGGGACACATGCCAGAAGCAGTGATCGTCGACGTCGTGAGAACCGCAGCAGGAAAGCGCAACGGCGCACTATCGGGTTGGCACCCGGTTGACCTGGCGGCCGAGGTCCTCAAGGCCATAGCGGAGCGCAACAGCCTGGACACCGCCACGGTCGACGACGTGATCATGGGCTGTGTCAGCCAGGTCGGCGCCCAGGCACTCAACGTGGGGCGCAACGCCCTGCTGGCCGCAGGATTCCCCGAATCGGTTCCCGCGACGACCATCGATCGCCAGTGCGGATCCTCACAGCAGGCCTACCACTTCGCAGCTCAGGGAGTCATGGCAGGCGCCTATGACATAGTGATCGCCGCTGGCGTGGAGAGCATGAGCACCGTTCCGATGGGCGGTTCCATTGGCCAGGGCGTCGGCTTCCCCTTCGGTGGTGCCGTCGACCGCTACCGCGACGTCGAGGACTACCCGGGCCATAAGGGTCTGGTCGGCCAGGGAGTCTCGGCAGAGATCATCGCGAACCGCTGGGAGTTGAGCCGCGAGGATCTCGATGGACTGGGTCTGCGTTCACAGGAACTCGCTCTCGCCGCTGCCGAGCAGGGTCGTTTCGACAACGAGATCATCCCCGTCGAGGCTCGTATTCGTGACAAGGAGTCGGGTGAGGTCAAGGCTCTGGGAACCATGCACACACGTGACGAGGGCATCCGCCCAGGGACCACAGCCGAGGGACTCGCGAAGCTGAAGTCGTCCTTCGTCGCTGACGGCAAGGTCACAGCTGGCAACAGTTCCCAGATCGCCGACGGTGCGTCCGCTGCGCTGATCATGAGCGCTGATAAGGCTAGAGAACTCGGCCTCACACCCCGGGCCCGCTTCACCGGCTTCGCGCTCGCAGGCGTCGACCCGGTATCGATGCTCACCGGTCCGATCCCCTCTACCCAGAAGGTTCTCGCCCGCACCGGCATGACCGTCGACCAGATCGACCATTTCGAGGTCAACGAGGCCTTTGCATCGGTTGTGTTGGCCTGGGAAAAGGAACTCAAGCCGAACATGGACCGTGTCAACCCCAATGGTGGGGCGATCGCTCTGGGCCACCCGCTCGGCTGCTCCGGCACGAAGCTGCTCGCAACGATGCTCAACGAACTCGAGCGCACCGGCGGCCGCTACGGCCTCCAGACCATGTGTGAGGGCGGCGGTATGGCCAACGCGACAATCATCGAGCGCTTGGGCTGAGGATTCGACTGCTGGGCTGACCCACGCTGCCTGAGCATTTCGGGCTGAATGGTTCAGCCACCGGCCCGACGGTGCTCCCGGCACCAACCACTTGGATTGCCTCCGGTACGCTTGTGCCGGAGGCAATCTCGCGTATGGACGCAGAAACCCAAGACGCCGAATCCCACAACGTCAGAGCCCACGACGTCGAGGACCACAACGCCGCGGCTCAGTCGCTCGGCTCATCGACGGCGGTTACATCGCGCAGGCCGGCCAAGGTGCCGTTCTGGGCCAGGCTGCTGCTCTGGCTCGTTGGAATCGTCTCGTTCTCGATCCTGTTGTTCGTGACT
>CAUJEC010000038.1 GCA_963169245.1 Actinomycetota bacterium
TGTTCGGGCTCCAGGGTCACTCCGGCGTTCGCCGCCATGACGTTGTAGAGCTCGTTGACCGAGGTTTCGATCCCGGTCCCGATGTTGCAGACAAGACCGCTGCCCTTGTCTGCTGCTCGAACGAAGGCATCCACCACATCGTCGACGAAGACGTAGTCGCGGGTCTGTCCTCCGTCACCGAAAATCCGGCACTGTTCATCGGCAAGGAGCTTGTTGGCGAAGATCGCAACCACCCCGGCCTCGCCGTGCGGATCCTGACGGGGGCCATAGACATTTGCGAGAGCCAGAGACGTGAACTCGATCTGGTGCAGTTCCCGGTACGCGTTGAGGTAGTCGCTGGTCGCCTTCTTGGACACCCCGTAGGGTGAGACAGGGTTCTGCGCATGGGCTTCGGTGACCGGGAGGTCCTCAGCATCGACCTCGCCATAGATCGTTCCACCTGACGAGGCGAAGACGACCTTGCGGGCACCAGCCCGACGCGCACCTTCGAGCACGTTGAGCGAACCGATGATGTTGATCATGGCATCGAGAACCGGATCCTGAACCGAGATCCTCACGTCGATCTGTGCAGCGAGGTGGAAGACGACCTCGGGAGCACGCTTCTCTATCAATTCGGCCGTGTTGGCGTCTCGGATGTCGATCTGATGGAACGAGAACTCACCGTCCGCACTGGCACGTGCATCGGCGAGGTTGGAGAGGCGACCGCTCGAGAGGTTGTCGACGGCGTCCACGGAATGACCTTCGGCCATGAGCCGGTCGACCAGGTTGGAGCCGATGAATCCTGCTCCGCCGGTTACTAGTACACGCATTGTGGCCCCCATTGTCGGCCTGTTGGATCTTGACTTGTCGGTTTGTGTGTCAGTGGTTTGTGTGTCAGTGGAATTGACGTCAGTGGGTTCTGACTCGATCAACTACCCCGGACGTTTCAGACATCCCAGAGTTCCGGCGGCGGGAAGACCTGCCCGGCGGCATCCACAGGGTCATCGATGTGATGATCGAACCCCACAACTGACAACGATGAGAGTCTGGTCCCAGCGGCCAGAGTCGCCCTTCCACCGATGACGCTGGCGGTGATCTGCGAACCGGACCCAACCCGCGCTCCTGCCATCACCACCGAGTCGACCACCTTGGCGTCAGCTTCGATGACGGCACCGGAGCCGATCGCGCAGCGCAGGACAGTTGCCGACGGGTCGATCTGAGCGGCACTGTCCACGAGTGACTCACCATCACCGTTGCGACCATCGATGATGTCGAGTTGAGCCTGAAGGTAGGCCTCAGGAGTTCCGGCATCTATCCAGTAGGCGTCGCTCTCGACCGCGTAGAGACGCCCCTCGGCGGCGAGAGCGGGGAAAGTCTCACGTTCGATGGATACCGGGCGATCCGCTGGGATCAGATCCAGGACATCGGGCTCCAAGACGTAGGTGCCGGCATTGATCCAGTTACTCGGGGCCGTGCCAGGAGCGGGTTTCTCGACGAACTCCATGACCCGACCGGATTCGTCTATCGGCACGACACCGAACCGGGACGGGTCATCGACCCGGGTCAGCGCAATGGTTCCCAGACCGCCGAAGCCTCGGTGAGACGCTACGAGTGACGTCAGACCGATCTGACTCAACACATCACCATTGAGGGCCAGGAAAGTCTCATCGAGGCCCGCAGTGCGCGCAGCAAACGCTATGGCCCCAGCGGTGTCGAGCGGCTCGGGCTCCACGGCATAGACGAGTTGCACCCCGGCGCAGATCCCGTCGGGAAACTCGTCGATGAACGCGTCGGGCTGATAGCCGAGCGACAACACCGCAGTGTCGACTCCGTGCTCACCGAGCCGTGCAACCACGCGTTCGAGCATCGTGGATCCACCAATGGGGAGCATCTGCTTTGGCCTGGAGAGCGTGAGGGGGCGCAGACGGGTGCCGAACCCCCCAACCAGAACGACTGCCTTCATCGGCTACTAGTCGCCCGACTTCGTCGTGGTGCTTGTCGCTCCTGGCTCTGAGGTCTCAGGCGCCGAGGTGTCGGGTGTTGACGCATCGGGAGCCGAGGTAGCAGGTGCCGTCGTGGTGGTCTCGGGTGGTGCCTCGTCACTGTCGTTGGGATTCTGCAGGTTCCCGATGGTAGGAGGCAGCTTCGGCTCGGTGCCCTCCGGGCCGAAGGAGAGGACAAAGGCCATGCCCTGTTCGGCGAAACGGACCTTTCCGATGTCCTCGGTGTAGACCTCTGGCTTGGTCTTGGACGTCGCCTGGGGCGGCCAGACATATAGCGCCACACGCCCCTTGGTCTCCTTGCCCGCCTCGTCGGTGCACTTGTCACCGTTGGCATAGGTCTTACCGTTCGCAAGTGTGAACTTTCCATCGCCGAGCTTGATATCCGCGTTGCGGGCGAATACCCCGAAGGTCGCGTTCTTGCCAGCCGCGTCCTTCACGTACGGGTGGATGTGGATCAGCTTGTCGGAGTGGATGTGGATACCGTCGGAATTGTCAGGAGCAGGTTCATTGTCCTGAAAGAGACCACATAGCTGGACAGCGAAGGCCGCATGCCAGTGGTCCTTGTTGACCACTGGAGCATCGGCACGCTCTCCCTTGCGATAGTCACGAGCGAAGAACGTGAGCAGCGAACCGACGATGAGGATGCCCACGATCAGTGCAGGGAACGCGATGTTACGACGCTGACCCGGCGAGCGACTTACGCCCGCCGCCTGTACGCGCTTGATCTTCTTTGACGCTGAGGCCTTACCCATACGGACCGACAGGGTAGTCGCCCTGATGCTCCATATTGGAACTAGCGCCCTGCCAATTCGAAGAAGAGCTTCTCATAGGCCTCACCCACAGCCGCTGGCGAGACCCAGTCCTCCACGAAAGCCCGGCCCGACTCACCCATGGCCACGAGTTCCGAGCGAGATGCAAGCATCTCGTCGAGCGCCAGGCAGAACGCATCAGCATCCTCCGGGGGGACAGAACGACCGGCCCCAGCCCGTTCGATCGTTGTGGCCACTTCCGTTCCCTGATCGACACTGGCAAGTACGGGGCGAGCCGCAGCGAGGATCGAGTAGAGCTTCGAGGGAACACTCGAACGGGCGAGACCAGCCTTGAGCGGCACCAAGTGGATATCAGCCGCTGCAAGCACCTCTGGTAGCCGCTCCCTCGGCTGCATATCGACAAAACGCAGGTTCGTGAGACCAGAGGCGCTCGCCTTCAGATCTGCCAGAGCGGAACCGCCGCCGTTGATCACGAAAGCCAGATTGTCGTCATCGATGTGGCGTCGTGCGGCCTCAACCACAAGGTCCAGCGACTGCGAATATCCGACGTTTCCGGCATAGAGGACGACGGTTTTTCCTCCGAGTCCGAACTCCGCTCGGTAGGAGTTCTCACGATCCAAGGGCTTAACCCGGTCGGTGTCGACAAAGTTCGGTATGACCCTGACCCGCTCAGGCCCGCTACCCCGAAGCTTGTTCGCCAGATTGTCGCGCAGGTCCTCGCTGAGAACCGTGACAGCATCGGATCGCCTGTAGAGGAACCGCTCCATCATCTGCGATGCCTTGATCAACCGGGGGTTGGTGAGCACACCGAGTTCTATCAGGACGTCGGGAAACACGTCTTGGATGTTGAACACGAAGGGGATCCGCCTGAACAGCCCGACGAGCCAACCGGCAAAGCCAAGGGGAAGCGGCGGCGACATGACCAACACGACTTCGGGTCTGACCCGTTTGAAGAGCGCGGTGAGCGTAGCCAGCGCCGTGAAACCACCAAAGGCCAGTGCTCGTGCGGGAATGTTGGACTTGTCCGTAGGGAAAGGGTGCAGGCGGGTGATCGTTCCCCAATCGGTCGACTCTGTTCTGGAGAGTCGACCTCCCCATCCAGGCTCCAGGCTGTGCGTGCGGTACCACGGCAGGGCCGTGACGATATGAAGTTCATGTCCCCTGTCTGTCAACGCTCCGGCAATCGCCGTCATGACCTCTCCCGTCGGGGCGACGTCGGGTGCGAAATGTGGGCAGAGGACAAGTACGCGCATCTTCAGATCATTCCGAGTTGTGGGCAACGGAGTTGTGGTCGACGGAGTTGGGGCCAGTGAAGGCAGTCTGGCCATCGAAGGGGCTACTCAAGTTTTGTTCGCCTGCTGACCGAGTGCCAGACGATACGCCCCAAGGGCGGCCTCGGCTGTCCTCTCAGGGGTGAACGTCGCGGCAATCTCGCGTCCTCGATCACGCCACGCCGAACGGTCGGCCTCGCTCAGATTCAATAGCGCGAGGATCCTGTCGTGCCAGAGTTCGGGATCGTCGCCTTCTACGAGCCATGCAGGTTCCAACAACTCGGTGAGTGAGCCCGCTTTAGCCCCAAGGACAGGTACTCCCCTGCTCATCGCCTCAAGCGCCGGAAGGCCAAAGCCCTCATATGACGATGGGATCACCACTGCCGAGGCCGCAGCGTAGAGCCGCTCAAGATGGTTGAGAGGGACTCGACCGAGACGGTGCACACGACCGGTCAGATTGTGATCGCTCATCCGGGCCAGCACCTTGCCCTCCATCTGCGCGTATCCACCGGTGAGCACCATGTCCAGATCGGGTTGGGTGTCGGTCAGGCGGGCGAACGCGTCCACCAGCAGGATGTGTCGCTTGTGGGGGTAGGTGATGGCCGGGTAGAGAATGAACCGCCGTTCGGGGGACCATCCCGGATACAGGTCGACCTCTTCCAGCGGATTTGTGTCGGTCCACTCCGGCACGATCCGCTGAGACACCGACCATGGGACCTCCACGATCCGATCCTCAGCGACTCCGAGCAGGTCCCTGACCCGTTCACCGGTGAAACGACTCGGCACGGCTATGACATCTGCCGACTTGACCGAGCGTCCCAGCATCGCGTTCAGGTATCGCCTCTTTGATGGCATGAAGTTCTCCGGGTACTCGACCGGTTGAAGGTCATGGATCGTGAGCACCACCCGTCCGGGATGGACCAGTGGAACAACTCCGCCTGCATGGTGGACGATTCCGGCGCGGCGGCTGCGAGCGAGTCTGGCGAGCCACGTCTGTTCCGCCAGGATCCGAAGGGCCTTGTTACCTTCTCCGAATGGGGCCAGATGACACGGCATCTGCTCCGCGAGGTCAGGGTGGGCTTCGAGGAATGGTTCGAGGACAGCCAGCTCGAAGTCGAACTCGCTGGGCGCTGCCTTGATCAGTGCCCTGACCGTGTCCGTGGTGGACTCCTCGCTTCCCCCGACGACTCCGGGCACAAGCCAGGTGAGGTTGATCAGAACGCGGGTCATCGCATTACCGACCGGTATACATCGATCACGGATTCGGCACACACGTTCCAGTCAAAATGTGCGGCCCGCTTCACGGCTGCCGTTCGCAACTCGCTGGCAGCAATTGGGTCCTCGACCACTAGACGGATAGCGCTCGCGAGTGCATCGGGATCATGAGGATCGACGAGTACGGCGCCGTCACCAGCAACTTCGGCAGTGGCACTCACGTTGGAGGTGATCACAACCGAACCTGCGGCCATGGCCTCGAGCACCGGTAGCCCGAACCCCTCTGCCAGAGAAGGGAAACAGAACGCCACAGCCCCTCGCTTGAGCGCCGGCAGATCTTCCTCCGGCACGAAGCCCAGGTGTACGACTGGCGAGGGGATATCCGAGGTTCCCGGCAGCCCG
>CAUJEC010000039.1 GCA_963169245.1 Actinomycetota bacterium
GCATCGACTACCAGATCGCAGACCCAGATCTCGCTGCGACGGCCAAGGCCAGCTTCGTGGATCGATCAGCCGCCTACGGCGAAAGATGGTCGGACCACGCTCCTCTCACCGTCACCTTTGATCTCTAGGCGCTTTGATCTCTAGGCGCTTTGATCTCCGGGCGCCTTTGAGCCTGCCGAGCGCCCGCCAGTGCGCGCGCCGATAGGCCTGTCAGGCCTCCGCAACTGGGTACCCGCAACTGGGTACCCGCAATTGAGCCTGCCAGGCACCCGCCAGTGCGCCCGACCTGGCCGGAGCGCTTCGCCCCAAGGAGCCTCAGGCCCCAAGCGCACGCCGCTCGGTCACCGCTGCTGTGAGCGATTCGAGCAGCGCGATCGCCTCGTCGGACTCCTCGAGCGCCAGGGCTCGCTCCCATTCGTGGAGCGATGAGTTGACCGCCAGGGCGAGGTCCATGCCGGCCTCAGTCAATTCGATGATCGTCCGACGACCATCGTTGGGGTCCTTGGACTTGATCACCCATCCGGACGCGACAAGCCGATCGAGCGTGAGGGTCATCCCTCCCGATGTGCGCCCGAGCGTCTCGGTTATGGCACTCGGAGAGGTTCGTGAGCCGGGCGCGACGCGGATCACTCCGAGAACCAGATAGTCGGCCAGATTGGTGCCGTGCTCCCCGGTGATCTGCGCCAGCACGTCCGAAACCGCGAGGTTCAGACGGACGACGCTACCGAGGAGCCCGGCCCCGTAGGCTCTAGTGGTTGATACCGAACCGTTCGAGGCCATAGCACTTGATCGCGTTACCCCGAAGCAGGGCGTGGCACTCCTCGGCATTCATGTTGGCGGTCTCGCAGAGTTCGTGGACGACATTACGGGACTCGGGGAAGGTTCCATCGGTGTGGGGGTAGTCGGTCTCGAAGAGGATATGTTCCATCCCGATGTCATCGCGGTACTTGAGTCCTGTCTGGTCGTCGAAGATCGCAGTGAAGATGTGGCCCTTGACGATCTCGCTCGGGAGAACTCCGCCGAGATCAGCGAGAGTCACCCCAGCGGAGACGCCCTCCTTGGCGACGACGTCCATACGCTCCCAGTGATATGGCATCCAGCCGGCCTGGCTCTCGGCGTATACGAACTTGAGGCCCGGGAAACGTGACAGCGTGCCGGAGAACACCAGGTCGGTGACCGATGCCTGTGCGTTCTGGGAGCTGAGCGCCATTGTGACCGCAAGTGGAGCATCGGGGCTGGTGGTAGGCATCGAGGACGACGAACCGATGTGCATGGACACAGTCGTGTTGGTCTCGAGGCATGCGTCCCACAGGACGTCCCACTTGCCGCTGTGCATGGAGTCGAACCCGAGCTTTGACGGGTTCTCGCTGAAGGCGATGGTGTAGCTGCCCCTGGCCGCACAACGGCGGACCTCTTCAGCGGCGAGGGTCGGGTCCCACAGAGGGATGAGGGTCAGGGGAATGAGACGCCCGCGGGCCTCTCCGCCGCACCAGTCCTCGATCATCCAGTCGTTGTAGATCTTGAGACACTGATACGCGAACTCCTTGTCCTCACGCTCGGCGAACCCCTGTCCGGCGAAGCGGGGGAAGATGTTCGGGTAGTTGATTGCCGCTTCGACGTGGTTCAGGTCCATGTCGAGCAGTCGAGCGGTGCGGTCATAGGTACCGGGACGGAAGTCCTCGTAGATGGCCGGCACATTCTCCTGCTCTTCGAGCGGTAGGCCACCGGCAGCGTGAAGAAGTCCCGTGGGTGTGGCTAGGTCGTCAAAGAGCCAGACGTCGCATTCACGACCATTGGGGTCGTTTCGATTCATGGTGAACTTGCCACCGATGAACTCGACCGAGACCTTCTCGCGCACGACACGGGGGCCACGATCACGGAGGCTCGCTGGGAGTTGCTCCTGCCAGAGAGTGCGGGGTTCCAGGATGTGGTCGTCCACCGAGATGATCAGCGGAAGGTCTTCCACTGCCGGTGTCACTGACGTTGATTCCTCGAGCATTGTCATGAGATCTGATTCCTCCGATCGGCCGTTGCGATAGCTTTACAGAAAGCTTTATGGAAAGCAACCACCTACCACCAACTGACGGCGACGTCCGCCTCACCCATAGCCCCGGAGCGTTCTCAGCCTGGCGATCCAACGACGTGACATTTCCCCTATTGACCTTTCTGAGTAGATCCACAATCATCACGGGACCTGCATTGAAGGGAGTTCAATTATGAAGGCATCGACCAAGCGCATCGTTTCAACTGGCGCACTGGCGACGGGGGTGGCGGTGTTCAGCACTGGCTGCACGCTCGACGACGTTCTTACGCTTGCGAAGATCATCGCTCTGTTCGTGTGACCCCTGTGTCGTCCGCTTGAGCATCTGACGCAAGAGCGGATGACACAAAACGATTGTTGGCCACCCACTTCGGCGGGTGGCCAACAATCGTTTTGGAAAGATCTCGGCGAACGCCGGGCCTCGATCAGGCCGTTCGGACCTCCGCGGACGCACCCTCGGACGCAGCCGCAGCAGCAATTCGCTTCTGACGCGCACGATTCCGTCGAATGGTCCGACGTTCGCGCTCTGAGGTTCCACCCCAGATACCGAACTTCTCACCGTTGGCAAGCGCGTACTCCAGACAGTCATTCTTGACCACGCAACCTTCACAAACCGCCTTTGCCTCTGTGGTCGAGGCTCCCCGCTCGGGGAAGAACAGGTCAGGCTCGACTCCCAGACAGTTGGCGAACGCCTGCCAACTCTCCTCCTCAGAAGGCATCTCCTCGACTAGCTCTGGGTTGGAGGCGAATTGGACGGCCATGGGATTCCCCGTTGGTTTCGGATCCGAGCGGATCAGGCGAATTGCTGCTGACTGAAGACCGGGCCCCCGCTGTTCCGGCCGCCGACCTAAGCGAATCACAAACGTGAATCACATAGATGTAATTACATCGGCGTGCACAATGTTGTCGGGCCGCGCGCGTCTTTGCAAGTGGTTCTTTTTGAGAACGAAGGGACACTCGACACCCGCTCGAACCTCGCCTCTCGAATTGTCCACCCGATGCGCACTGGTCGCTCAGGCAGTCGCTCGGGTGGTCGCGCCAATGGCGCGCTGACCATGGCGGTTCAGCCTCAGCCGATCAACCTTGTCAGCCCCTGCCGATTTCCGGTTCAGCCCCTGCCTATCACCTTGCGACGATTTTCGATGAAGTCGACGAGCACGTACTTCCCCAGCGTCTCGGGCGTCGTGAAGAACGTCCGACCGCCGTTCACCTTCGCCATGACCTGCACAAAGTGCTGAAGAGCGGGATCGGGCTCCAGCATGAAGGTGTTGATCCGGATCCGCTCCCGCGTGCAACGGGCCACCTCGAGCAT
>CAUJEC010000040.1 GCA_963169245.1 Actinomycetota bacterium
GTGACAACGAGCAGGACAGTGAAAAGGGTTCCTGCCAGTCGAGCCTCCACCTGACTCAGCAGCTTTGCGCCGAACCATGCTCCCACGGTCGACCCCAGCGCAAGCAGAGCGGCCACGGTCCACGCGACCTCTCCAGCAATCGCGTAGCTGACCCCACTGGATACAGCGAGCACAGCAACCGAGGCGAGCGATGTCCCGTGAGCCAGCTTCTGATCCATGCCAAGCAGATAGACCAGCGCTGGGACCATGATGATGCCGCCCCCGACTCCGAACAGGCCCGAGAGCAGTCCCGCAACGACCCCGATGCCGACCGCCATCACCATGTCCCGACGGCTCACGATCGGCTCACGGTCGGGTCAGTCCGCCTGGGCGGAACACCGGAGTTGCAGATACCGAGACCAGAGTTGATTGACCGCGGCCGAGGGGGTGAGGGAATGGCCCCTGACCTCTACCTCAAGGGCATGGAGCTGTTCTATGAGCTCTGGCCATGTTTGCAACTCTCCGACCAGCCGATCCTTCAACATCGCATGCAGCCACCCCACCTGTTGAGCGCTGCGACGTTCCTCGAACTCACCCGTCGCTGTCATCTTCACTCGATGTAACTCGATACTTGCCCAGAGTTCGTCGAGGCCGGAGTTCTCAAGCGCCGAACATAACAGCACCGGCGGAGACCAGGTGAGCGAGGCCGGCTTCATCAGATGCAGAGCGGCCCGATATTCACCTGCAGCGGACTTTGCACGGCCCAGGTTGTCACCATCGGCCTTGTTGATGGCGATCATGTCTGCGAGCTCCAGGACACCCTTTTTGATCCCCTGCAGATCGTCGCCTGCACCCGAGAGCATCAGGACCAAGAAGAAGTCCACCATCTCCGAGACCATGGTCTCGGACTGACCCACTCCGACTGTCTCGACCAGGACGACATCAAAGCCTGCCGCCTCACAGACGATGATCGTCTCGCGTGTTGCCCGGGCCACTCCCCCAAGCACAGAGCCTGCTGGCGACGGACGGATGAACGCGTTTGGTTCGACCGACAGCCGTGCCATGCGTGTCTTGTCACCCAGGATTGAGCCGCCTGTCCGAGAACTGCTCGGATCGACAGCCAGCACTGCGACACGGCGCCCATCAGAAGTCAGATTCAAACCCAATTGGTCGATGAAGGTGGACTTGCCAACCCCCGGAACGCCAGTAATTCCAACTCGCGTAGAGGAACCCGAGTGAGGTAACAGCCGGGCGACAACCTCGTAGGCCAAATTGGCGTGCCTCGGACTTGTGCTTTCGACCAATGTGATTGTTTGTGCAAGCATTGCTCGGTCGCCCGACAGAACGCCGTCCACATAGTCCTCGGCCACGAATCGCTTTGGTGAGACAGACGCTGGGGGCATTGCTGATGGAGACTACCTGAGACGTCTCAGGTTGGTTGTTGCGACAAACCTGTTCGCACCGCAAAGTGGGGCGTAGCATCTAGGTGCGACAGTGTTCAGTTCAGAACAGAAGGCGAATGAGAACGCTGAGCGTGCCGCCGTTGAACATGGCCCAGGGAGGAGCCGATGAAGCGTCGGTCACGGGCCGAAAGAAGGATCCAGTATCTTGAGGCAGCGATCGATCTGATGGTCGCTGACGACGCTGCGGCGGGCGACAACGCCGCGCTCGCTCTGTCACATGTGAAGATTGACGACGTCGCCCTTCGGGCCGGAGTCAGCAAGGGTGCGCTCTATCACGTCTGGCCATCTCAGGAGGCCTACTGGGCCGATCTGCTCAAGGCGATGTTTGACGACACGACCCTCAACGGGCCCGCATTCTTCTACTGGATTGACAAACATGTTGCCGGTCGAGATGGCGATTCGGTCACCTTCGGTGACTTCGCACGGTTCGCATATGCGTCCCGGCTCGAGAACCCCTCCCTGTTCGTGAGGGCATCTCTGCAGGCCTACCACCCGAGCATGCGAATGACGCAACAGTGGGAACACGAAGTCCAACAACTCGACGAGTTCTATGGCCCAACTATGGCGGTCGTGCTCGGAAGGGCAGGCAGGCGATTCAAGGACGACGTCGACAGCCTGGAGATGATGGCTGCCCTCGAAGCAGTCATAACCGGACTGACGCTCCGCCACTATTTCGCGCCCGATAGCCAGTATCAGTTTCGGAGTTCGTCCGGCACGATGGTGGGGCTGTTCACGCTGGCAATGGAGTCGATGTTCCTCTACAACAGCGAGCCGATAGACGGAGGTGACGCCCCACTTCCCGAATTCGGTGAATTATTGGAGTCACCTCTCGATCGACCCACCGTCACGGCGCTGCTCGAGCATCGCAGACAGGCGTACTCACTTGATGCAGCCATCAAGGACCCCGACGACCGAGCCGAGTTCTACATCCAGAGCGGCCTGGAGATCCTCAATGATCTATCGCCCCAACGAGCAGCCAGCGTCGGTGTCGATGCGTTCGCGAATATCCGTATTGCAGATATTGCCAACCATGTCGGGGTGTCCAAGGCGTCGGTCTACCACATCTGGAACAGCCAGGAGGCGTTCCGCCTTGATGTCCTTGAGTACCTGCTGACCACTTGGACATCGGAGACCCTCAAGATCCTTTCCTGGGCCATGGATACCGTTCGTGCGGAGACTTCCGACGCAGAGGACTTCCTCCAGAGGATATGCGACATGAGCTTCGATTATCTCAAAGACGATGCTCGGTTCTTCGCCCGATTCAGCTTCGCTCTCTACACCGGAAACGAGGACGTCGCCCGATTGCTCCGTGACGCCAACCGTGAGATCAACATGCTCTTCGTGTCTGCTCTAGTCGAATACATCAGCGCCAAGGGGTGGCGATTGAGAGATGACGTGCCAGAGGACATCCTCGTCACCTACTCGGAGAGCGCCGTTCAGGGATTGTGCCTGATGTATCGCATCTCCCCGGACACCATCGACGGGCACCGGAAGCCAAAGGGGCGCAAGCGCGCGGCCGCACTTCCCCCGAGTCGCCTGGCCGAGGTCATGGCTGCAATCTGTGAACG
>CAUJEC010000041.1 GCA_963169245.1 Actinomycetota bacterium
GGAAGTCCGGGATGGGTAGTTGGGTGGCGCGAGCGAGCGCTGCGATCCCGCCGTCGCCGATCTCACAGATGTCGGTGAACCCGTTCAGATGACCCGAGGTGATCTCGACCAGCTTTCGTTCACCGGCGCTGCGGGAGAAGGCGAGTCTGACGTCATCTATCGGGTCGATGTGATCGTCGCGTCCCCCGACCCACATGATCGGCTTGTCGAAGGCGGGCGTGAATGTCCCCTGGGTGAGGGAAGACACCATGAACCCTGATGCCAGCGCAACTGCCGAGGGAACGTCGGGCCGGGACAGCAGTGAGACTGCTGTGCCCCCGCCTGCTGAATGGCCAACCGGATACACCTTCCATGCGTCGAGAGTCCCATGGAAACCACTCGCCGGGTCAGCGGCGATCGAGCGCATGGCATTGATTGCCTCTTCGGTGACCTGTTGGTCGGACCGAGACACAGCCGGCGGCTCACCTAGGACGGCCTTGAGACCGCGGTCAAGGAAGTCAGGGGAGATGACAACGAATCCCCAACTGGCGAGATGGGTGGTCAACTCACTCGACTGCAGCCGGAAGCTTGCAAAACCGTGTGCGAAGAGCACGAGGGGAAAATGCCCCGACGACGCCACAGGAGCGTCACGAACTGCATTGGTCTCGTAGACCGGATCGACCGACGGATCGATCAACTGCTCGAAGGCGCCGCTGACAAAGGACCTGATCCGGTAGCTGTCACGAGCATGACCGTCGATGTCTCCTCTATCGACCGGGTACCAGACCTCCATGGATCGGTCGGACAACTCGACGGTCCTAACACCGACGTCGTAGGGGCCAGCACCTGCATATGCCGGTTCTGCGGAGCGGGGTGCATCATCTGGACTTGGGCCGGTCGCCGGTTGAACAGGCGTGCACGCAACCCCCGCAAGTGCCACGACAACAGCCAGGACGCCCAGTCGAATAGCGCCCGTGATTGGTCCCGCCCAGATCTTCATTCCCGAAGGTTACTGTGAGAACGGTCGACTCCAGGTGTCGCAGTCGGGTCAGTCCAATACACAGCAAGTAGCATTTAGCGCCTATGTCGGCCAACGCCCCAGTTCGAAGTGTGTCGGCCGGCACGGTTGAGTTCCCAGATTCGTCACGGCCCGGTCAACAACGCGAGTCCCGCGCCAGCATCATCGCCGTCTCCGAGGGCTCGCCCGCACACGACAGCGGAGTTCGCCCGGGGGATGTCATAGCGGCAATCAATGGTCAACCGGTTCGGGACATCATCGAGTATCGGCTCCTCACCGACGAGGAGGAGATCACTATCGACGTGGTGCGCGGTGGCCTCGAACTGAGCTTCGACGTTGCCAAGGAACACGGCCAAGCGCTTGGCATCGAAATCGAGTCACCGGTTTTCGATGAGGTCCGCACCTGTGACAATCACTGCGAATTCTGTTTCATCTATCAACTTCCTCCGGGGATGCGAAAGAGCCTGCACCTCAAGGACGACGACTACCGGCTGTCGTTTCTCTATGGCAATTTTACAACGCTCACTCGTTTCACCGAGGCCGATCTGGAGCGGGTCATCACCGAGGGGCTCTCCCCTCTCTATGTGAGCATCCACGCGACCGACCCCCAGTTGCGTGTCGAGATGCTGCGCAATCGACGAGGTGCAATGAGCCTGCGATGGCTTCGGGCGCTACTCGATCACGGCATCGAGATCCACGGCCAGATCGTCGTCTGTCCTGGGCTCAACGACGGACACGCACTCGAACAGACCCTGTGCGGCATTCTCGATGAGTATCCGGACCTGACCGATATCGCCATAGTCCCGCTCGGGGTCAGCGACTTCAGTACTGAGAAGCGGATGCGGACCCACACCGTCGAAGAGGCCCGCTTCGTGGTCGATGCTGTTGACAAATGGCAGGAGATCTACCTGTCGGTACTTGGACGCCGCATGGTCTACGCATCCGATGAGTACTACCTGATGGCGCACAAGGATTTTCCCGAGGCCTCGACCTATGGCGAGTTCTCGATGCACGAGGACGGCATAGGAATGGCCAGAGCATTCCAGGGCGAGTTCCGGGGCGACTCCGACGAGGGCATCGGCATTCAGTCCGGATTCTTCGCATCCGTCGATGGTGCGCCCGCAGTCGGGTATCGCGCGCCCCGAACTGAGACCGGTCAGATGGGCGTTTCAGTGATAGGCGAACCAACTGCCACAGCGGTGACCATCGGCCCTCGCTCTGATGCACCGATAGGCGTCCTGACAGGGTCATACGGTGCTCGCATTCTTGGTCCGCTCATTGGGGAACTCGATGGAGTCGACGCCCGGGTTGTCGAGGTGGAGAACAGGTTCTTCGGCGGCAATGTGGCGGTTGCGGGGCTGATGGTCGGAGAGGACCTGATCCGGGTGCTCGGCGAAGCGCCCCGAGGACATCGTTACCTACTTCCTGACGTCTGCCTCTCCCAAGGTAGGTTCCTTGACGGTCTGACCCCGCAGGATTTGCCTCAACCGGTCGAGATCATCAAGACCGACGGCGTTGCGCTACGGAGGGCGCTCGGCGTGCGAACTCGACCCAACAACAAGATTGACAAGGACCCGGTGGCCCGATGAGTGAACTCCCGACCGTAGCGATCGTGGGTCGCCCCAACGTCGGCAAGTCGACGCTCATGAATAGAGTCCTCGGAAAGCGCGTCGCCATCGTCGAGGAACGGCCTGGCGTGACGCGTGATCGCAAGGAGGAACTCGCCGAGTGGGCAGGTCGCCCGTTCACCCTTGTGGACACCGGCGGTTGGATGGCTGGCGGAGACCAACTCGACAAGAAGGTCTCCAAACAGTCCGAAGCGGCAATCCGCTCAGCCGATGTCGTGTTGTTGGTCCTGGACGCGACAGTCGGTCTGACCGAGGAGGACGAGCGTGTCGCACGTCTGCTCCGGAGTGTCGAGGCACCAGTGGTGGTTGTGGCGAACAAGGTTGATGACACAACCCATGAGCCGCTGATCTGGGAACTGATGGGACTTGGTCTGGGTGAACCGATCGGGTTGTCGGCGCTTCATGGTCGTGGAACCGGCGATCTGCTCGACCGGGTCGTAGAGCTTCTTCCTGAGGATCCTGACGCTCTCGAGGGTGACGAAGAACCGTCCGGCCCCAAGATCACATCTATCGCACTCGTCGGACGTCCGAACGTGGGCAAGTCGACGCTGTTCAATCGCCTGATCGGTGAGGAACGCTCGGTAGTCCACGACATGCCCGGAACGACCCGCGACAGCGTCGACACGGTCATTGCGACCGAGTTCGGAGAGCTGCGTTTCATCGACACTGCCGGCATGCGACGGAAGTCGCGTATTGATGAGGACACCGAATACTTCTCCATGGTGCGTGCCCTCAAGTCGGTCGACACCGCCGATGTCGCACTTCTGGTGATCGATGCAACCGAGGGGATCACCCATCAGGATCAGCGATTGGCCGAGCGTATCGATGGCGCCGGTTGTCCGATCATCGTGATCCTCAATAAATGGGAGATGCTCGATGAGGAGGCCCGCAAGGAGGTCATGTACCAGATGGGTCGCATGATGCACTTCCTCGGTGAGTCCGCTGTGCTGCGCGTATCGGCGCTCACCGGACGTGGTGTCCATCGGCTGCTCCCCGCGCTGGCCTCAGCCATCTCGCAGTATGAGACGAGGGTGCCGACCGGTCGACTCAACGACATGCTACGACGGGCCCAGCAGGCTCAGCCCGCCCCTCACGGCGGTCGGGTGCTCTACGGAACCCAAGGCGCGACAGATCCACCGACATTCACTCTCTTCGCCAACAAGACACTTCCGGCGTCGTATCTGCGCTACATCGAGCGACAGATTCGCGAGGAGTTCGAGCTGCCTGCGACCCCGGTGAAGATCCGGGTGCGCCGCAGGGGCGACTGACGCCCCTAGAGTTCTGAACCGATTGGAGATCAGATGAATCAGTTTCAAAAAGATATCGAGGCCAGGGGCAAGCCATCGCTTGGCGCAACGGCAGCCGTCACCGAACTGGTGATCACCGACGATGTGGAGGGCAGCGGCGATGAGGTCACCTCGGGTGCGACGGTGACCGCCCACTACGTAGGTGTCTCCGCCTCGAGTGGCGTCCAGTTCGATGCTTCGTGGGATCGCGGCTCGCCGATCAGCTTCCCTCTGAGCGGCGTGATCCGGGGTTGGAGTGAGGGCTTGTTGGGCATGAGGGTCGGCGGACGTCGCACGCTCGTCATTCCCGGAGACATGGCCTATGGGCCACACCCGCCTCCAGGTGCCGGAATCGCCCCCAACGAAACCCTCGTGTTCACCGTCGACCTCGTCGACGTCAGCTGGCGCTGAGGACAGAGGCCGAGATCAGAGAACGTGCATTGAGCACAAACGAAAGTCGCTAAGGAAAAGTATGAGAAAAATGAGATTCGCTGCCTCCGTGGCTGCCGTCGCCCTAGCGGCATCGGTGTCCCTTGGAGCGTGCAGCTCAAGCGATGACACCAAGTCCGACGGTGGAGCCCAGGGTGATACCGAGCAGACGGCAGCGGATCAGAACGCCGCTGACCAGGCTCTGCCCGGCGACCCGAAGGTTGATCCGGCGATCGAAAAGGCTGTGTCTGATCGGGGCGCCCCCAAACTGACCGCTGTCGAGGTTCCCACAGAACTCAAGATCACTGATGACATCGTCGGAACCGGTAAAGAGGTCAAGGCAGGGGCGACGGTCACCGTTCAATACGCCGGGGCTGCTGCAAGCACGGGCGTCGAGTTCGACAGCAGTTGGACCCGTGGAGCGGCAGCGACTTTCCCTCTTGACGGCGTGATCGAAGGCTGGTCCAAAGGACTTGTCGGGATGAAGGAGGGCGGACGTCGCACGCTGGTGATTCCCGCCGAACTCGCGTACGGCAATGGTGGCCCCGCTCCAGGTGACGCACTCGTGTTCGTTGTTGATCTCATCGCCGTCTCCAACGGGTGAGCGGCGAACAACAACAGAGGATCGCTGGCGCCCGTGAGCGGGCTCTTCAGGGAAACCTTGCCAATGGGGCCGAGAAGCTTGCGAGTCAGAACAAGCTGTTCGTTCGCGATCGCATAGATCTGCTCTGTGATCCCGGGACCTTCGTCGAGGACCAGCTTCTGGCCAATGCCCCCTACCGCCACGGCATGGATCCTGATCTGCCCGCCGATGGGGTGGTCACAGGTGTGGGTGAGGTCGATGGTCGAGCGGTCTGCATCATGGCGAATGACCCGACGGTCAAAGCAGGGTCCTGGGGAGCGCGCACAGTCGAGAAGATCGTTCGGCTGACCGAGACAGCGCTGCGTGACGAGTTACCAGTTGTGTGGCTTGTCGACTCAGCAGGTGCGCGTATCACCGATCAGGTTGAACTGTTCCCCGGACGTCGAGGTGCAGGCCGCATCTTCTACAACCAGGTCAGACTCTCGGGAAAGGTGCCTCAGGTCTGTTGCCTGTTCGGCCCGTCGGCAGCAGGCGGCGCCTACATCCCGGCCTTCACCGATCTGGTGATCATGGTCGAAGGCAACGCGTCGATGTATCTGGGCTCGCCACGAATGGCCGAGATGGTCATAGGGGAGAAAGCGACGCTCGAGGAGACCGGCGGCGCTCGGATGCATGCGACGGTCTCGGGTTGTGGTGACAACCTTGCCGTGGACGACGAGGACGCCATCGAGCAGGCCCGCGCGTATCTCACATATCTTCCATCACGCTGGACCGAGGATCCGCCGCGCTATGAGCCGCTTCCGCCGGCTCGAATACTCGACGCGTCAATCGTGCCGGAGGAGGAGACCGCCGGCTACGACATGCACGAACTGATCGACGGACTCATCGACGCGGAGTCATTCTTCGAGATCAAGCCGCTATTCGCTCCGGAACTGGTTACCGGTTTCGGACTTCTGGAAGGTCGCCCGGTCGGCATTGTGGCGAACAACCCCATGCACCGAGGGGGAGTGCTCTTCACCGACTCCGCGGACAAGGCGGCACGGTTCATCTGGCTCTGCGATGCGTTCAACGTTCCGCTCATCTTCCTGGCCGACGTACCCGGATTCATGATCGGAACCCAGGTTGAACGAGAGGGAATCATCCGACACGGGGCCAAGATGATCACCGCCGTCTCAGAGGCGACGGTGCCCAAGGTGTCGATCATTGTCCGGAAGGCCTACGGGGCCGGTCTCTATGCCATGAGCGGGCCGGCGTTCGAGCCACAGGCCACGTTGGCCCTTCCCACTGCAAAGATCGCGGTCATGGGTCCAGAGGCAGCGGTGAACGCTGTTTTCGCCAACAAGATCGCGCAGATTCCCGAAGGGCCAGAACGCGATGCGTTCATCGACGAGCAGCGCCGACTGTATGAGGAGGACGTCGATCTAATGCGTCTTGCTTCGGAGTTGGTGATCGATGGCATCGTCGAGTGGGATGAACTGAGAGTCGAGATCGACCGTCGACTTGTCCGCTCAGCCGGAAAAGATCGACACTTTTCTTCGAGACGCCACGGCGTGCCTCCGGTCTGAGGCTCCAGCGGATCAAGACCCACCGAGACGAACTGATGCCTTTCTGCGAATCCTGCGACCGTTTCTATACGCCGTCGACCCTGACACCCGAGGGAGACTGTCCCCAGGGTCATCATGTGGCAGACCCTGAGGACGCAGGCCAGTTCATCCAGTCGACTGCGCCGCCTCGCGAGGAGGACAGGGCCGCCAAGGTGCCTTGGCACTTCTGGGTTCTGCTTGTCGCTGTTGTCATCTATCTGGGGTACCGGGCGATTCAGATGACAGGCTGGCTGATCCACTGGCTGGGTACTCGCTAGGTCTGAAGTGGCCCGACATGCCCGCCTGCATCTCGAGCGGAAACGGGCAAGTGCGCCTGCCCACGTTGTCGGTGTCATCGGTAGCCGCGGAGGGAACCCGTCTATGACAGCCGGTTGAGCACTCGCAGAATCAGTGGATCCATCTCTCCAACCAGGCGGCCTTCGTCCATCTGAGCATCCTGTCGGAGCATCGCTCTGCGGCTGATCTCTGCCCCTGCCCAGCGGAACGGCTCTGGAGGGAACAATGCAGTCGGTGAGTCCACGAAACACAGTCTGGTCAGGTCCGAGTCCCTTCCTAGCACCTTGTCGCGAAGGATCTTTCCCCCGGTATGGCTAGGCGCGACACCGTGGCCGTTGTAGCCGACGCCGTAGTGCACCCTGCCGCCGTCAGTGGTCGCGAACGTGGGAACAAAGTTGGATGTGATTCCCACTGGGCCGCCCCAGTGGTGGGTGAAACGGAGATCGCCGAGTTGGGGAAACGTGTGTCGGAACGTATTTCGGAGGCGTTTGAAGATCGCCGAGTTCTGGTCGAATCGTGGGGCGATGCGGCTGTTGAGGTGCACGACTCCGTCGCTTCCACCCCACAGGATCCGACCATCGAGTGTCCGCCGGTAGTAGTGGACGTAGTTTCGTTTGTCCTCGATGCCGCAGTGGTTGTCCCAACCGACGCTATCCCACATCGAATCCGACAGCGGTTCGGTCAGCGCGATGTAGGTGTAGAGGGGGACGACTCGCTTGGCGGTCTGTGCCTGATGAGCAGCCCATGCGTTGGTGGCCAGGATCACCTGGTCGCACTCGACAGACCCGTGTCTGGTCGAAACACGGACACCGGAGCCACAGGACTCAACGCGATCAACAGCGCTGTACTCGTAGATGGCCGCTCCCATTGACTCGACAACCTTTGCGAGTCCACGTGCCAGCTTGGCCGGATGCACCACGCCGCAGTGCTCCTCACGCAGTGCGGCTCTATATGTGGGGGAGTGGACGACCGACTGCGCCTGATTGGCGTCGAGCCACGAGAATCCGTCGAGGCCGAGTTCGGTCGCGGCTTCGAGGTCGGCTTCGATTCTCACGAGTTGAGATCGGTTGGTTGCGACGACCATCAGCCCACCCTGGCGCCATTCGCAGTCGATACCCTCCGAGGTGATCGTCTCGCCGATCTCTTCGACTGACAGAGCGACAGCGCTATGCGCTGCCCGGGCGGCCTCGTCACCGTGGTTGGAGCGCAACCGGGCGAGGCTCATGTCGAGCAGGGTCATGGCGAATCCACCGTTGCGTCCGCTGGCCCCGAACCCGATGTGGCCGGCTTCGAGAATCGCAACCGACATTGTCGGCTCCGCCTTCAACAGGTGAAACGCGGTCCAGAGGCCTGTATAGCCACCTCCGATGATCGCGACGTCGAATCGGTGGCCGCCCTTCAGCGATGGAGCCGGATCTCGATGCGAGGTCTCGATCCAGTAGATGGCGGAACCCAGGAGTTCATCCATGCTCCCTGTCTAGTCCTCGGCGGCCGCGGATGTCGGAGAAGTGTCGAGCCGCACCACATCTGTCTGACCCCTCCGAGTATGAGCTTGATGTGTAGTGCCGCTAGAGTTGGCGATCCCCACGGGCTGTGGCGCAGCTTGGTTAGCGCGCTTGACTGGGGGTCAAGAGGTCGGGAGTTCAAATCTCCCCAGCCCGACAGCACGGAACCCCTGCTACGGCAGGGGTTCCGCTGGTTTTGCGATGCGGTGGGTCGCGGAGACTGATCCGGAAGTGTTAGGTCGCTGTCGCTGCACTATTAGCCGATCTGAGCCAGATGCATGCGACACGTCTGGTCTACCGACGTCTATGGATGCCCCAGTACCGCCTTGACGAGTGCTGCGGGGGTCCAGACGGTGATGTGTTTTACGTCGTGCAGATCCTGGTCGCCGGAGCACAGCGCATCTGCATCTGTGTCGTGGAGGAGTGCGACGAGGTAGTCGTCGTGGGGGTCGCGGCATGCGGAGGGTACCTTGGCCGGGTTAGGTGCCAACTCGGCGAGTTGCTCGATATCGGCAACGAAGCGATCGAGTTCCTCGCGTGTCCGCCAACGAAGGAACTTGTCCCGTGCCAGCACCATCCGAAGTTCCTCCATCAGGAGTGGCGAGGCGACGATCGTGACGAGTCCCGATGCGGCCAGGTCGACGACGCGGTGCGGGTTTCCTCGGGCGATCGCCGCCGAGATCAACACGTTCGGGTCGACCACAACTCTGTACACGTCGCCAGGAGGTCGTCGACGGTCGGGTCAGTGCCGTTCCCGGCGAACCGAGGCCAGTTCTTCGGCGGCGAGCCGATTGGCCTCGTCCTCTCCCAGTGCGTCACCCGAGGCCTCGTCGCGGCGACGAAACTCGGCGAGCAGCTCCTGAAGATCCGCTCCGGCAACGAAGCGCTGAACCGCAGCGGTCACGACCTCGGATACATCGATGCCACGTCGGTCGGCTTCGCGGCGGGCCGCTTCCAGCACTCGCTCGTCCAGTTCGACCGTTGACATGTTCCAAGGCTAGCTCGTTTCAAGCGGGAGTGAACTGGCGTTACGACGGATCCTTGACTGGGGACCTCTTGACTGGGGGTCAAGAAGTCGGGAGTTCAAATCTCCCCAGCCCGACAGCCCGAAACCTCCGGACGGAGTCAGATTCCCGCCGGGGGTTTCGCTGCGTCCTGGGTCTCAGAACATGGACCGCAGTATTTGGCAGTCGTCACCCGTCGATAGGAAACAGTGAGGGCGCTGGATGTCACTAGGCTCCGGAAATGAAGAAGGGCAGAAAGCTTGAAAAGCGAATAGCGGTATTCGGGGAGAGCGGAAGCGGCAAGACCGTGTTGTTGTCTTCGTTCTACGGTGCAGCCCAGGAGCCCGCGATTCTTCAGAAGAGCCTCTACCACATCGTGGCCGAAGATGTTGGGCTGGGAAACCGATTGCATCAGAACTACCTGGGAATGAGGGACAGCGCACAGGTTCCAGCCGCAAACCGCTTCTCCGGAGAGTCGTACTCCTTTGCTGTCAAGCTCAAGGACGACCCGTCCGACGCGTGGAGAAAGCGTCCCTTCGATGCCCTGCGGCTGGTGTGGCACGACTACCCGGGTGAGTGGTTCGAACAGGATGTAAGCGGCCCAGCCGAGGCTCAACGCCGTGTCGATACGTTCCGGTCCCTGCTCAACTCCGACGTTGCTTTCCTCCTTGTCGACGGACAACGGCTTGTGGATAACGCAGGAGAGGAGGAGCGATACCTGAAGCTCCTGCTGAGCAACTTCAGAAACGGTCTGTTGAATCTCCGCGACGACCTGCTCACAGATGGAAAGCCGCTTGAGGAGTTTCCCCGGATCTGGATGATTGCGCTGTCGAAATGTGATCTGTTGCCGGAGATGGACGTCTACAAGTTCAAGGAAATGATGATCGGAAAGGTCGCCGGTGAGATCGAGGAACTTCGCCGAGCAATCGCTGGAATGATCGACGGGCCACATGTCCTCTCGGTCGGCGAGGACTTCATGTTGTTGTCATCGGCTCGCTTCGAGGCGGGAGAGATCGAGGTGACCCGAAGGGTTGGGCTTGACCTGATCCTCCCGCTCGCCGCAATGGAGTCCTTCCGTCGTCACGTGAAATGGGCGAGCTACAAGCAGATTCCCGGAGGCCTTGCCGAGACCATGCTCCAAGGCGCCATGCCGATTGCGTTTGCGCTGGTAACCCCAAAGAACAAGTGGGCAGAACGGCTCTACAAATTGGTTCTGCGCGGCAAGGTGGCAGACGTACTGATGAAGTTCGGGCCAGACTTTCTCACCGACGCATCTCGACTCGCTGGCCACAAACTGGCTGCGGCCAATGCGAACGCCAAAGCCACCCACGACAACCTGTTGGCGACCATCACAGGCTTTCAGATGGATTTGGAGCGCGCCGAAGGGGAGAAGGTCCTGCTCCGCAGCAGGACATGATCATGATTTGGGCGACACGTGGAAAGACGTGGGGAAACGTGTTCCTCCGAGACGGCGGCCTGGCTGATCCGCTTCCCACCTATGACCGAGTTATCGCTGAACTGGGTGAGAACCACTCTGGGTGGTGTCGTGTTGGCGACTTGGTTGGGGTGCGTTTTGAAGATCCGCTCGGACGAGCGGACCGTGTGGGCAGAGCGATCGTGCACGAGTTCGTTATCGATGGGCCACTCGCTGAGCAGATCAACTCGACTGGGGACGCAATCGAACTCATCTGGCCGACTGTGGCTGACGAGTATGACGAGTTCTGGGATGCGCCACATCCCCCTGAAGGGACACAGGAATAGCGGGCCAAAAGCCTCTCTGGAGCACAGAGGTCGCCGCGGCCGGTCAGGTCATCGCAGCGAGCGCAGCATTCACCAGGTCACAGAACTCGGTGAGCTCGACGTCATCAAGGGACCCGAGATCCGCACCGAACTTCACATTCGTCAGGCGTTCGGCCTCTTCCCAGAGAGCCTTGGATTCGTCATCTGGCGCTGACTCGGGCTCTGGCCAACCGAACACGCTGGCCATATATGGGGTCTTGATCATGAAGGCGTCGCGAGGCGCAAGGCTCACCTCGGCCACGGCCGCGCCGTGACGAGCGGCGCGAAGTTCGCGCAGGGCGTTCACCTGATGAACAGCATTCGCTCGAGCATCCGAGGGTGAGTCAAGCTTGCGCCAACCGTCGAACACCGGAGCTCCCGACCCATCTGCTGCATCGACGATCTTCGCGGCCAGTTCTGCGAGTCGCGAGTAGTCGATGCCCGACTCGGGCAGGTGCGATGCCGACCACGTATGCGCTGCCTCGGCAAAGCGCTGAGCTGCGGAGGACCGTGATTCGACGTCAGCGGAACTGTCCCAGTTGCTCGCAACGGTCTCCCGAGGGAAGAAGTGGAACGCGTCGAAAACGTCATCGGCCGAGACATCCCCAAGGACCCCACCACGACCGGCGAAATAGAACGCCATACCCTGATAACCAGCAGATGCCGCATTCACATAGGTGTCCATGTCGAGCATGAAGCTCGCCCCAAGGTCATGCACCGCTCGTGCTGTGTCGACTGCCGCCTGTTCGGATGGTGATAGAGCCATTGGGTGAAGTTATCTCCGAAAAGCGGACATTGCGTGCAGAACCAATAGGCTTTGGAACAGCGGACGTGGAGGTGGCACGTCGCTACCGACCGGACCGCTCTGTTGGAGCCATTTGTGAGATGACTAACCAACATGGGGTGGCGGAACGGTCGCAGAGGCGGCAGGAGCCCGTTGAAAGCGCTCCAATCGGAAACTCGGTCGGAACCGGCCGCGGATCCCAAGCGCATAATCGCCTGTTGGACGCGGTCAAGTCGATCGCAATCGTTCGTGTTGTGATCTGGCACACATGGTCATGGGCCTGGCTTTCATGGATCCCGGCAATGCCGGCGATGTTCTTTTCGAACGGGGCCCTGCTCGACATGTCGCTGTCGCGTCGCGGGTGGCGATCGACCGTCGCGCAGCGGGCACGTCGCCTGCTGATCCCCTTCTGGGTCTACGCAGTTGCCTGTTGGACCGTGATGATCCTCGATGGCTGGCATCCCAGCGTGTTCGACGCGTTCGCCTGGGTCCTGCCACTCAGCGACCCCCGCGGATCTGATTCCATGCCGGGACTGTGGGTTCCGCTTTGGTACATCCGTGCCTATGTCTGGTTCGTTCTCGGCTCAGGGATCCTCAAACGCATCGAGAACCGGCTGGGCATGTGGATCGTCATCGGTTCAGGCGCCCTGAGCGTTGTCGCCTGGGGTCTCGCATACGCTGGCCATTCGGTTCCATTCGCGGTGTCCGACGCGTTTGGGTACCTGCCGTTTGTTGCAGCCGGAATGGTCTACAACAGCCGGGGTCGACTCGGAGGACAGCGAGTGCTGGCAGCGCTCGCCATCTCGTTCATCACGCTTGGGCTGATCACGTGGTGGCGTTTCGGCCCGACTGATGGTGTGGTCAACCGGTCCTATCTCCTGATGCTGCTCGTGGGAGCGGCTGGAATCGCCATTGCCGTCGTCTGTCAACGTCAGATCGAGAATGCCGTATCGACGCGACACGCCTTGAGCAGGACGGTCAGCAGTCTCAACTCTCGAGCACTCACCATCTATCTGTGGCAGGGCTTCGGCCTAGTCGCTGCTGACCGACTCGTGCAGCAACGCATTGTCAACCCTGTTCTGAGCGCCGTCCTGAGCCTGATTGTTGTTGTCACAGCTATTGTCGGCGCCACAGTCGTCTTCGGTCGGCTCGAGGACCTTGCTGCGCGTCGGATCAGCCTGATTGAACTGATCCCCTTGCGATTCGGCGATTCTGGGCGAAAGGGTGCGGCTGGCTCCGACTCGGGCATCCTGGAGCAGGGGAACGTCGCCACCCACTCTCGGGTCGCACGCTTGTGCCGGCTCGTTCCAGCGGTCTCCCTGCCGATCCTCATGACCATCGTGCTCCTTCAGCCCGTCAACGACGCCAGGCCCACTAACATTCCGCTGTCTGGTCAGGCTGTTGCAGGACGTGCAGCGATCGTCCAGGAACAGATTGGCTCGGCGGATTCCCGAGCTTCGTCGGGGAGTGGCGTTAGAGGCAGTCGCAGGGTTGGCACTGTCGAATCGGACGGAGATTCGACCGCTCCCAGTTCGCAACTGGTGCTCGACAACTGGCTCAAGGATCAGAGCGCGCTGGTCGGCGAGATCGATCTCAGATATGTCGACGCCGTGGTGGTCGACTCCTCAGGAGAGATGAGCCGTGCGACGTGGGGGGATGTTCCGGGGGACGATGATCCACTCCTCTGGTGGTCCATGACCAAGGCAATGACAACAACCTGGATGATGCGCCTTGCCGAGACCGGGGTTCTCTCTCCAAAGGACAGGCTCGACCGTTGGGTTCCCGAGGCTCCCAATGCAAAGCTAATCACCCTCGATCAACTTGCCAGACACTCATCCGGCATTCCCTCGTCAGTCGATCTGCCAATACTCGAGGCAAATCCCAAAGCCGATCTGGATCGGTATCGCAGGTCTCCGAGACTCGCGTTCACGCCGGGGAGCGGCTTCAACTATTCGCGTACCGGCTACCACCTGCTGACCCTTGCTCTGGAGAGGGCCTCGGGAACGACATGGACCGAGGCGATGAGGTCACTGGCCGATACCGCTGGGGCGACGATCTCCTTCGACGAGGACCATTATCCACATGACGAGGTGACCGACCCGGACCGACACGGATACAGGGGATCTCTGTGGGGATCAGGCGGCATCGTGTCGTCCACTGCCGAGGCAGCGAAACTGATCCGATGGGTGTTCACCGAGGGACTCGCACCATCCTCGGTGGATCAGATGACCCGCTTCTCATCCGATCCCGACCGTTGGTTCTATGGGCTGGGACTGGTTCCGTTCTGCCCCTGCACCCAGAACGGTGACTACATCGAGTCCTCACGTTTTGGCCTCGATTCGGCAACCGGCAGTTTCGCCGTTGACCGAACCGGGACAGTCGTCGTCCTGCGTCCGAGCAACTGGTTCCGTGGGCCCGAGCCGATCAGGGAGTTCCTCACCCTCGAGGGGCAGTTGCTCGACGCCGCCACCACAAGGTAGAAGCAATAGTCGATCAGGAGCCGCCGAGTAGACGGATTCGTTCGGTTCAGTCCCCCGTGGCTCGATTCCCCGCGGTCTGAGAGATCTGACCGAGTAGATCCAAGGACCGATATCGGGTCGCGATAGTTGCCCCCTGGGGTACCACCATCACCTCATCCGCTCCGGTGTCGGCTGCGAATCCCTCGACATAGGCAAGAACCTGATCTGGAGTACCGACCCCTGTGAATCGAGTCATCTCCTCGACCTGTGACGCTCGGCCCGAATCCAGAATCGACTCGACCTCATCGTCGGTCAGGCGACCTGACGGACCCCGGTACAACAGCCGTACCCTTGCCCGGCGAACGTACTGAAACTGCGCCTGTGCTTCGGCGTCGTCCTCTGCGGTTATCACGTTGACCGCCGCAATGGAGTACGGCTTGGCGAGTTGTGCAGAGGGCTTGAAGCGATCCCTGTAAAGCGTGAGTGCCTCATGCAGCGCTACTGGCGCAAAGTGCGACGCAAAGGCATAGGGGAGGCCGAGTTCTGCTGCCAACTGGGCGCCGAATAGCGACGACCCGAGTATGTACAGTGGCACGTGCGTCCCCCTACCGGGAACAGCGGACACCCCGTCGACGGCTGACTCATCGCCGAGAAAGGCCTGGAGTTCTAGGACGTCGTGAGGGAATCGATCTGAGGCATAGATGTCTCGCCGCAGGGCCCGTAGCGTCGGCTGGTCGGTTCCCGGTGCCCGGCCCAGTCCCAGATCTATCCGGCCGGGGTGGAGTTCAGCGAGCATCCCGAACTGCTCG
>CAUJEC010000042.1 GCA_963169245.1 Actinomycetota bacterium
CACAACGCACCTACCGGCCCATGACGACAAGACGCCGTCGATTTTCGAGTTGAGGTCTAACGGTCTCCAGACCAACCGCGACGCATGGAACTACAACAGTTCAAAGGCGGAACTCGAAGAGAACCTCGGGCGGATGATCGACCATTTCAACGCTCAGGTTGCGTACGTCAAGTCCCTAAGTGCGAAGCCCATGTCGATAGACGCAGTCGCTGGTCTAATTGACTTAGATGCATCGAAGTTCAAATGGACAGACAAGGACTTTTCACGCCTGAGTAGCGGAAGCGACTATGGGTCAGACGACACCGACATCCGAACAGCTGCCTACAGGCCATTCCACCGCCGATTCGTAAATGCTGGCCCAACCTTGAACAAGCGGGTAGGCCAACTACCACGGATCTTCCCGAAGGCCGAAGCCGAGAACCTTGCGATTGGCTGTGCTGGCATGGGTGGATCGGCAGCCTTCGTTCCGTTCGCAACAGCGGACATACCGGACCTTGTCGTCACCGGTGCGGGCAACGCGATGCAGTTCTATCCTCGCTACATCTACGAGGTGGGACCCGCCGGTGACGCGCCGCCCAACCTGTTCAGCGACGCGGGCACAGGCAGCAATGACTCTGGTGTCGGGGATTCCGGTCTGCCACGCCGCAACAACGTCACCGACCACGCGCTCAATCTTTACCGCATGCTCGACTCGATGATCGACAAGGATGATGTCTTCTTCTACGTCTACGGCCTCATGCACTCGACCGACCACCGCAGCGCCTTCGCATCCGACCTCAAGAAGTCGCTGCCCCGCATCCCACAGGTCGACAACGCGGTGGACTTCTGGGCGTTCTCCAAAGCCGGACGCCAGCTTGCCGAACTCCACACCAACTACGAGAACGTTGAGCCCTGGCCGGACCTCACCTACGAATACGCCGCCGGAGCCGACAAGGACGACCCGGCCACCAATCGGGTGACCAAGATGAAGCACCCCAAGGTCAAACTCGACGGCGAGTCCGTCGAGGACCGAACCCGGATCATCTACAACGAGCACGTCACTGTCGGCACTATCCCCGAAGCGGCCTACGGCTACGAACTCGGGTCACGCTCGGCTATCGGTTGGGTGATGGAGGCATGGCGCGTCCGCACGGACAAGGCCTCGGGCATCGTGAATGACCCCAACGACTGGGCAACAGAACACAACGACCCGACCTACATCCTCGACCTGATCGGCCGTGTGGTCACAGTCTCGATGCGCACCATCGAGATCGTGGAAGGTCTGCCCAAGCTGTCTCTGTGACCCCTAGCGACGTCTGCTCGAGGTGCCCGAAGCCTCAGCTTGAAACCAGCGTCCCCCGACCGCACCCCACCCCATTAGAGCAGCGGTGGGGTGTCAGTTTGGGAGTCTTCGATACCGGCTGTTGGTTTGGGAGCCCGTCGCCGCTTCTGGGGAAACTTGTGGCCCGGGCCGTACTCAACGCTAGGGCCACGGGTTGCCTCGGACGTCCTCACAACGATCTCGCGGTTCTGTAGGTCGGCGAGAATGTCCCTCGCCCGGTAGACATCGATATCAAAGAGGTTCTGAAGAGTGCGATTGGTGACCCGGCCGTACTCGTTCAAATGGGCAATGACTTTAAGGTCCGTCTCGTCGACTGTTCTGCGGTGATATCGAACGGCGGTCCCAAGAGCTTTGAGTGCGCTGGCTCTGAGCCTGTACTCCCCTTTTCGCCGAGAACCGGTCTCTCTTGTCGCCTCGATCATTGCCGTACGTTCTTGGGAAAGTCGCTTGAGGATGCTCTCCGACTCGGCTTCACCTTTCTGGAGTACTGGCGCGATCTGGGCCGCATTAATAGTCCTCTGCCGGCAGAGTATGAAGAGGACGAGCATCGCATCGGTATCTTGTTGCTCATCCGGCTCAAGGCCCGCCACATAGCGCACGACTGACGTCCGAGGTGCTCCGCCTGTGAGCGCGACACGAACGAAGTCGATCCCATCCTCGATAGCCGGTGGCTCGTGACCGGTCCGGATCATCTCCCGATACATTCGATCAACCCCGCGGCCAGTCTCTTCAGCTAGCCGTAGTAGCCGGGCAGCCTTGGCAAGCGTCGGATTTCTCGGACTCGAAGCGTGAGTGAGGATGTTGTCCGGAGTAACGCTTCCTACCAACGGGCCTGGTGAGATCACTACAAAGGACGTGGGTGAGTGCTCTACATTCACGGGTCCAGCGAGGCGGAAGTCACGGTGTAGGAGGGCGTTGGATAGAGCTTCGCGGACGGCTGCTTCCGGAAAATCGCTGACCTCTAGCTGCTGCCCGTTCTGCAGCGTCAGCGGAGTCACGTTGCGTCTCGCCAAGACAAGTTCCATTGTGCGCGCAAATGCCAAGACAAGAGGCTGGTCGATCCGTTCCACCAGAGAAGCTTCGCCACCTGGTGTTGGCCGGTACTGGTAGACGACGGTTGCTTCTTGAGCGGGCGGGTCACAGAGCAGCACCTCGCCGGCCTTCAATAGGCGTCCATCCTGATCAGCGACGCCTAGCGAACGAAGAAGATCCTCGTTCGAAAGCGAACCAAGCGGTTGTCGATCATCTGAGAAGCGATTCAGGGATTCGCGGGCAGCATCCAGCGCTCGTGTGGAGATCGCGGCGACGGTCTGATCCGAGGATTGTGCTGACCAATCAACACCAAGTCGCTCTTCTCGGAGACGTTTGTGTTCTTGTGGTGTCATAGGCAAGCAGTCAGTACCCACGCGATGACTTGCCTTGCCCTGTTTGTCGGCGTGGATCTCGAAGCTTTGGAGCACATCGATGACCAGAAGGGTCCTGTCGTTGCGTTCAACCTGGCGTGCTCCGACCATCAGGGGTGGGTCGATGAGTTCGTAGAGCCGTCGCTGGGTTGTGATGGGATCGAGGTCACAACCGAGGAACGCGTCGACACCGCCTTTGCCATTGGCGATACCCATGATGATCGTGCCTCCCGTGGTGTTTGCGAAGCACACAGCGGCGTCAACGAGGACTTTGATTGAGTCACTCTTACTGTCCGGTTGGCGTTTGAAGTCGAGTTCGCGCGTCTCAAGGGACGCGGCTGGAGCTCCATCCGAGATAGCGGTCAACGCTACGTCGAGCTCGGTATCTGATAGCGGCATGAGCAAAGTTTGATCGAGTTTGGCTAACAATGCAATGGCGCAGATCCGCCAAACTCGACACCGATTGCGGAGCGTCGAAGCATGGGAACCAGGCTGCATCCGCTGCGGTGATTCCGGCGAGCACCGCGAGTGAAGCGGCAACGCTCGGCGTGGAGTCGCCGGTGTAATCGTCTACGACCAGTTCGGCAGCCAGCAGGAATGCGTCCGACTGGGAGAGACGGCTTAGCGCCGCCGTTCGGTCACACGACTGGGTTTTTGTCTTCGGCCGAGGCGTCAAGCAACCTTCCCGAGCGTCGAAGGCTCTCCAGTGATCACAACGAGATCACGAGTCCACTCAGCGAGGATCGGCTCCTTGGCGCGTCGGAGTCGCGCGATCTCATTGGGGGACCGGCCGATGACCTGCGCGCGGTTGCCCGTCCACCGCCGGATCTGCTCCGCTAGTGCGTCGACACGCTCATCAAGGTCGGGATCGTCAGATACGACGAGCACGTCGATGTCGCTGTTTGCATCACCGTCTCTTAGGGAGGCTGAACCGAACAGTCCGACCAGCCTCGGAGCAATGTTCCACTCTTCGACCACGCTGCGAATCCGGTTGGTCAACTCGCCATGGAGGGAGGCGAGCAACTCGACGGCTGGTGCGGCGAGGTGGTCTCGGTTCAGCAGGTATCCACCTGGGACCACGATAACGAGTCCATCGTCGACCATCCGCAGCAAGACCGAACGGACGCCAGACTTGGACCCGCGTCCGGCCCGGTTGTGTACGGTGCCGAGCCCCATCGGCTCGGTAGTTGCAGCGAGGGCAGCAAGAACGGGCCCGTCGAGACTCGGAACAACCGTCATGATCGGCATCGAGACGTCCATGGCACCCCCTTTACCTTTGCGTGCGATTTATCGTACGAGGTTCAGAATATCGCACATCGTACGATAAATCGACGAAGCACTGCGCACGGGCGTAGATGTAGCTGTCACTGGCGACTCCTACACTCTCCGCTATGTCAGATCGCTGGGTGCTCAACCGCGCCGGGATCCTAAACGTCTATCAATACGGTGACGAGGTCCTTCACTTCAGTGGTGGGCGACTCCTTCTTCGTGGCGTCAATGGCTCCGGCAAATCCACGGCGATGAACATGTTGTTGCCCTTCCTGCTCGATGCGGACACCCGTCGTATCGATGCTGCAGGTGTTCAGTCGGGCGTGCTGCGGTCATGGATGCTGACCGGTCGGGAAGAACCGCAACCCATCGGGTACCTGTGGCTGGAGTTGCGCCGCGGTGACGAGTACGTCGTCTTTGGCTGTGGAATCCGTGCGAACCGCTCGACAGACAACGTGTTGACCTGGTGGTTCGTAACCGATCGTCGCCCCCACGTAGACATCAACCTGATAGAAGGTCGAACACCGCGGAGCATCGACTCCCTACGTGATGTGCTGGGTGCTGGATCTCAGGTGTTCACAAAGGAGCAACGTTCCGCCTACCGGGCTGAGCTCCGGTCCCGACTCTACGGAGGGGCTGACCTCGACCAGCACATTCGGCTGTTGCATGTCCTGCGTAACCCAACCGTTGGCGACCGAATCGACTCCGAGCTTGAACGCTACCTGGACGAGGCTCTGCCACAGCTGTCCGAACAGGCGATCGATGATGCCGCTCAACCACTGGAGGATCTCGAAGAACACCGCGACAATGTCGCCCAACTCGGCGCCACTGACGAGGCGATCCGAGCATTGGCCAACACCTACGCCAACTACGCCCGCTGCGAACTGCACGCTGCTGCGGCCACCGCGTCCGAGGAAGTCAAGAAGGTTGTCGACCTGCGACGCCAACATGGCCGCCTCCTCAAGGATGCGAGCGTGTGTGCCCAGACCCTTGAGAACGCACGAACATATGTCAGTTCCGTCGAAGACTCGCTGCGTCGTCTCCAATCGGAGATCGACGCGCTGAAAGACCAGCCTCTCTACCGGGAAGGCAAGGACCTGGAGGACCTTCGGGATCACGTCTCGTCCCTCGCGGCTCAAGTGGAGAATCGCCGCGAAGAGGTCGAGCGGACACGCCGACGTCGAGATAAGGACTTAGAAAGCGAGAAGGCCGCGGCAGCGACAGCGAACGGCGACCACGAAACTGCGGGCGATGCTCTCTCTCAGTTGCGCTCCGCTTTGAGTATCTACAACGTCAACGCCGTCGTTGCAGACCTGGAGCCGTGTGACCTTGACGTCGATGGTCGTCCGCCTGTGGGCCTCAGCAACTCTGTTGTTCCCACTCTTGGTGCGGTCACCATCGCAATCAGGCAACGAGAGAGCGAGGTGGACTCGGTTCGAGAACGCATTTCCGCTGTCGAAACAGCGCAACGCTGGGTCCAGAAGAATGAGGCCGATGTGAGCCGGTCCCAGGCCGATCTCGCGCTCGCATCGGCTGATCTCGATAGCGCAGTGCAACATTCCAGAGAAGCAACCGACGCTCTGCACGCGGCCTTGACCGAATGGGTCAAAGGCGCTGGATCTGCGGCGGCCGCCATGGATATCCAGGCCTCGCCCCCACCCATCATCGCAACAGATACCGACATTCGCGGTGAACGAGTCGAGCTTCGTGGCGTGCTGCTCGAGTGGATGCAGCAGGTTCAGAACCACCTGAACCGGCACCTGATCCGCTCAGAGGAGACGGCCCGCGCTGCGTCGGACATAGAGGAGCGGGCTCGTGTCGCGCTGGCGGAACTTCTGGACCGCAGCGAGCCGGATCCGCCATCGTTGACATGGCAGACAGTCGATGAGCACCCACGGCTGGCAGCACTTGTCGACTTTCGCGACGACGTGCCACACGAGGATCGACTCGGCCTCGAAGCAGCGCTTGAAGCATCCGGACTGCTCGCCGCCACGGTTCGTCCGGGTGAGATTCGGTTGGCAACGGGTGACCTTGTCGCCCTCGGTGGTCCCGCCGTTGCAAACCCGCTCAGCGATTCCATGGTTGTCACTCTCCCCGAGGCGGCGCCAGATGGGCTAGATGTCGATTGGATTAGAGCGGTGCTCGGCGCCATCTCCACCGATTTCGATAGCGACGCCGACACGGCTGTATCTGCCGATGGCCGATTCCGTGTCGGCTCACTCTGTGGACGTCATCACCGCGACCAACTCGAACTGATCGGTGTAACCGCTCGACGGGCTGCGCTCGAACGTCAACGCGATCAGGCGAAAGCCGCTCTAGTCGAAGCTGAAGAGGCTCACGCGAGCGCTGTGGCCAAGGTCGAGAGTTGGGCTGCGCAACGCGACACCGCAGATCTGCTCGCGAAGGAGCTTCCGTCAACCGAGCCGCTCGATCGGGCACTCCTTGCCGAAGCCACAGCCGCTGATCTACTTGAGCAAAGAACCGATGTACTGAGCGAGAGTGAATCCGCTCTGGCTAATGCGCAACAGCAACGAGATGACCTCGACGACGCTCTCAGGCGGGAGTCGGCATCTCTCCAGCTGCCTCGAACCGAAACAGAGCTCAAGAGTGTGGAAGGCGACCTCCGCCAAGCAGGTAGCCAGGTCGAGACTGTGCGCCACACGATGAGGACCCTGGACCGGTCCTTAGACGTGTGGCGTAACTCGATCGAGCGCTTGGCCGACGCTGACAACGACCTCTCGAACGCGCAGGCCGCTCACGGGTCTGCGGTCGCCGAACACCAGCCTCAAGCGGCTCGCCTTGCCACTCTCGAAGATGCACTCGGTGCTGACTACCAACAACTTCTCGATGCACTGAAACTCGCAGCAACCGAGTTCGATCAAGCCGAAAAGGTGCTGCCGGGAGCACGTCATCAGGTGGAGGAGCAGGTAGCCGCGGACGCTGCAGCTAAAGAAAAGGCGGAGGCGGCGCTCGCTCAAGCCAACGCAGCCGAAACCGG
>CAUJEC010000043.1 GCA_963169245.1 Actinomycetota bacterium
AACTTGACTAATACAAGTATAGTACAAGTTGATGAGGGCGATTCGTTACCAGGAGATAGCGGAGGACCTGCGGAGACGAGTGGGCGCAGGGGAGTTCGACGCGTCTCGACTGCTCCCGTCGGAGTCAGAGCTCTCCGAAAGCTATTCCGCCAGCCGAGTGACAATTCGACGTTCGCTGGAGGTGCTCCGCTCAGAGGGACTGGTGGAGAGCCGTCAGGGATACGGATGGCTCGTAGCCGGCGAACCGCTGAGCCAGAACCTGTCTCGACTCGAGACCATCGAAGCTCAATTGGTTGGAGCCGGGATCGTTTCGGAGCGCCGAATCCTGCAGTTCGAATACGGGACAGCGTCGGCTGCGGTGGCGGACGTGCTTGGTTGTCGCAGCGTTCTGACCGTCCGCCGACTCAATCTGGCAGACAACGTCCCCTTTGGACTGGTCACCGTCTGGTGTCCCGAGCGGCTTGCTGCGCCGCTGAGCAAGTCGAGTCTTGAGGAATCCTCGTTTCTCGAACAACTTGGGGTGGAGGTTCTTGGCGCTACTCAGACCATCAGCGCCGGTCTGGTCGCGGGGGAAGATGCGCGGCTTCTTGAGGTGCCCGATGGCTCTCCGGTCCTGATAGCGGAGAGGGTGACTAGAGGTACGGGTCGGGAACCGATTCTGATGAGCGAGCACATCATTCCAGCCCATAGAAGTCGCTTCGAGGTCGAGTTGTCAGTGGATGACACGTCCTCGTTCAGCGGTGGACTTCAACTCGTCGATGATCAGGAGAGTTGAAGTCTCAAGGAACTGGGGCGATGCCCTCAGCCAGAGGTGCCCGTTGAGGCGGAGATCACGTTGTGGGTGTTGGTCAGCTTGCCGCCGACGTCCTGGCCGAGGGTGCCCACGGCGCTGAAGAGAGCGAGAGCGATCAGGACGATCAGGAGTGCGTACTCGACAAGTGAGGCGCCACGCTCAACACGTCGGCCCATGTGCGATCTGACGGCGAACTCGGAGTCGGCCGACGCTGTTCGCGTTGATACCGTCTCGGCGTTGTCGTGGGTGACGTCTTCGATGCTGGGTTCTGTGATCTGGAGATCTGGGTTGTTGGTCATTTCGGGTTCCGGTGTCCGAGCGATGCCCTGGGCCAGTCGAGGCCTCGGGCCAGATTCACGAGGGTGCCGGACGACACGTCGTCTGGCCTGTTAGATGCGAATGGGGGCGGATCGGTGATCCGCCCCCATTGCGAGCAACTGGTGTTGCGAGGCTCGATCAGGCGCCGCTGATTGCGCTGCCGGTCTTGGAGAAGGTGCTGTTGGCCTGGCGACCCAGCATGGTGACTGCGCCGATGCAGACCACGGCGATCAGGGCGACGAGGAGGGCGTACTCAACGAGGGATGCGCCACGCTCTGTCTTTGCCTGTGCCACGAGCCAGGTCTTGAGGAAGTTGTACTGAAGGATCATTTGTATCTCCGGTTTGTTTGCTTCGGTTTCTGGGTTTTGCTTCACGAGTTCCGTCCGCCGAACCTCGTATGTTTTGTATCGACGCCCTGAGTCGGACCTTGATAGTTCTTTTGGCCCAAAGTGATTCTTTTTGACCAATGACCCTGGGCCAGGAGGATCATCGAGCAAATGCCACTCGTTCCTGATGCTTTGATCAGGTGAGTGAGACGATTCCCATTCGCACGGCCTGGAGCACCGCCTGGGTGCGGTCCCGTGCGTCGAGTTTCTGATAGATGGACGCCAGATGGTTCTTGACCGTCTTCTGGGAGATGAAGAGCTTCTCGGCCACCTCCGGGGTGGAACATCCATCCGCTATGAGCTGAAGGACCTCCTCCTCGCGCTTGGAGACGACCCGGTCATCGTCGGACTCATCCGGCTTGTCGAGCTTGCGCACCTCGTCCAGCATCGAACGGGCCAGTTGAGGGGAGAGGACCGTGTCGCCCTCGGCTGCCATCTGAACTGCCGAGGCGATCTCACGGGTCGAGCAGTCCTTTGTCAGATAGCCGATCGCACCCGCCCGGATCGCATTGGTCAGGACATCCTGATCGGCGTGCATGGTCAACATGACCACCTTGGTCGGGTTCCCCGAGGCCTTCACCTGTCGACACGCCTCGACGCCATCGCAGTTGGGCATCGTGACGTCCATGAGGATCACATCGGGTTGGAGTCGGTCAGCCAGACTGATCGCCTCCACACCGTCACACGCCTCACCGATCACATCGAATCCGGCGTCTGTCATCGACCTTCGCAGTCCCTCGCGGAGCATCCGGTGATCATCAGCGAGCATCAAGCGAATTGCCATTGTCCTCACCCCCCGATTTCCGAATATTCGATGGTCTCAGCTGCCTGTTCGTCATCGTTGGCTCCTTGCCGGGTGACTTCGGTTGGGTTGAGAGAACAGCGGATTCGGGTGCCGCGCCCGGGAGCGCTCACCACTTCCAGAACGGCCCCGATGCTCGCTGCGCGCTCGCGCATGCCAAGCATTCCGTAGGAGTCCAGACGGCCGGCCTTGCCCTGGGCGAAACCGATTCCGTTGTCGGTGACATCCACAAAGGCTCGTTGGCCGTCACAGCGCCAGACGATCCGCACGGCCGTCGCCTGGGCGTGCTTCTCGACGTTCGCGAGTGCCTCCTGGGTGACCCGCCACATCTCACGCTCCTGTAGGAGAGGGAGACGATGGGATTTGTCCGACTCAATCTGGACCACGAGCGAGCTGCGCTCGGCCACCCGGGTCACATACTCCTCGAGAACCTCGCCCATGCCGTGGGTCTCCGAGACGTCGGTACGCAGGTCATAGAGGGTGTCTCTGACCTCGCGGATGACGCCGCGGACGTCGTCGCGAAGTCGCGAGAGCGGTTCGGTGAGCGACTTGCCGGACTCGTTCTCATCTACGAGCCGGTCGAGTTCGAACGCCAGATAGGCGAGTGACTGCCCGATGCGATCGTGCAGATCGCGGGCGATGCGGGTGCGTTCCTCATCAGCACCAACAGTGCGCAATCGAGCGAACCAGCGGGCGTTGTCGAGAGCGAGGGCAGCGGGGGCGGTGAATCCCTTGATGACCTCGGTGTCGCGTGGAACGAAACGGTTCTCCTCGCCGTGTTCGATGGCGAGCAGGCCGATGATTGCGCCGCGGGCCTCGAGGACGGTGTAGATGCCAGAGCCCGCACGTCCTGAGAGCCCCTTGTCGGACATGCCCTCAGAGATGTGCACGACACCGTTCTTGGCGATTGCGGAACGCAGTCCGTTGGGAAGCTCGGTTGGCCCCAGACGAGATGACACATGCAGCCCCTGATGGCGAACGACCTCCCAGTGCGCATCGACCTCGTCGAAGAGAAGGATCGCGACACTGTCGTAGGAGACGAGCGACTTGATTCGGGCGATCGTCGAGTCGAGCACATCGCCAAGATCAAGTGATGCGGGCAGGGTTTGAGTGACCCGATGCAATGAGAACAACAGCGAGTTGGCATCAGCGAGGCGATCGAGTCGGTCCAGCGCGAGTTCACGTTCACGATCTGCCTCACCCGAGATACGTCTGGCGTATCCGGCGACGATCGCTACCAGGATCACAATGCCGGACCACGACGTCGATCGGATGAGTGCGTCGGCTGCCTCGGGTGCACCGTCAACGAAGGGGAACGTGACTGTAAGACAGGTCGCTATGGCGACGCGGAGTGAGAAGCCATACCCACGGGCCAGACCGGCGACGGTCACAGCCGTCAACAGCGTGAAAACCAAAGGAGATTCCCAGCCGCCGGTGAGGACCACCGCCACGGTGTGGAAGAGAACCTCGAAGAGGACCCGCATCAGTGACTGGACGTCGTTGGAATATTTGATCGGACGCAGGGTGCGAACAACTGCGTATGCGACGACTAGACCAGTCCAGATGGCCAGTTTGGGCATCTGGTTGGAATGGCTCGTTGCAACGAGCAGAATCGAGACCAGCGTCGTGGTGATTCGCACAGCCATGATCAGGCTGGCGAAGTTCTGGACCCTGTCCCGGCTTGTCTGTGACATGCCGGCGACGACGATGTCGAAATCCCCCGAGTGTTGAACTGATGGGTCCACCATCGCATTGCGGATGTCCTTGGACACGCGGGATCGCAGCCTGTTGATCAGGCCTTGTCCTGGTGGTGAGCCGTCCGGATCGGGGTGGCTGTCAGTTGTCGTCGATGTAGCGTCGAAGGACGGTTGGGTCTCCATCAATCGGTTCCAGATCTGGTCGCGCGGTTTCAGTTGTCACACGTATCGGCACGATCTGGAGCGAAGTGGACTTTTCCGATGAACTTTCTTGTTGCGTTGATCGACTCGGTCGGCCTGAGACGGTGTGCGAACTACGGTTCGTGAATGCTTTTGTTGGGACTCACAGGCGGAATTGGTTCAGGAAAGTCAACGGTCTCTGCGGGCTTCGCTCACCGTGGCGCAGTCGTGGTGGATGCCGACGCCATCGTCAAAGAGCTCCAACGTTCCGGCACACCTGTCTTTGAGGCAATGGTCGAGCGGTTCGGTGTGTCGATAGTCGGTTCGGATGGCGAACTCGACCGTGCAGCGGTCGCAGCGATCGTCTTCAACGACAAGGATGCCCTCGCTGATCTTGGAGCAATCGTTCACCCGTCGGTTCAGGCCGAAATCTTCAGACGGGTCGAGGAACAGCGAGAACTCGACAACGTCGTGATCCTCGATGTCCCGCTGCTTGTTGAATCCGGTTGGAAGGACCTTGAGGGAACGATCGTCGTCGACCTGGATCTTGACGTTGCAGTTGATCGCCTAGTCCGCTTCCGGGGCTTTGACGAGGCAGATGCCCGTGCACGGATAGCAAATCAGGTCTCCCGTGAGCAGCGAGTGGGCGCCGGGAGTTTCGTGATCGACAACGGCGGTTCGATGATCGACCTGGAACACGAGATCGATCGGGCCTGGAAATGGATCCAGAGCCTGCGTTGACGGAGCTTCAGCGTCACTGGCTCTCGCTACGATTCTTCTGTGTCCACCACCTTGTCAGGTCCATCGGCCCTTAAGCCGTTCCAGGTTGTCTCCCCATTTTCCCCAGCTGGTGACCAGCCGAAGGCCATCGCTGAACTCGCTGAAGGCGTCAACACAGGCGAGCGGTTCCAGACGCTGCTGGGAATCACGGGTTCGGGCAAGTCGGCGACGATTGCGTGGACGATCGAGCAGGTCCAGAGGCCAACCCTGGTCATAGCCCCGAACAAGAGCCTTGCCGCCCAGTTGGCCAACGAGTTCCGTGAATTCTTTCCCAATAACCGGGTCGAGTATTTCGTCTCGTACTACGACTACTACCAGCCCGAGGCCTACATCGCGTCGAGTGACACATACATAGAGAAGGACTCGTCGGTCAACGACGAGATCGACAGGCTCCGCCACGCTGCCACATCAGCGCTTCTCACCAGGCGTGACACGATCGTGGTGGCGTCAGTGTCATGTATCTATGGTCTTGGTTCGCCAGTGGAGTACTCGAGCCGGTTGTTCTCCGCCCGGGTCGGCGAGATCGTCGATCAGCGAGAGCTTCTTCGTCGGCTCGTCGATCTGCAGTATGAACGCAATGACATGAACCTGATCAGGGGAAAGTTCCGTGTTCGAGGAGACACCATCGAGATCCACCCGGCGTATGAGGAGTCGGTTGTCCGCATAGCCCTCTTCGGTGACGAGGTCGAGTCCATCACAACTGTCGACCCGCTCACTCAGGAGACAACCGGTGTCGTCGACGACATCGTCATATTCCCCAACACCCACTACGCGATCTCCGATGACCGGCTCCATGCGGCGATTGGTCGAATCGAAAGAGAACTCCAGGAACGACTCGCCTATTTCGAGGCGAACGGCAAGCTGCTCGAAGCCCAGCGTCTGCGAATGCGAACCGAGTACGACCTAGAGATGCTCCAGGAGATGGGTTTCTGCAACGGCGTCGAGAACTATTCGGCCCCACTCGATGGGCGATCTCCGGGCGACACGCCTTACACGCTGCTGGACTTCTTCCCGAGTGACTATCTGACGATCATCGATGAGTCACATGTGACGGTCCCACAACTCCATGGCCAGTACGAGGGAGACCGGAGTCGCAAGGAGTCGCTGATCGAGCACGGTTTTCGGCTGCCGTCGGCGGCGGACAACCGGCCACTGCGTTTCGAGGAGTGGGTTGAGAAAACAGGCCAGACGATCTTCTTGTCGGCCACGCCGAGCAAGTGGGAGATCGAACACAGCGCCAATGTGGTCGAGCAGATCGTGCGCCCCACGGGACTCGTGGACCCCGAGGTGATCGTGCGGCCCACCAAGGGGCAGATCGACGATCTGCTCGGCGAGATCCGTGAACGTGCA
>CAUJEC010000044.1 GCA_963169245.1 Actinomycetota bacterium
GGTGTAGCCGATCCCTCCGTGTACCTGCAGAGACGCTCGAGCTGCACCGTCAGATGCCTGCGATGCCCTCGCCTTGGCCATCGATACGTGTTGGGATGCGTCCGGGGAACTGTGAGAGATCGAGTGCGCTGCCCTCATCACCAGCGGCTTGGCGAACTCGACACGCATGGCGGCATTGGCAAGATGATGCTTGACGGCCTGGAAGCTTCCGATGGGAACACCGAACTGCTGGCGTTCGGCCGCATAGGCGACCGCCATCTCGACCATCCGCTCGGAGAGCCCAACCAGTTCGGCCGAGGCGTAGAGAGCGGCCCGATCGAACGCTGTGACGGTTACCCCTCGTGCGAGATCGCCGGTCGCAATGACATCTCCATCGACCCGGATGATCTTTGCCAGGTCTCGAGCGCCGTCGACCGAGACGACCGACTCGAACTCGAAGGACCCACGATCGACCAGCTCGACCGAATCTTGATCGAAGACGAGCAGTTCATCGATCGTCGACGCGGAAGAAATCAGATCCGAGCCTGCGACACTCGACCCAGCATCCGCTCCGAAGAGGACACCGACCGAGGCGGATCCTGCGCTTATTCGCCCCAACAGGTCTGCCACCCGATCGTCGGACCTCTGGTCAAGAATCGTTCGCAATGCGCCAACAGCCACTCCCGCGGTTGCCCCGAGCGGATCAGGAAGTGCCACACGACCGGCCTCGACAAGCAGCGGCGAGAGGTCCTCGTCGGTCATCGCAAGTCCACCAGATGACTCGGGTGCCATGATGCCCAGCACACCCATTTCACCGAGCGCCGACCACGCAGCGGGCACACGCCCGCTCGCATCGGCGCTGCCACCACCGGCCAACTCGGCGTCGTTCCACGCCGAGCGGACATCGTCTGGTGCACAGGTGTTCTCGAGGAGTCCTCTGACCGCCTCGCTGAACTCGACCTGCTCTTCTGTCAGCGCGAACCTCATCGCCAACCCTTCACGTTCTTGGGACCCTGGGGTCGCAATTCTCCAACCGACATGTGTCGACTTACTCTCGGCTACTTGCGCGGCAGGCCAAGCACCCGCTCGGCGATGATGTTGCGCTGGATCTCGTTGGTTCCGGCGTAGATGGGGCCAGACAGGGCGAACTCGTAGCCCTTCATCCACGGTCCGTCCACCTCGGCAGCGGGTCCCAGGATGTTAAGTGCCGCCTCGTGAAGCCGGACGTCCAACTCGGACCAGAAGACCTTGTTGTAAGACGAACGCGCGCCGGGCGACACGCCTTCGACGATGCCCGAGACGTCCTTGAGCGTGTAGAGCGAGTACGCCTCAGCGTCGATCCAGGCATCGGTGACAGCATCACCGAGCGAGCTCTCGAGCTCGGGTCCACCTGACTCGGCAGCCAGGTCCAACAGGCGTGCCGCCGTTGCCTGGAACCTTCCGGGCGAACGCAGCGTGAGGCCGCGCTCCGACGAGGTTGTCGCCATCGCGACTCCCCAACCCTGGTTGACTTCGCCGAGAATGCCGCCCTTGGCCATCGACTCCGGGGTCGCGGCCCCGCCATCGCCCAAGACGTTGTCCGGGATGAAGACGTCGTCGAAGAACACCTCGGCGAAACCCTCGTCGCCATCGAGGCGGCCGAAGCCACGAACTGTCACGCCGGGCGTGTCGAGGGGGACCATGAAGTAGGTGAGTCCACGGTGTCGTTCGGACTCAGGATCAGTGCGGAACAGGCCGAAGAGGAAGTTGCAGAAGGCCCCTCGGGTAGTCCAGGTCTTCTGACCGTTGAGCACCCACCCGCCGGCCGCGTCATCGCGCTGTGCTTTGGATCGAACACCGGCGAGATCGGATCCGGCGTTGGGTTCGGACCATCCCTGGCACCACAGGTCGACGGCACCAGCCATGCGGGGCAGGTAATAGTCCTGTTGTGACCGGGTTCCGAACTCGAAGATCGTCGGAGCCAACAGGAAGATGCCGTTCTGGGTGACCCGCTGAGGGGCACCGACCCGGTAGTACTCCTCCTCGAAGATCAGCCACTCCCAAAGGCTCGCCTCACGACCGCCATAGGCCTTGGGCCAGGAGACGACCGCCCAGTTGTTCTCGAAGAGGAGCTTCTCCCACTCGAGATGTCTGGCGAACCCCTCGTGGGTGTCACCGGAGGGCAGCGGCCCGGGTGCGTTGGCCTCCAGCCAACCGCGAACCTCGGAGCGGAAGGCCTCCTCGGAATCACTCCAACTCAGATCCATTTCTCAGGCTCCAAATCTCTCTACTACTTGTGCCGCCCCCACCATGATCGATTCGATCAACTCGGCCACGGGGGGAAGGTCACCGATCGCGCCGACCACCTGTCCTGTGGGAAGAATGCCGACCTCGGGATCTCCGTCAACCATTGCCGCCTTTGTCATCATCGGGGCATTGGCAGCAAGGGCCATCTGCGACCAGGACAGTTCCTGGTCCTTACGCATCTGCAGTCCGGTCTTTGCCAGGTCCGACAGCGACACGCCCGCCTGACGTGCGAACTTCACCGCGTTGCCGGCGGCCCTCGGGAATCTGAAGGGGCCCGGCGACTTCTCGAGTGAGTCAATCATTGCGGTGCGAATCACACGCTGTGGTGCACCGTCGATGGCGCTCGTGACCAC
>CAUJEC010000045.1 GCA_963169245.1 Actinomycetota bacterium
CCTTCGCCTTGCGGAACACCTGGTCGCCCATCAGCGACTTGAACGCCGGCTCGTGCAGCAGGGCGCTCAGGTTCGATTCGTAGGGCGACGGCAACGAGCGATCGTGTTCAAACGCCCACTTCACGGACGACTCCACCGCCACCCGCGCGTAGAAGCACGAGATCCGTGCATCACCCAACGCTGCAACCGCAGCCCGTAGAGCCGAAGTGTGAACCTCCGGGAACTCCGCCTTCAAGAAGTCGAACGAGGTGGCCATCAGAGCTCGAGTCCCAATCGGAGACCATCGTCTATGCGGGCCAGATACGCGGCCGGAACGGCACCGACGCGCTCTACTAATCGTGAGCGGTCAATCGTGACAATCTGGCTGATGTTGACCACCGACGCCTTCGGCAAGGATCCGGTTCCTTTCGAAAGGCGGACGTTCCCCGGCGCCGCAGCGAGAGCCAGGTTCGAAGTGATCACCACTGCCATCACCGTCGAGATCGCGCTCCGGTTGAACGAATCCGCAGACACCACCACTACTGGTCGCAGAAAACCCGGTTCGGACCCGATCGGCTCTCCCAGGTCGACCCACCAGATCGACCCGCGAGTTACCTCGTCCCCTCCCCCACGTGGCGACACCGAACGACTACCAGTCCGCTTCCGCCAGCACCCGAAGTGCAGCCGCCCCGACGGCCGGGTCGGGGGCTGTGTGAGCGGTTGTCTTAGCGGCGGGACCCTGCGCTGCGTACAGCTGGTTGAGCTGCTCGGTAATCCTGGCGTCGCTCTGCACCAGCGCGCGCAGTGCCTCGGTGTAGAGCTCGCTTCGCGACACATTGCGTTCGCGGACCAGGTGCTCGGCCTGCTCAAACACGTCGTCGGGGATCGACACGGCAACCTTCATGGCCACGAGTATAACCACGGTATGACAGAGATTGGCTCTCGTGTGTCGGTAACAGCGCGCCTGCGGGCGCGTGGGGCTGCAGCACCTATGCGAGCGATGGCCGAGTCCATGCGTCCACGCGCCCGCGGGCGCGTCGCTACCCCATTGCATCTCGCCGCAGTTCCCCACCATGCGTCCGCGCGCCCGCGGGCGCGTCGGGCTAGGGGCAAATTTCGCGTCCCGCCACGCACTCCGCGACGCACAGAATCGCGCCGCACCGAGCATCACCAAATTTCTTCAACCTTTGAGGCGATATTCGAAAGGCCAAACGACTAAGTGTCACAGTGTCGAAGTATCCTGATCGAACAGCAGTTCGATCAGGATACTTCGATCGCTCCTGCTAATCCCAAGAGAGATCGAACTTCAAATATCTGTCGACCAAATACCACGGTCCGTTACAAGACCAGCTGTGATTGCTCTCGACACCCTGAGGTTTGGCCGCTCGGCGACACTTGACAACTCAATCCGGCGGGTCGGCGAAGCAAGACACCGCTGGAGCACGCCATCGAGTGCGACTCGAAGCCCGCAACACCGAAGGCGCCCACACCGGACGCGCCCACGGGCGCGTCCGCGAGAGTCGTTCTCGATAGTGGTCAGCGTCGCAGCGAGCCGATCACCGCTGAGTCAGGTTGGTGGCGATGGTCGGCTCGATCAGCCGAAGCCTGCGGTTGTGGCCAGGTTCCGCAGCTCCGGTTGCGTTCACCCGCTGACCGACGATTGGCGACGCTGTGTCGGCGTCGACCAGATAGACAAGGTGGATGTCGTTCCCGACGTCGTCGCGCACCCTGAAGTGCCCCTTACGAAGATCGACCTTGTCGATCCGACCCCTCACCGTCCTCATGGCAGCAGTCTCCGGAGCAAACCGCCAGACGCGTGTATCGACGTCAGAAGCGAGAGCGCTCGCAATGTCGTGAGGCAGCCCGCCGATTCACCTCAGGACGAAGCTCCTCGCACCACACGAGCGCAGCGCCGCGAGGCGTAGCGACTCGACGATGACGACGAGGTCGCGCACGTCGATCTCGCCGTCTGGAACCGGAAGCCCGCTCAGCTTCAACTCATAGATACGCTCTGCCATGCGGACCACCTCCTTCAACCGATTTCCCGACCCAAGTCGGCCAGAAAGCAGTGACATTCAGCCATCGGCTTACAATTCGCCCCGAAACGCTCGGGCTTGGAGTGATGCGAACAGGGCTGCTCCACCCAGACCAGTTGCTGCACTTCGTAGCTTCAATCGATCGATCGCCTCCAACTGAGCAACAAACTCCTGCTGCACCACCAACCGAGGTATCGGAACTTCAGTCGACTTGATCACGCCCATGTTGAGGCCAGGCATGACGGCACCCTTAGCTCGTTCGCCGAGCTGTCGACGGGTCATCCGGTCATGAAGCAGAGCCGCATGGAGCCACCGCGGCTCAGCTACCGCTCGGTCAACAGTGATGCAGCAAAGGTGCTTGGTGTTGATCGCAACCGGCACGTCGTCCGGAACCACGGCGGCTCGTCCGCAGGTACCCATGATCGTCACCAGAACGTCGCCCGGATGGACGGTGAAGCGCCGAAGGGTTTCGTACTTCTCGTGAGTGATGTAGCGCGGCTCGGCCCATCGGAATTCGTTCGCGACCACGTTGTCGATTCCGAGCACTCGTACGCCTTCGTTAACGAACTCCGAATGCAACAGCTGACTGCCGAAGGGGCCGGTTCTGATCGAGCCTCGCTCACGAGCGGCGATAGACTCGATGGTGACGCACGGTGTATCTGGATGATTCGCCTGGACACCGAGGAAGATGGCTTGGGTGAGTAAGTCGAGCTGTTCGAGGGCGGCGCGTCGCTTGGCTCGGAGTTCGTCGGCCTTGTCGAGGATCGCAGCGATCCGCCGTTGCTCCTCCAACGGAGGAAGCGGGAACCTGAGCTCGTCTAGGTGCGAATTCTTGAGGTTGTTGATGTTCGCACCCGCCGCCAAGGCCGAGACAGTTCGGCGGTAGGCGGACGTCTGGAAGTAGTGAGCGAAGTACGACGCATCGACACCCGATGCGGGGCGCATCACCTTGCAGAACGCGCCGAACGACAGATCCCGAGTGCCCTTGTAGCGAGCTGCCTTCCCGACCACGTCGAGGCTGCCGCTCGAAGTCGCCACGATGACGTCGCCGGGCCGTAGTCGCTGACGCTCCGAGACACATATGTCTGGCACCCACACCAGGTCAGAGTCGTCGACTTGACCGCCGTCGCGCAGGTTGCCAGCCCGGAGGATCGGAATGCGGCTCGGGCCGGGAGAGGTTGCAGCCTGGTCCTTCTTGTAGCTCACACCGCGCACCTGCTCTGCGACCTCGCCGAGCGCGACTTCGGTCCAGCCCTTGGGCAGATCGCTCACAGCATGTCCTCGAGCTCGCGCAGCCCGGCCTGGATCTCGGTCTCGAGCTGCTGGAGCTCGGCGATGATGTCGCGGGGGTCGCGGTGTTCGACCTCTTCGTATTCGATTTCCTTGTACCGGTTGATCGACAGGTCGTAGCCGTTCGCAACGATCTCGTCCTTGTGGACACAGAAACTCTGCGCGGTGCGGGGCCGGTCGCGTTCGTCGCCATCCCGCTGCTGCCAGCGTGCAAGGGCGTCGGGCAGGTTGTTCTTCGCGTGCTCCTCATCGCTCAACGCGCCCGCCGGCGCGTTCAAGGCCAGCTTGTCCTCAGCCAACAACGGGGTGCGCTTGTCGTCCAGGCTGTAGCCGTCCGCTGTCAGGTCATAGAACCAGACGTCGTCGGTACCACCCGAGTTGGTCTTGGTGAACAACAGCACCGCGGTCGACACACCCGAATATGGCTTGAACGCCCCCGATGGAAGCGAGACAACCCCGTCGAGCTTCTGATCCTCGACGAGGATGCGGCGCAGTTCCTTGTGGGCCTTCGTGGAACCGAACAGCACACCGTCGGGCACGATCACCGCGGCGCGCCCGCCCGGGCGGAGCAGCTTGATGAACAACGCGAGGAACAGCAACTCGGTCTTCTTGGTCTTGACGATCTGCTGGAGGTCCTTGGCGGTGTTCTCATAGTCGAGCGACCCGGCGAACGGCGGGTTCGCAAGGATCAGCGAGTACGCCTCTTCCTCACCGGCGTGATCCTGTGCCAGCGAGTCCTTGTAGCGGATATCGGGCTGCTCGACCCCGTGCAGCAACATGTTCATCGAACCGATGCGAAGCATCGTGTTGTCGAAGTCGAAGCCGTTGAACATCTGCTCGTGGAACTGACGGTTCTTCACCTTGTCCCGCAGCGCTTCGGGGTACTTGGCACGGACGTATTCGCTCGCGGCGACGAGGAACCCGCCGGTGCCACAGGCCGGGTCACAGATCACGTCGCCGGGTTTCGGATCCGTCATCGCTACCATCAGCTCGATGATGTGACGTGCGGTGCGGAACTGCCCGTTCTGCCCGGCCGTCGCGATCTTGGCGAGCATGTACTCATACACGTCGCCCTTGGTGTCGCGATCCACCATCGGCACCGCGTCAAGCCCGTCGACCGCTTTCGCGAGCAGCGCCGGGGTGGGGATCGTGAACCGTGCTCCGGCCATATGGGACTCATAGGTGGTGCCTTCGCCGCCGACGGTGCCGAGGAACGGGAACACGTGATCCTTGACTACCTCGTACATCTCCGCCGGTGCGAAGTGTTTGAACCGCGACCATCGGTAATCCGCGTAGGGGCGCCCCTTCTCGTCGACCCCATCGGGAAAGATGCGGCGCTCGATCGGCTCGCCCAGTCGAGCTGCCTTGTTCTCAGCCAGGGTCTGCAGCTCATCGAGCCGTTTGATGAACAACAGGAACGTGATCTGTTCGATCACCTCGAGCGGGTTGGATATCCCACCTGACCAGAAGCTGTCCCAGATCCGGTCGATCTGCGACTTCAACTCACCTGTGACCACGTACACGCCTCCCTGTTGCCGGATCGAGGATACCCGTGGGTGCCAGCGGGCTCGGTTTGTGCGCAGGTGGCGACCTCGCAGCGCAACGGCAGTACAGACCTGTATGCCTCGCTGAACCTGGCGACAGGTCAGGACTTTCGCCAAGAAGGGGCCCCACAACCGCTCCATTACCGAACCCGCAGTAGACCACTGGACGACGAGTCTCGCCGGCGGGAGAATGGCCGTTCTCACCAGATTCTCGAGGTCAACACCCCGATGACGGACAAGATCGACTTCAAGAAGACGATGGACACCTACCATGCACAGCGAGGTCGGTTCCGGCTCGTCGAGGTCCCCGACATGGGGTACCTGATGGTCGATGGCAGAGGGGATCCCAACACTTCACCCGCCTTCACTGAAGGAATCTCGGCCTTGTATCCGGTGGCGTACAAGCTGAAGTTCGCCAGCAAGCGCAACCTCGGACGCGACTACGTCGTCCCACCACGAGTTCATCCCGGAGAACGGGCTACGAATGACTGGCAACCACCACGAGATCTACCTCAGCGACTTCCGACGAGTCCCGCCTGACAGGCGACGTACCATCCTGCGCCAACCGGTCGTTCAAGCGCTGGGCCAGAACGCTGAGTTGTGACGACGTCGAAATTCGGCGCCTGCGCATGTCGGCGGAGAGAGGTATTGACATCCGTTCACGGGGCCCTCCGGAGTACTTGAGCGTTCCAAGAAGTGCCACTTCCATATCGAATATCGATATGTTACGGTTTCTCCACCATAACGATATTCGATATGCAGGAGAAGGGCCCATGTCTACGGCGGAACAAGTAACAACAGACCCGAAGGACACTTCTCAACTCCTTGCCATCGTCGAGGTACTACTGACGCTCGGCATCGTCGTGAGTTGTCTGGCGATTGTCGGACCAATCATCGACAAACCTGGACTCGGACTGCTCGGATCGACAAAGCCAGCGGTCGACGCACAGATTTCGTCGTCGAAGACTCTGACAGACTCGATCCGCACCGCACTGGCAAGCGAGGGTCTCAAAACCTCCGCCAAACAGGGCGAGTCGACAGTCGTGATCGGTCAACCTGTGATTGCCCATTTTGAGTTCACCAACCCCTCCGCCGGTGTGCGGGCAATATGGGTCGCGTCGCAGATATCCCAGCCGATTCTGGTATTGGCCGGACTGTCACTGGTTCTCAAGATCGTCCGCTCAGTTAGAGCTGGCGACCCATTTGATGACAAAAACGTGAAGCGCCTGTGGGCCCTGGCCGTTCTGATCGCAGGCGGCGGATTCGCCCAGTCGTTGTTCTCCGGGCTCGCGGGGTCACTCATGATCCTTCGTTCATCCGCCGGCGATCTCGTGGATGTAACCGCAGAGATGAGCTTCCTCCCACTCCTTCTCGGCATGCTGGTCGCTTCACTCGCAGTCGTGTGGCAGGCAGGCACCAGAATGCGTGACGATGTGGCCGGAATGATCTGATGACCAGCGAAGACCAGGACAACTCCACGCAAACACATCGGGTTCGCTGTCACCTCGACGCTCTTCTGGAGAGCCGCGGAATGACCCTTGCCGAATTCTCAGATCGTGTGGGGATCACGGTTGTCAACCTTTCGATCCTCAAGAACGACAGGGCGAAGGCGATTCGATTCTCGACACTCACGGCAATCTGCAGTGAGCTGGACTGCAGCCCAGGGGACTTGCTTTCGGTCGCCAACGGGCACGAGACGTAGCGGCGCTCGGGCTGGGCGAGCCCGTTGCGGAGTAGTACATCTTTCAATCGTTCATTACGCTCATGAGCTTGCTGCACCTATCTCGGCTTCCAAGAAGCGCCACGGAAACTCGGAAGCTGAATGACTGACTCAGAACCACCTGCGTCTAGCCGTCGGAGACTAGCGGGGCGGCTGGCGGACGCCGTTGTATCCCCGATCATGGGGGCTGTCGACGTCGAGAGTGTTGTCGAACAGATAGATGTTCAAGCCATCATCGAACAGGTCGATATCGACGCGCTGATCCAACGCGTTGACATTAACGAACTCATCGCCGCGGTCAACATCAATGCGCTGATCCAGCGCGTCGACATCAACGAACTCATCCAACAGGTCGACATCGACGCCCTGATTCAAGAAGTCGACATTCAGGCTCTGATCATCAGGGTCGATATTCAAGCCCTCATCGAACGCGTCGACATCAACGCTCTCATTCAGGGAGTGGACATCGACGCCCTCATCCAGAAAGTCGACATAGGGGCCCTGATAGGCCAAGTCGACATCAACGCCCTCATCCAGGGAGTCGACATGAACGCCGTCCTTGAGACTGTCGACATCAACGCTCTGATGGAGCGAACAGAGATCGGCGCAATTGTCGCCCGTTCGACTACCGGCATGTTCGGCCAGTTGCTCGATGTCGCTCGCAGCGTGGTCATCATTATCGACCTGCTCATCCACAAGGTCCTGGGTCGCATCATTCGTCCACGTGGCGATAACCGACCCGGTGTGCCGGGCGACATCGACGATGTGGTTCAGACCAGCCTCGTTTCCAAGAGTGAGACCGCAGTTGCGCTCCAAGGGCACTTCGCCGGGCCGCTCTCGCGACTTCTCGGTTTTGTCACCGACCAGTTTTTGATCGGTTCCATTTTCACCGCTGCCCAGTTCCTCTTTGGGGTGGCTGTCGCCCTGGTCGCCGGCGTGTCATGGAACCCCGCTGATCATCGACTCCTTACCGCCACGGTCTATGTGCTCTGGGCATTCACCTACACCGTCACGCCGCTCGCCGCTCTCGGTCGGACACCCGGCATGGCCATTGTCGGCCTGCTCGTCGTTCGAGCGGACGGCTCCGAGATTCGCCCTCGAGACGCCGTCGTCCGGACTATCGCCCTTCCGTTCAGCTTCGTGCTCTTCGGACTCGGGTTGATATTGGGTCTCCTTCGTCGAGACCGACGTCAGCTTCAGGACCTTCTTGCAGGAACCGCTGTCATCTACACCTGGGATGCCCAACTGGCCCGACTGCGGGAGTCTCGCGCACAGACCTGAATCGGTGACATAAGGTGGGCCCACTTGGAGAGCGAGTGGACTGGGAGGGACACGGCATGGCCTTAAACAGGACGACCGCGAACAGGATGACCGCGAAAAGCCGTCTAGCCCGCTTCGTTGTGATTTGCCTGATTGCGGCGACGGTCGCATGCACCTCAGGCAGCAACACCGACACAAGTCGTCAACCCAATACCACCGGCGAAACGACCGCTTCGACCGCCTCAACACCAACCCCACCGACCGATGCGCCAACCACCACACAAGCTGTGCTCGGAGGAATCAATGGCACATCTCTGGAGAAGCAGTTCGCTCCGGCCGTGGCGCGCATCTACAGCAGAGATTGCCATGGCGGTCTAAGTACCGGGAGTGCATTTGCCATCGACAAGGAGACTTTCGTAACAAACTGGCATGTCGTAGCTGACGACGATCAGGACCCGGAATCGGCGGTGGACCCCCGACCTTGGGTGTTCACATACAAGCGCCAATGGAGGCGTGGCTCAGTCGTCGGTGCGGTTTCCTCTCCAGACGTCGCCGTAATCCGACTTGACCCCGATGAGCCAGAGGTGGACAGTTGGCTGTCGTGGGCAGATCGAGACGCCCGAGACGGCGAGTTCATGGCCGCCATGGGTTACCCGGGGGTGAAGGACTATGAGTTCCAACTGACAGTGGCCAGCGTCGCCGAGTCTTCCGATGAGACCCGTGGCATCCCATCGTTTCGAATCAACAAGGAACTCAGCGCTCGAACAGGCGGCGGCAACAGCGGAGGACCTGTCCTCGACAAGGCAGGCAAGGTCACGGGCGTACTGACGTGGGGACTTTACGATCTGAGGTCATGGTTCGTTCAGGACATGAGCGTTGTCCGAGACCAGGTCGAGCAACTGTTGACGACGACACCAGATGTGCCTGTTGGATGTGACGCTGATGGCCCTGAGCGCTATCCGTTGACTTACGTGGTCAAGTTGGGGACGTTCTCGAATATGGATGACTACACCGAACGGCTGGAGGTTGTTGATCCGGTCAGTCCTCAGGGAGCCAGGATCATCAGAGCGAACACCGAGGATGAGAGCTGGTTCGGCTTCCTTCTCTCCAAGTATCCCTTCGTCATGCTTGGTGGACCTTTCGACACCAAGGAGAAGGCGCACGCGGCCAGGAAGACCTATCAAGCGGCCATCGACTCCGCAGGTCAGAAGGACACTTTTTCCATTGGTGTGATTCCTCTGAACCACTTCCCTTCCGACGATGCCGAGCCGATCGAACGTTGCAGCGACACAGCTATTGCAAGCGCAACCGTTACCGGGGTGAATTCACAGGACAAGTTGAAGTTCAGAAAGGGTCCTTCGCTAGATGAAGAGGTGATCACCGAACTCGACAACGGGGAACTCGTGCAGGTGATCGATGGTGAGATCATCGAAAGCGGGGGCTTCGAATGGATCTATGTCGCCCCACTCAAGTTGGACGGAGACGAGTGTGGCTGGGTTGCCCGCAAGTACACGACCTACGTTCCAGATGAATGAGGGCCGCCAGAACTGCTGGCGCCTCCCGTCTACCCATGTGAGGCTGTTGTCATGGCAATCTCTGACCCCAGTCCTGAGCAGTGTCTCGAGCCCGGCTATTTCGTCGACTCTGATCACCCCGCCATAGCCGCCTTCGTTGAACAGGTCTTCGAAGGTGTCACCCCCGTCAACGATCCGGGGCGAGCGGTGGCTCTTTTCTACGCCGTTCGTGACGGAATCCGATACGACCCATACAACGTGAGTGGCGATCGCGACTGGTACCGGGCGAGCAGCGTGGTAAATCAGGAGTCCGCGTACTGCATCCCCAAGGCCGTTCTGTTGACCGCTGCTTGTCGGGCTGCCGGAATCCCCTCACGCCTCGGCTTCGCCGATGTCCGAAACCATCTCCAGAGCGAGCGACTCCGCGAAGTCATGGGAACCGACCTGTTCGCCTACCACGGCTACAGCGAACTCTGGCTGAATGATCGCTGGGTTAAGGTCAGTTCTGCTTTCAATATCGAGCTGTGCGAACGATTCGGCACGCTCCCCCTCGAATTCGACGGCATCAACGATGCTCTCATGCACCCATTCGACGCTTTGGGAAACCGCCACATGGAGTATGTCCGAGAGCGTGGAAGCTACGACGACCTGCCCCTCGATGAAATCCTTGAGGCCTTCGCCGAGATCTACTCCAACAGCATGGGTCAGACCGATATCGACGCCGAGAGTGACCCGATGTTCGCTGCGGAGCAGACCTGAGCCCAGATATCGTGAGTCGGTCAGTGCTTGCGAACCACTCGTTCGCTCTCCCCCACCTTCCAGATGGTCAGTTCCAGATACTCGTCATTGACGACTTCGACCGTTGATGCCGAGGTGATATCAGCTGCGTATAACGGGCTCACCTGATCATCTTCGAAGTCCATTTCAGACTCCGAGAGCAGATGGGTAAGGAACCGTCGCCTGAACTCGGGGTCGTCGAGGGCCACGACTCGGCCTGACAGCTTCGCATCGCCATCGGTCACCCGGTTATCGATCGTTGCGGTGTGAAGTGAAAACCTGGGATCCCGCACCAGGTCGCCAAATTTGGTCGTTCCAGGCATGCCGACCAGCAACAACTGCCCTTCGAATATCCGTGGTTCCATCGGACTGATACGAGGCGATCCGTCACGACGAATGGTTGCGATCATGCACAGGTTCCCACACGCCTGATGTCGGCGTTGGAACAGGGCCGAAACCTGCGGCGCGGCC
>CAUJEC010000046.1 GCA_963169245.1 Actinomycetota bacterium
GTGAGCGGATCGACAACCCTGCCTGTCTCCCCCTCGAGCCATTCCCGACCGATGTAGGGAGTACCGAACCGAGCGCGGTTCATCGAAGGCATACCCGGGAACACCACGAGAGCCATGCCGGCGATGCCGGTGATCAACGCCAACCAGGTCGGGGGGAATTCGCTCAGAAGGAATAGCGAAGAAACTGTGAACGCGACGAAACCGATCCAGGTCCAAAGTCGGGCGAGGCCTGTCTGCATGTCGATGGCGAACGCAACGAAAGACGCCACGAACAGTGCGAGAGCCCACGGTCTGAACGGCAACTCCGCCAGCCCATATCCTCCCAGAATCACGAACCCCGCTCCCACCACTCCGGCGACGCCGACACCCGCTGTGAAGAACTCGAAGAGCAACAACGCCGAGCCGATCACCAACAACAGATACGCGACCGCCGGGCTCGCTGCGGTGTGCATGATCTGTACGGGCAGCGGCAGTTTGGACAGACGCACCCGTTGTACCGGTTGACGCTGCTTGTTGCCGTCGACTGTCACGACCTTGGAGTCGACCGCGTCAAGGTTGCCTATGTGGTCTACAAGAGTGGGGTCGAACCTGTCGATGAGCCCTGCCTTCACCGCGGCCTTGCCCTCGAAGACCCGATCGGCGGACTCGGGGTCGATCTCGGAGTCCCCGCGAAGCAGCGCCGGGTCGACACGGGCCACGCCGATATCGCCTATCCGGGCGCCGGGGGCGATACCCGAGGAGTCGGCAACGAGGACAAGCTCGGCTGAGCCGCCATATGCCCGTGCCCCCGAGGCGCCGACCCACGCCGATATCGGCACGGTGGAGTTACGGATCTGAGCCGCGAGTTCGTTGAGGCGTTCGTGTGACACGGCAGTTCCGAGACTGTCGATCTGCAGGACCACGGCGACGACGTCACCCGCGTTGTTAGCCCTACGGACGCTCTGGGAGATGAAGTCGGCCACGATATCGTCGATGATCCCGTCGACCTGGATGACGTCCACGCAGCCGTCATCGCCGCAACTGCTACGGGCAGACGCCTCGGCTGGGAACACGGTGCCGATGGCCAGCGATGCGACGACGAGGATGATCAGGGCCGCTGCCCGACCGAGGATCGACCTGCGTGCCGACCTAGGCGCGCTCTCGAAGTCGCGCCCGACGTCGCGCCCGAACGCGTGACCGCAGCTGTGCCTGTTGTCGTCATTGGTGGGGTATTTATCGCCGTGGGGCGAATGACTCGGTAGTGTGCCCATGTCATGGTCTCCGAAGGGGCGAGAAGAGGACTCGGAACGAACAGTCCGGTGAGATGTCATGAATCCTGACCGCTTCTTCACGGAATCTCGTGTGATTATCGTCGCCGGGAAAGGTGGCGTCGGCAAAACGGCGGTCACCGCCGCGCTCGCGTTCTCAGCATCTTCGGTCGGATTGCGGACCCTTGTGGTCGAAATCGAGGGGAAGAGCGGCCTGCCCGCCGCGTTCGGGCTACCGGCGCTCGAGTACAACGAACTCCACCTCGTCGAGCCGGGTGACGGTCATGGCGGGGTCACAGCGCGGACTCTGACTCCCGACGATGCGCTCATCGAGTATCTGCACGACCACGGGATGAAACGGATCTCCAACCGGTTGGTCGCATCGGGCGCGCTCGATGTCATTTCGACCGCGGTGCCCGGTATTCGTGACATCCTCGTCTTGGGCAAGATCAAACAACTCGAACGCGAGCTCACCTATGACCTCATAGTCGTCGATGCCCCCGCAGCCGGCCACGCGATCACGTTCCTCCGCTCGGCAGCGGGTTTGGCCGACGCTGTGAAGGTCGGGCCGATCAGCACACAGGCGAATGAGGTGCTCGATCTGCTGAGGGACCCCAAACGTTGTCGGGTGACGCTCGTGACTCTTCCCGAGGAGACTCCGGTGAACGAGTTGGTCGAGACGGCCTACTCAATAGAGGACGAGGTGGGGGTCGCGCTCGGTCCGGTCGTGATCAACGGAGTACTCCCACCGGCTCCCGATGAGGACACCGATCCGTCGGCTCTGGCGGACGAGGCCGGAGTCGCTCTCTCAGCCGACTGTGCTGATGTACTCAGGGCGTCCGCCGAGTTCCGTCGAGCCCGCGTCGCTCTTCAGAACCGTCAACTCGACCGCCTCGGCAATGACCTGCCGTTGCCTCAGTTGCAACTCCCTCGTCTGTTCAGTTCCCAGTTGGATCGAGATGGCATCGCCACGCTGTCGGCGTTTCTGATCTCACACATCGAGACTCTTCCCGACAGGTCGGGCTTCAATGGCTAGAACCCGCAAGACCGACTCACAAGCGGCTACCTCTCGACCGGCCTCAAGCTCCGCCGTGGCCCCCGAGGCCCAAAGCCTCGATGAGCTCGTCAGCGGGTCATCGGTGATCGTGTGTTCTGGTTCCGGTGGCGTTGGCAAGACCACGACGGCCGCCGTGCTAGCGATGCGAGCGGCAATGAAGGGTCGGCGCGCTGTCGTTGTCACGATCGACCCGGCGAAGCGTCTGGCCGACGCTCTGGGTCTGGCTGGGCTGACCAACGAGCCTGCCATGGTCGACGGCGTCTGGTCGGGCGAACTGTGGGCGATGATGCTCGACACCAAAGCCACATTCGATGGGCTAGTTACCCGTCACGCAAGGACCGAGGAGCAGGCCCGGACGATTCTCGACAACGGCTTCTACCAGAACATTTCGTCGTCGCTGTCAGGCACCCAGGAGTACATGGCATCGGAGAAGCTCTACGAGCTGGCCGTCGAGAGCGATTACGACCTCGTTGTCGTCGACACGCCGCCAACCCGGAACGCGCTCGACTTCCTCGAAGCCCCCCAGACCCTCGCCAGGTTCCTCGACCATCGCCTCTACCGGGTGCTCGTGATGCCGACCAAGGGCATCGTCAAGGCTGTCAACCTTGCAGCTCAGACCGTCATGCGCTCCATGGCGAAGGTCGTCGGCGCCGAGGTGATCGCCGATGCCATGGAGTTCTTCGCAGCGTTTGAGGGAATGGATGTCGGCTTCAAGGAGCGTGCACAGCACGTGGACGCTCTGCTTCGACGCACCGAGACCGCTTTCGTGTTGATCGCCTCACCACGAGCCGACACCGTGGCCGAGGCGACGTTCTTCGCAACCGAGTTGCACCGACTCGACATCAGCGTGCGCTCACTGATCGTGAATCGGATGAGCCCTGTATTCGATCCGACAGGCCGATGCGAGGCACTCCTTGCCGACTCGCACCTCTTCGACGAGTCGATGAGCGGTGATTCGGACCTGGGCCACTACGCGCGGTGCCTGCGTGAGTCGAACTTCGCTGCGCGAGGTGAGCGGGAGCATCTGGTGGGTATCGCCGATCGGGTGTCGCCAGCGCCTGTCATTGGCGTGCCCGAGCAGTCCTTCGAGGTGTCCGACATCGAGTCCCTGACGGCGCTCAGTGGTGTTCTGTTCGATCCGGAGTCGGTGCTGCGGGTAGTCTCCGAGACGTGAACGGTCAGCGCACAGTCCTTCTAGCCAGTGATTCCGAGGCTGTCTTCGAGCAGGTGGATGCGGCTCTGAGCGAACCCTCGACACGGGTTCTTCGCGTTTCCTCAGGTCACGATGTCGTTCCTGCAATCCGTGAGTTCGAACCGGATCTTGTGGTGCTTGATCTGCAGATCGGTTCCATGGGTGGCGTAGCGGCGAGTCTCGCGATCCGCAACGAGATCGACGGCGGTCGCCTTGATGGCCAGAACGTCCTGTTGTTGTTGGACCGGATCGCGGACGTGTTCATCGCCAGCAAGTCAGATGCGGATGGATGGATCGTCAAGCCCATCAATCCGCTGCGCCTAAGGCGCGCCGCTGCTGCGGTCATGGCCGGCGGATATTTCACCGAGCACCTCGGTGGCGACGAAGACGATACGGGGGCAGTCCGCTCGTCGGGTCGAACGGTCGTGGCGCAGCCAGCGCTCACCGAGTCCCAGGGCTGAGGCGGCACAGGGCTGAGCGAGTCCCAGGCGGGCCGACACCGCCTCGCATCCCCTGCTGGGGCGGGCTCCAGGGCTAAGGCGGCCCCGACCTCCTTTCCGCCGTCGTCAGCCCCGCTATTACCGCTCGCCCCGTCGGGCGATTACGATGTTTGTTCTTCGGGTGGTAGCGCAGCTTGGTAGCGCGCCTCGTTCGGGACGAGGAGGTCGGGAGTTCAAATCTCCCTCACCCGACCAACCAACCCACCTCGGTGGGCCAGCGGTT
>CAUJEC010000047.1 GCA_963169245.1 Actinomycetota bacterium
GCGTCGGATCGGCCCCGCCGACCGACGCCGCCGATCCGATCATCAGGAACACAGGACCAACTGGAAACAAATGGACAACGACCCTTTCAAGCCAGTTCCGCCATCCGCTTCTGGAGGTGACCAATCATCTGGCGCAGCCCAAGCCCCGGGTGGAACCGCACCGGCACAGGGCCAACCAGTTGGTGGATCACAGCCAGTGGGTGGATCACAACAGGGCATCGGCGATCCAGGCAGGGACTCCCAGATGACGACCGACAGCGCGACGCTCAACAAGTTGCTCTTCGAACTCAAGAAGGTCATCGTCGGACAGGAACGGGCGATTGAGCGACTCCTGGTCTGTCTGTTGGCCAACGGACACTGCCTGCTCGAGAGCGTCCCCGGACTTGCCAAGACACTGTCTGCTGAAACACTTGCGATGTCGGTCGGCGGAACGTTCACCCGTATCCAGTTCACCCCCGATCTGCTACCGGCAGACGTGCTCGGCACAAGGATCTACCGTGCATCGTCGGAAACCTTTGACGTCGAACTCGGCCCGGTGTTCGCCAACTTCGTGCTCGCGGATGAGATCAACCGTGCTCCCGCAAAGGTGCAGTCCGCGTTGCTCGAAGTCATGGCCGAGCGCCAGGTGACCATTGGCGGTCGCACCTATGAACTGGATCCACCGTTCCTGGTTTTGGCCACCCAGAACCCCATCGAGTCCGAGGGCGTCTACCCACTTCCAGAGGCTCAACGTGACCGTTTCCTGATGAAGGTTGTTCTCGACTACCCATCCCCCACTGAAGAGGTTGAGATCGTCCAGCGAATGGGCACCACTCCCCCGAGTGCCGAGCAGGTGGTAGAGCTGGAGGATGTTCTGCGCCTCCAGAAGGCGGTCGATGAGATCTATGTGGACCGGAATGTTCTTGACTACGCGGTCAATCTTGTTCTCTGCACACGTACTCCGGAGAACTTCGGGGTGGCCGAACTCCGCAACTTCATAGAACTGGGCGCAAGCCCACGAGCGTCGATTGGCCTCATCAGGGCCGGTAGAGCGCTCGCTCTGATGCGAGGAAGATCCTTCCTTACTCCTCAGGACGTCTTCGATGTAGCTCCGGAGATTCTGCGCCATCGACTACTTCTCTCCTATGAGGCACTCGCTCAGGACGTCACAGTGGAGAATGTGCTCGCGAGAATTCTGTCGGTCGTTCCTGCGCCCCGCTCCATGGCAACTCCTCAAGCATCGGCAGGCGACCCCTATCACCAGAGCGCTACCGACGCTCGCCCTTGGTCATAGGCAGAGAATGCCAAGCCTCAGCTCGACCCTGGATCTCGTCGGCGAGCGTTCGCCGGAGGAGATTATTCGACGCCTCACTCTCGACGTGACGCGGCGGCTCGACGGCATGCTGCACGGCGACTACATGGGGATTGTTCCCGGCAGGGGAAGCGAGCCCGGTGAGGCCCGCCAATATGCACCCGGTGACGACGTACGCCACATCGACTGGAACGTCACAGCCAGAATGCAGGACCCCCACATCAGAGAGACGATCGCCGATCGTGAACTCGAGACATGGATCCTCGTCGACCGGTCACCCGGCATGGATTTCGGGACGGCACGTTGTGAAAAGCGTGACCTCGCGTTGGCGGCAACCGCCGGTGTCGGCCTGATGACTGCACGCGGAGCCAACCGCGTTGGAGCGATGATCCTGAACGGGTCCCAGATCACCACGTCGCCACCGAGTCAGGGTCGAAAGAACCTACTGTCCATCCTCGATCGGGTCATCCGCACACCGCGCGCCACGGGCAGCGGACAGGCCGACCTCGATCTGGCCATGCGGCGGCTGGGGGCAGTGGCACCCCGCCGTGGGCTCATCGTGGTCATCTCGGACTTCATGGTCGACCCGACCCACTGGCAGAACTCTCTGGGCGCACTGGCTCTTCGCCACTCCGTGCTCTGTGTCGAGCTGTCCGACCCTTGGGATCTCGAACTCCCTCGCGTCGGGCTGATCCGGTTTCTGGACCCCGCAACCGGAGCGGTGCGCGAGGTGAATACCGGCTCCGAATCAACTCGACGACTCTACGCAGAGCATTCCGCCGCGCAGAAGGAGTCCGTACGTCAGGCGATCCGCTCGGCCGGTGCCGACCATCTGGTCATGAGCACCGAGCGGGACTGGCTATTAGACCTTGCCCACCATGTCTCCGGTAAGCGCAGGAGAGCAGAGGCAACCGCTGGAAGGCGCACACGATGATCGAATCATTCCTTGAACCCAGACGCCTCTGGCTCCTAGCCGTAGTGGCCGTGCTGGCCGGCATCTATGTCTTCATGCAGTTCAGGCGGCCGCGCTACACAGTTCGCTTCTCCAACTTGGATCTGCTCGACAAACTGGCGCCAAAACGCCCAGGCTGGCGCAGACACATTGCTGCTGGCCTGCTGCTGTTTGCGATTGGCACCTCGGTCCTCGCCTTCGCAAAGCCGGTGAAGACCGTCAGGGTGGCCAAGGAACGCTCAACGGTGATTCTTGCGATCGATGTTTCTTTGTCCATGGCTGCAACGGACATCAAGCCGAACCGACTTGAGGCCGCCCAATCTGCAGCCAACGACTTCGTGAAGTCCCTTCCCCCGAACATCAATCTGGGTCTGGTCAGCTTTGCAGGAACCGCGCGCCTTCTAGTCCCCCCGACCCAGGACAGAGCGCCAGTCCAGAACGCGATCAACAACCTGAAACTCGACAAGGCAACGGCCATCGGCGACGCGGTCAAGTTGTCACTGGATGTGATCGCCAATCAGGCGGTCGATGGGCAACAACAGAAGAACCCCAACGCGGCGATCGTGCTCATATCCGATGGCGAGACAACGGTCGGGCTGCCAACGGCTGATTCGATCCCGCTCGCCAAGGATGCCGGGATTCCGGTGACCACCATCGCGTTCGGAACACCCGACGGAACGATCATGGTCGACGAGTTCGGCGACGGTAACGGTCAGTTGACACGGGTTCCCGTGAACGTGCCCGAGTTGCGGAGTCTGGCTGAGGGTACGGGAGGCAAGGCCTACACCGCAGAGACCGCATCGGATCTGTCGAGCGTCTACCGGGACCTGAAGTCGACCATCGGCTACACGAAGGAGAAGTCCGAGGTGAGTGACCGGTTCGTCTTCGTGGCGATCCTCCTCATGCTTGGTGCGGCTGGAACATCGTTGAAGTGGTCCGATCGAATGATCTGATCACTTCGATGCTGGAGTCTGGATCCAGGACAAGCTTCAGGAGTTTCAGAAGTTCTCAGGGTCTGTCAGCAAATTGTGAGCTTGGATTCCGATACTCATCTCATGAGTCAGCGGATCGAAGGCAGACAAACATCGGGACTGCTATCTGGATACGAGTTGAGCCGCCGCGAATTGCTCGGCTCATTGGCGCTCGTCGGCCTTTCCGCATGCACCAACAGCGTCACGGGTCACTCAAAGAGGGTTCCGCCAAGCAGTTCCGCTATGACGTCGACCACATCGGTGCTACCCGAGGCAGATGTCTTCACCCGTCAACTCGAACGGGCAACGTTTGGAGTCACGGCGGATCTGCGGGCTCAGGTCAGCGCTGCCGGAGGTCTGAGCCGTTGGCTCGATTCCCAACTCGACCCGGGCAATCTGGTTCCTGATAAGGACTCTGCCGCGCTTCTGTCCGAAATCGACAGTCGCTTCGACACAGGTTCGAGGTCATCCTTCAAGGCACAGGACAGGTCCTTCGCAAGAAATGCGGCTCTTGAGACGATCACAGGTCGGACCATCATGGGAGCGGCTTTCGGCGCAGACCAGCTTCGACAGAGGGTGGTGGGAATCCTCTCTGATCTCCTCCATGTGTCATCGGCGGTCCAGCCCGAGATCTTCTGGATATGTGACTATGACCAGGTTCTGCGTGACGGCGCATTCGGTCGCTTCTCAGACCTGCTCGTCGCCGCGGCCCGCCAGCCCGCAATGCTGTCGTTCCTCGATCAGGGGACGAGCCGGGCTGATGGCACCAACATCCCGAATGAGAACTTCGCGCGGGAGGTCATGGAGTTGCACACCGTGGGCGTCGACGGCGGATACGACGAGACCGACGTTGTGGAGCTCGCCCATGTGCTCTCAGGCTGGTCGATGGATCGGCGCTCCGGGGCGTACCTGTACCGGCCTGAATGGCACAACCCAGGTCCTTTCGAAACCAGTGGAGACATTCTCGGCTGGAATCCGCAGAACAGAGATTCCGGTGAACGATTGGGGGAGGATGCCCTGAACTATCTGGCACATCATCGTTCAACGGCACGACGACTGGCACACATATTCGCCAAAAGTCTTGTCTCAGAATCGATCGCTGCTGATGACGACCTCGTTGAGGAATCAGCACGTATCTACCTGTACAACGACACCCGAATCGGCCCCATGGTCAAGCACCTGCTCGTGGATGACCGCTTCGCAACAGAGTCGACTCTGATGCTCCGGCGCCCAATTGACCTTGTCGCCCATATTCTCAGGCTCACCGGATCTCCCAAGGTCTCCGACCTTGACACCGCACTGCCATCGCTCGTTGGAATCATGCATGTCCTCGGCCAGGTGCCCTACGCCTGGCCCGCTCCGAACGGGTTCCCGACCGCATCAGCCGCTTGGTCAAATGCTGGCGCCACGATAAGTCGATGGAACGCGATCAATACTTTTGTTGTAACCGGAACCGCCACAACGAATGAACCAACGTCATCAACACCGACGGACTCCCCTACCGAACCGCTCACCAAGGGCGGCAGGTCGCGAGGACAGCGAAAGGGTGGTTCCGCATCACATCTGGGCATCACCTTGGATCCCGGTTCCGTGGGTGCGTCCGGCCCAGATGACCTCATCTCGGTGCTCTGCTCTCCGCAGCACCAGGTGTTCTGAGAAAGCGAGCGCAAATGAAACGACTAGTGAACATCTTCCTGCGCGGCGCAGCTGATGGCCTGAACCTTCTGGCTCCAGTCGATGACCCCGCCTACCACCAAGCAAGACCGACTCTGGGTCTTCGAAAGGATCAGGTGATCGACGTCGGTATCAACGGATTCGGACTGCACCCCGCGGCGCCCCATCTGGCCAAGATGATCCAGGCCGGGACAGTGGCGGTCATCCCGGCAGCTGGCTATTCCGGACAGACCCGCAGCCATTTCCAGTCCCAGGCGATTCTCGAATCTGCTGTCGAAGAAAACGGCACAGCCGTCACCGCCAGAGCAGAGGGCTGGTTGGGAAGAATGCTTGAAGCGGATTCCAAAGGGCCATTGGCACCGTTTCGTGGCGTCGCCGTTGGAACAGTATCGCTACCGCCATCGCTGTGGGGGACCCAGAATGCTGTGGGTTGTCCGGACCTAGGCTCCCTACGACTTGGGGTTCTGGACACCCCCGCCAAGCCCACACGGGGGAGCTACAGGGTGATCGATTCTCCGCTACGAGCCCACCCAGCCTCGATCATCGATGACTGGCACGATTCCAACGGGGCACCGACATCGGCCTCCCTGGGTGTCGACGCTGCTGCAAATGTTCTCAGCACAATCTCATCGCTGAAGTCGGGGGTTGCCGATAGGTCTGCCACCGACGCAGTTGCTCCAGATCCAAGTGCCGCACGGAATGAACCGGCAAGCGACAGTGGGGACAGCCAGTTGTTCTCAGCAGCGAGCGGAATCCTTGAATCCACTCTCGGCACTGAAGTCATCCAGATCGACATTGGCGGGTGGGACACCCACAAGGATCAGGGTTCCACCGAGGGGCGGTTCGCAGACCTGTTGGCCGGGCTCGACGCTGGCCTGAAGATGCTCATGGACCAACACGCGCATGAGGGCAATGGTCTGGTCATCACTGTCATGACGGAGTTCGGCCGCCGTGTCAGAGAGAACGCTTCTGGAGGAACCGACCATGGACGTGGTGGGCTGGCATTGGTGCTTGGGGACGGAGTGGCTGGCGGTATGAAGGGCTCCTGGCCCGGGCTCGTAGATCTGGACCAGGGCGATCTCAAAGCGGTCAACGACCTGCGCGTGCTCCAATCCGAAGTTCTGAGCCATGTCTTTGGCGCGGCACCAACTGCGCGTACCGCCAACTCTCTTGGCCTATTCGGCTGAGTCGAACTGACCGGCGTTCAGAAGACCGAGGATGCCTTCTCCGAGACGACCTTGGAACTGCCACCGGGTTCCATGGTGACGCCATAGAGCACGTCGGCTGCCTCCATTGTGCGCTTCTGGTGACTGACGATGATCAACTGGGCAGTTTGGCGGAACTCGGCGATGAGACCGAGGAAGCGATGGAGGTTGACGTCATCGAGCGCGGCCTCGACCTCGTCCATCACATAGAACGGTGATGGCCGCGACCGGAATACCGCGAACAGATATGCGAGCGCTGTGAGGGATCGCTCCCCACCGGAGAGCAGCGAGAGCTTGCGCACGTTCTTACCCGATGGGCGTGCCTCGATCTCGATGCCGGTCTCGAGGAGGTTCGACGGATCGGTGAGCGTGAGACCGCCCTGGCCGCCCGGGACCAGCATGTCGAACAGCGCCTGGAAGTTCTGCGAGACGTCGGCGTAGGCCGCCGCGAAGACGTTGACGATCTCCTCGTCGACGGCCCTGATGACCTTCGACAGCTCCTTGCGCGTCGCCCGGATGTCCTCGAGCTGGGCTTCGAGGAACTGGTGGCGCTCCTGCAGCGCCTCGAACTCCTGGAGTGCCAGCGGGTTGATCGGGCCCATGAGGCGCACCTCGCGCTCCAGCTCGCGGAGCCGGGCCTGGGGCGACATCCCGTCGGGGAGCTCGGGACACTCAGCTGCGATCGCGACGTCGGGCTCGGAATCGAGCTCGCTGCGAAGTGACTCGGTGGCGGTCTCGAGCCGCAGCCGGGTCTCGGCATCGGAGATCTCGGAGCGTTGGATGCGCTCGCGGTGCTCCTCGAGTTCCTTCTCCGTGGTGGA
>CAUJEC010000048.1 GCA_963169245.1 Actinomycetota bacterium
AGTCTCGACCTCAATCTTCGTCTTCTTACCCCAGCCCATTTCATCGACCCATCGCGATGCTTTGCCAGCACCCATGGCCTCTAGGTAGTCGCTCATCTTGCCCGAGGCCTTCAATTCCTTGATGGCCTTGAGAGCCTCCGATGAGCCCTTATCACCCATGCCACCGAGGAGAATTTCGAACTCTGCCATTCCGGTGAGTTCGCCAATCTTGGCGCGAATTGCGGTCGGATCTGCGTTGGTCATCGCCTGGTCGATTTCGTGCAGCTTGCGGAACGCTGCATCTACAGCTTCTGGCCCGTATTTGTCGACCAGAGCACGCCGGTTCTCCTCGCTGGCGTAGAACTCACCTGCGTACTTGACACTGTCGGTCATCGACTTGAGCCGTTCGGCCTGTGCACCCGAAGAGAGGTCGTCCCAGAACACGCCGGGAAACTCCCTGAGGGTGTCGTCGAGTTGTGTCACCTCGTTCCATGTCGACGATGCAGCTCCCTTGAAGCCATTCCACCCTTCGACGAAGAACTCGGCCATCCCCTCGGCCTGCTTGCCCGATGAGAGATCATCCCAATAGGAGTCTCCGAAGTCCTTGAGGAAGGAAAGCTGGTTGTCGAACCATGATGGGTCGCGCGCCTCCAGTCCGCTCCGGAAGCGAGCGATCTGCTCAGCCGTCGGGGGTGGATTCCTTGTCGCTATGAAGCGTTGCACGTAGTCGTCGATGAACGCGTCACGCTCGTCGTCGGTCAGTTCAGACCAAGGCTTGTCCGACGGGTAGCCCCTGTCCTTTGGCAGCGAACTCCCGATCGCAGCACCTACACCCGAGGCACCACCTCCGAAGGCGGAGAGCCACAGCACACGCTCACTTCCTGTACATGTGAGCCAGTTGCGAAGCGACGAACCACATTCGCGCCAGCCTCCGTCGTCAGCGAGTACCGGAGCGATGTCGAAGAACTCCACAGCAGCCACGGCCGCTACGAAGATCAGGAATGCACTTGTCTTCACGTTGATGCGCCCCGTCAGAACAAGCGCTCCGACGATCGCCGCGAACCCGAAGATGAACCTCAGTCCGTTGCTGTGCACCACCACTGCAAGCGCCATTGCGCCGGCTGCTCCGAGAGTCGACACCGCCACCGACTCCATGCGTGTCTTCGCCGGGTTCTGCGGTGCGACCTTGCCGAGTATCCACCGCCAAGCGACCATGAGTCCGCCCGTGATCACAGGACGGACGAGGGTGGCCATTGAAAGGACCAACCCGACCGCCACCGCTCCGCTCAGCGAGGGTCCAAGGACCCATGTGATCAACGTGGCTCCACCGAATCCGAAGAGCGCGTGCGCCAGGGCCGCCTCGCCGTCGCCCGTGATCAGCTTTCGGATCCTCCCGGGGAACTCCCGTACGTCAGAGGAGAACCGTTCCGGGCCGACCATCACGAAGTGAGTGATGATCGCCGAGATGACCATCGAGGCAACGAACCAGAACGATGTGCCCCGAACGAGGTTTCCCTGGCCACTCGCAATCCCGCCGGGCGGAACCTGGTAGCCGTCCTTTCGATACGCCATCACATAGACGTTGGTGAGGTATCCGACACCCGCTCCGATCGCTCCGGCGAGGAGCATCTTGGGGAGATTCGCGGTCATGTCCTTGAGGAACGCGCTCACCCGAGTGCTCAAGAGTTGTTTGTAGCCCCCGAGACTGATCGCTGGCGGATCCTCTGGAATCACCAGTGGCTCGGGTGCACCCAGTGGGGGTAGCTGCGATTCGGCCATGGTCTTCCCTTTCCATTGGCGCTTCGTTACACGTCGAGTGAGGACTCCCGGCGAGACAACGACCCGCCAACAACCATGACCCGAACGTCGAAACCTTAACTTCGCTCAGGACCCAGATGATTGACAATTGACGGCCGATTTCGATTTTTGCCGCCATGTGAAATCTCAGCCTGATACTTTGCGCGTCCATGGAAGTTGAGGTTGTGGAAAGTACATCTGCGAAGACCCAGGTGATCCGAACTGTTGTGGCAGTCTGCGCGTTGTTGAACGTCAGCGCGCTTCTGGCCTGGGTGCTCGACCTGGGCGCGTTTCACATGTGGTTCCTGTTCGTCGGGCTACCCGCGCTCGTTGTTGTCGCAAGCGTGGCCATCTGGCTCGCCAAGCAACCCGACCACGACCCGTACCTTCGGCGGGCCATTGTCGCCGGAGCGATAGGCGGACTGCTCGGCACGATCGGCTATGACGTGTTCCGTATCCCCTTCATCCTCGGTGGAATGCGACTCTTCGCTCCGATCGATTCATACGGCGTGCTCATGCTCAACGCCTCCGCTTCCTCGCAGACCACCGGTTTTGCCGGATGGAGCTACCACTTCACCAACGGAATCGGATTTGGGATCTTCTACGCGATCATCGCTCTGGGTCGGAAGTGGCCATGGGCGGTCCTGTGGGGTCTTGTGCTGGAGACCGCCACCATCCTCACACCGTTCGCGGACTCCTATGCGATACGCGGTAAATGGGACCTGATCGCAATTGCCTATGCCGCACACGTCGCGTACGGGATACCTCTCGGCCTGGTAGTTCAAAAGGCTGTGACCTGGGAGCCGAGGCGACCGCTTCCTGTGCCGCCATGGACGGTCCTAGCGGTGTTGGTCGTCGCCCTGCTCGGCTGGCTGCGTCCGACAGGTTCGATTCCAAGTCGGCCCGAGACCGTCGTCAAGGACGGCGAGTTCCAAGCTCAGTGGCTGCGCTTCAACCCTTCGGAATGCGGCACGCTGACCAACGCGGATGATCGCACGTACAGGGCGGAGGCGATCGTCGGTGCGCTCGAACCCGGAGGAACCGCCCAGGTGTGCAACACCACAGTCGGTGCGCACCGCGTGCGCTTTGACGACAAACCGTACTCCGGCGGATTCATCATCGTCGACGATCATGCGTGACACTCTGGATCTCAGAGCGGGCGAGTTCCAGCGGCAATACCGGGATGGCAGACTCCGACTGTGGCGAATCCTGACTCTGTAACACGTCTGTTGGCCCACCATGGGATCGACCAACTCAACAGGACTTACGCCGACGCGGTCAACCGCCGGGTCTTCGACGAGTTCGACCGGTTCCTCTCGCCGAGTTCGGTAATTCACTTCGATGTCGCCGACCGGGAACCGGTTGAACTGACCGGCCCCCACGCGATCGCCGAGTTCCACAAATCGGCGATGGCCCGGTTCGGCTTCTACGTGTTCACCGCTCTCGCCACACACGTCGATCTTGGGGACGGATCAGATCCGTCGGCAGCCACGGGCCGGGTCTGGATGTGTGAGATCCGCCGTGAGCTACCCGGCCTGGATTGGTCAGCCGCCTACGGTCTCTACCAGGACCGCTACGAACACGACGGGGACAGGTGGACCTTCGCCGAGCGCCGGTACTCGACCCTCACCCGCACCGCTGGCCCCGTGATGGATCTCCCGCCGATGCTCGCCGCTCAGATTGCGGACCTGTCGTCACCGGAGAGTCCGGTCCAACCTTACGACGCGCCTCAATAGGGCTGTGACCCTGGGTCGGTCTCGTCGTCACCGTCGAGGAAGGACCACAGGGCGAGTTGCCCATAGGGCTCGTCGTCGTCGATGACCGGAGGCGGCTCGACCTGGTCCTTGGGGTCGATAGCGAAGTATCCCGGAACGAACGCGTGGGGTGTGTCGAGGTAGACCTTGGCCTCGACGGTCGAGAATCGGCCGTGTGCCCAGCGCACCTCGACATGGCCCTCGACCTTACGAAGTCGACCATCGGAGCGCTGTGAGACCAACGAAGACCACGCAACGATCGGCTGCCCGCCGGGGATCGCCTCGACGGTGAAGTCCTCCAGCGTGAAATGCTGTTTCCAGTCCCACGGTGTGCCGATCCGCAACCGCATCGGTTCATTCGCCGAGGCCCCCAACACGAAATACGGTGCTGGCCCCAGGCGCAGCAGCCGCCAGAGCATCTCCTCCCGGCGAGCGGGAGTGTCAATGTTCAGATTCCAACGACGAGCGGATTCCTTTGCGATTGCAAATGACAGCTCATTCCATGGTTCTCGGAGTGCTTCGGGCCAGGCCCTACTGCATGACTCTCGAATCACATGTTTGTGAGCGTCGGTCAGTTCGCGAGGCTCCTCCGGTAGTTGGGTTTCACCTAGTTCATTGCGCACAGCCGAGTAGAAGGCGCTGTAGTGGTCGGGTACGACAGTCTCATACCAGGACGAGCCCACCGATTCGACCGTTCGTTCCACAAGGCGACGGTGAAAGAGATTTGCAGGGGAACTGTTTGCAAGAATACGGGACTGGTACTTGCAACTGACCAGGTAGACATGGTCGATGCGCAGGTCCACCGGAAGGTTGTCATAGCCGGGAGCTCGGTGTGGTCCCTTCCATTCGATGGTGAGTGGGACGCGTCCACGAAGTCCGTCGTCGGACTCGAAGAACGCTCGGCCGTTCTCCCAGGCGCCGGCGAAGTCCTTTTGGAACGCCGTGTCTAGGTGGGCCTGGCGCAGCGCCTCGATCACAGATCCAGCGACGTTGACCAGGCCAGATGGCGGACGCTCCAACGCTGTGTCCAGATCTGGTGCACCCGATGCTCCGAGTGCTGTCGCGACCTCGGTTATCTCGGTCAACAGACCCGGCATCAGTGTCTCACCCCCCTGCGGTCTCGTCTGCGAGGGTCGGTGCGCCCGCTGTCGCTATGCCTCGCAAGCGTTCGATGTCGCTCGGATCAAGGATTGTTACAACGTCGAATATCGGACGACCCGGGCCTACGAGCCCCATGAGCGACCTGTACCCCGCGGTACCCCGCGGGGGCACATCGGTGGTCAACACGATCAACGGATGAGTGCCGACCACCCGACTTCCCACCGCGAGCGCCGTTGGAGCGAAGGCCTGGTGCAGGACCGCGGCCTTGGCGAGTGACCTCCACAGGACATCGCTTCTACGGAGCCCTGAAGTGGTGGACGTGAAGGACCCTGCGACCTCGAATACCCAGTCCTCACCACCTGAGTCCGACGCGATGAAGCTCATCTCGACACCGAGTCCACGGGGTTTGAACGAACGTCTTATGTCGATGAAACCGCATTCGGAGAGCAGGGTTTCGGCGTAGTCCTTGATCTGTCTCCCCTCTCGACGAGAGACGGTGAGCGCGTCAGCCAAACCATAAACGTCAGAGCCACTGTCAGAGCGATTGTCGGTGGAGCTCAAGTCGGTGGAGCCCCCAACAGCGCGCTCGACGGTGCTCTCAACCGACACCGGCACGCTGACACGCACCTCCTCCATGCCCAGATCACCGCTCGCCAGACGGTTGCGTTCATCCGATACCCGCTGCTCGGCGATGTCTATGTAGGACTGGTCCATGTCGTAGCCGATGTAGTGCCGGCCGGTCTGAAGCGCCGCCACGGCAGTCGAACCGGACCCCATGAACGGGTCGAGCACCGTGTCGCCCTCGTAGGTGTAGAGATCTGTCAGGCGCTTGGGCAGCGCCACCGGGAAGGGGGCTGGATGGCCGATGCGGGTTGCGCTCTCGGGCGGGATCTCCCACAGGTCGGTGGTGGCCTCCATGAACTCCTCCCGCGAGATCGTGGCTGTGGACGGCAGCTCACCGCGAAACCTGTCACGGGGCGTGAGGGCGCGGTCGAATCGGCCCTTGCTGGCGATGACGATCCGTTCGGTGACATCTCGAAGGACGGGGTTGGCCGGACTCTGGAAGGTCCCCCATGCACACGATCCACCGGCCGCCTTGCCCTTGGACCATATGACCTCACCTCGCATCAGCAACCCGAGATCCTGGAGGATGACCGTAACATCGGCTGACAGCGACCGGTATGGACGTCGACCCAGGTTCGCTACGTTGACAGCGATACGGCCGCCCGGTTCGAGCACGCGTTTGCACTCGGCGAAGACGTCCCGGAGCAGATCCAGGTACTCGAAGTAGTCACTCGGAACTCCACCGACGCCGAGTTCCTCCTCATAGGCCTTGCCGGCGAAGTACGGCGGCGAGGTGACGACCAGGGCAACAGAGTTGGAGGGGACAAGACTCATGTCCCGGGAGTCGCCATGGTGGATGACATCCAACTCCCCGGACGCGCCGATGTGATCATCATCTGAGATCTCGGGTGGGACGAAACGGTCATAGAACGCGCTCGCATCGTGTGACTCCCGCTTGCCCGATCCGAAATTTGCAGTGGACGTGCGGCCATTGCGCCGTCGCCTGGCAGACGTTGATGCATCCGGGCTCACGATTCACCTCCGTCGGCGAGCGGGTCGAAGCGCTCGAGACGATCGAGATACTCGGCGATGGCCTTTGTGACGATTCGATTGGCGGAGACGTCTCTTTGGTCGGCGACGGCGTGGAGCCGAACGTGTAGCGACTGGGGAAGTCGAACGGCGGTGGCGACCCGCGGTTCACTCGATACAGGTGTGCGTCCCATCTCTCCGAACGTAATCGGGGTGTGTGACGGATTCGCGGATACACGCGCGTTGACGCGCGCAGAGTACGGGTCAGAACCTTGCCGTGACAAACGTCTCTGTACAAATGCCAGAAATCCTGATCAGAATTGTCGGGAATTACCCCCGGCGATGGGATCGGGCACACCGATCGGATACTCCGAGCGAGCGGCCAACGACCCTCCGCCACTCCAACCAAGAACCCCCACCAACCAGTTGAAAGGCCAGGACACCAATGTTGGCAGACCAGTTCTCGGAGACCTTCCGCACCGAACATCGAGCAGTTCGGGATGCGATCTTCGACCTCATAGATGCGTTCAGAGCACACGACCAGGAGACCGCTGGATCCCTCGTCGGACAGATCGCCACACTGACCGGACCACATTTCCGCTACGAGGAGGAGACCCTGTACCCGAATCTGGTCAAGATCTTCGGGGCCGACTATGTCGACGCCCTCATCAACGATCACGACGGCGCTATCGCCAGTGCCCGTCGACTCGTCGAACTTGTCTCCGCCCCCATTGGTGATGCCGAGGCCGTCGAGGGTGAGGCCGCTGCACGGTCACTCCTGCCACATGTGAGCGACTGCGACGGGCTCTCGATCATGGTCGAACGTCTGCCCGAGTCAGAGGTCAGCGATGTCTTCGACACCCGTGCACGGTCACTTGAAGCCGGTCTGAATCTTCTGGAATGGGCCGACCAGGTTCGCTACAGGCCGAACCTGACGCTGGTGAGCTGACCGACCTGCGGGACCCATGTTGCCCGGTAACCAGCCGCCTGCGGCCACAATCCCGACCCCTTGATCTCCTCTGGTACTGATTCCCCTCGACAGTCAGAAACTTGTGGCTTCCAAGTTTCGAATTTCCAACCTTCGCAGGGGAATCAGTACTAGGGTCCACACGAACCGGGACGTCAAGTGTTGAGGGTGTCACTCTCAGTAGCGTCCAGTTCGAGTAATCCGTGGCGGCCCGGATCCACAACTTCCAACAGCCAAGGGGGGACATGGCTTCGGTACATACAAGGATCCGTCCGCGCATACTCATGTGCACATCGCTTCTGGCGGTTGCCGTCGCCATCAGCGGATGCGGAGGCACCAAGGAAGGGTCCGAAGACGACAACAAGGGCGACAAGGCCGGTGAGTCGACTGAGCCCGTCTACGGCGGCGCTGCCATCTACGGCATCTCGGCCGAGAACGCGGATGGTTGGTGTCTGCCATCCGCGCAACTCGCGCCTCCGGGAATCCTCGAGGCCCGTGCGATCTATGACACTCTGACCATTCCTGATGAGAACGGCAGACTCGTCCCATTTCTGGCGAAGTCGCTGACACCCAATGAAGACTTCACCGAGTGGGACATCCAACTGCGCGACGGTGTGAAGTTCCACGACGGCACGGCCCTTGATTCGACCGTCGTGAAGAACAACATCGATGCCTACCGAGGGGCGTATCCGGCGAGGGAGTCGCTACTGTTCCGCTTCGTCTACGACAACATCGCAGACGTGGCGGTGACCGGACCACTCGCCCTCAAAGTGACCACGAAGTCGCCCTGGTCGTCGCTGCCTCAGGCGCTGTGGTCCACCGGTCGAGTCGGAATCATGGCCCAGGCACAACTCGACGACCCGACGAGTTGTGCCACGAAGCTGATCGGCACGGGCCCGTTCTCGCTCGTCGAGTGGAAGCAGAACGAGAAACTGGAGCTCAAGAAGAACCCCGACTACTGGATGGCAGACGCCAAGGGGAAGAAGCTTCCATACCTGGACTCGATCGAGTTCCGCCCCATGACCGAGTCCTCAGCACGGACCAATGCGCTGCTCTCTGGCGAGGTGAACATGATCGGTGCTGGCACGCCTCAGATGATGGAGGCCCTCAAGCCCGCCGAGGACGAGGGCAAGGTCAGGAACAATCCATCGGATGCCTTCACTACCGTGTCATTCCTCCAGTTCAACAACGCGGCGGCTCCGTTCGACAACAAGGATGCCCGCTTGGCGGTGATCAGCGCGATCGACATGGAGACCTTCAACCAGACCGTGAACCTGGGGATGATCAAGATCGCAAATGGTCCATTCCCTCCGGGGAGTATCGGATACCTCAAGGACAATGGATACCCGAAGTTCAACCTGGATAAGGCAAAGAAGTATGCCGCCGAGTATGAGGCCTCAACGGGCGAGAAGCTCAAGTTCTCGTTGATGTTGCCAGCCGAGCAGTTGACCAACTCCGCCATGGCACTCATCCAGGAGATGCTCAAGAAGGCGGGAATCGACATGCAACTCCAGTCGATGGAGGTCGCTGCCATGGTCTCAACCGCCGTTTCGGGCAAGTACCAGGCGATGGCCTTCGCCAACTATCCGGGAGGCGACCCGGATGACAACCGTGTCTGGTGGTACGGAGGTTCGCCTGTCAACCTCTCAAAGTTCAACGATCCGGAGATCAACAGGCTCCTCGACGAGGGCCGCTCGACCGACGATGAGAAGAAGCGGCAACAGATCTACGGCGATGTCAACAAGCGGTTCGCGTCAGAGGGATACAGCGCCTGGCTCAACTGGACTCTCGCCAATGTAGCCACCTCATCGGATGTGCACGGACTGCTCGGCCCCGCACTGCCCGGCGGCGATAAACCCTCACCGTCGCTTGTCAATGGACACTCGATGGCGGGGATCTGGATCGACTGACCACTGCGGGCGGCTCGCGTGTGTCGCTGACGCGCGGACATGCAATTCTGTCGGGATGCGCTGGTTCACATCCGATCCTCACTTCGGCCACGCCAATGTGATCGCCTATGCAGGTCGACCCTTCCACGATGTTGGGTTGATGAACGCCGCCCTCGTGACCCTCTGGAACACCCTTGTCGCTCCCGATGACGAGGTATGGGTGCTCGGTGACCTGGCCATGGGCCGCATCGAGGAGTCGCTACCTCATGCTGGCCGACTCGTCGGAGACAAACACCTCGTGCTCGGTAACCACGACCGCCCGTTCAGCGACCTCACGCGTCGTGATGACTGGAGCGAGCGTTACCTGACCGACGGCGGGTTCAGCGAATTGCACCACGGTCAGGTCGACCTGGAACTCACAGACGGTACCAAGGTGACCCTCTGCCACTTTCCCTACAAAGGCGACTCACGCGACCGTGACCGCTACGTCGAGAGACGCCCGATCGACGATGGCCGATGGCTCCTTCACGGTCACGTTCACGAGAAATGGCGCCAGCGCGGCCGGATGATCAACGTCGGAGTCGATGCCTGGGCGGGCAGACCGATTTCCGAAGATCAGGTCATCGAGTTGATCGAAGCGGGCGAGAACGACCTCGACCGTCTCGACTGGATCTGGCCATAGCTCGATTCTTGCTCGCTGCGACTCGCGGTGTGTTGGGTTCGGCCATCGAGGCTCTGGAGGGATGCCGCGGTTTAGCCAGTTCGCGGGGTCGCCGTCGAAAAGCTGCTGACAGAGCTGCTCGACCGCCTCGGATCTGATGCGTGATTGATTGCCAACTCGGTAGCGACCATGCATTAACCGGGTTCCCGTTGTTACAGAAAAGGAGGTGCCGATATGGCACAGTCGAGTGTGCTGTCGAGCGCGGTGCGGGTTGAACCGAAGAAGGCGGAGCGCGAGTTGGCGGCCAAAGGTTGCTCATGCTGTGCGGGGCCGGAGCCGTTCGTCGCCCGGCTTCTCGACCAATGCGAGATCCCCTCCGAACGACTTCCCCATAGCCGGCATCGGCGCCTTCAAACCCGCGCGCCGGACGCGAAAGAGGCGGCCTCGGTAACGAGAACCGCCTCAATCCACATTTGTGACCAGCGCGCCCGCAGGGATTCGAACCCCGAACCTTCTGATCCGTAGTCAGATGCTCTATCCAATTGAGCTACGGGCGCCGATAGCGGAGCAACTCTATCAACAAGGCGGCCGCGACTCCATACCGCCTGGTTCTACGAACAGTCTCCCGTGCGGTCCCGGCATGCACCTGCTAGGCGGTTCCGTACCCGATCGACCCGAGATCCGGACCTATATTTCGGTGCGATGGACAAGATGTGCGACGTTCCCGGTAGCAGCTTCATGATGGGGTCGGCCGAGTTCTACCCCGAGGAGCGTCCGGTTCATGAGGTAACCGTCGCGCCATTCCGGATCGAGCGCACTCCGGTCACCAACGAGCAGTTCAGCGCGTTCGTCGCGGATACGGGATACCTCACCACCGCGGAGCGGCCCGTCGATGGGTACCCCGGACTGAGCGACGATCTCCGCGCGCCGGGGTCGATCGTCTTCACTCCCACCACTGGCCCCGTCAACCTCTCCGACTGGAGGCAGTGGTGGCGCTGGGTTCCGGGCGCCTCTTGGAGACACCCCTTTGGTGTCGAGTCCACCATCGAGGGCCTTGAGGATCACCCTGTTGTTCAGGTGTCGTACCTGGACGCGTGCGAGTATGCGCGCTGGGCGGGCAAACGCCTGCCAAGCGAGGCCGAGTATGAGTTCGCCGCGCTGGCCGGCGCTACCACGACCTACCCCTGGGGCGAGGTTCGCGATCCCGATGGTCATTTCATGGCCAACACCTGGCGTGGGTCGTTCCCCTACGACAACACTGCTGCCGATGGCTGGGAGCACACCTCGCCCGTCGGAACATTTCCACCCAACGCGTTCGGCCTCTACGACATGATCGGAAACGTCTGGGAGTGGACAACCAGCTACTTTTCGGACCGACACAACACGACCGGGCAGTCGCCGGGTAACTCCTGTTGCGCTCCCGGCCTGGAGGATCTAGCCGCGGCCAGCGCCGAGCCCGGATCAACTGTCCCTCGACGTGTCATCAAGGGTGGGTCCCACCTGTGCGCCCCGGAGTACTGCCTGCGATACCGACCCGCCGCACGCTCCCCACAGGCCGAGGACTCGGCGACCAATCACATCGGATTCCGCTGCGTCAGCAGTCACCCTGACGAGTAACCCACTCTCATCCGCCACAGAGTCCAGTCCGCTCGCCACTCTGAACCCGCCACAGAGTAGAGATTTCGGTGCGCGGCTGCGCTGACCACAACATACGATCCGTTGCATGCCTCTAATCCCAGATCGGCCACTCGGCCTCGCTCCCGGTTCAATCTCCGACTACCGCGAACTGGCCCGTCGACGGATCCCCCGCCAACTCTTCGACTACATCGACGGCGGCGCGTATGACGAGGCGACCATGCGCAACAACGTTGGTGACCTCGCCGACATCGCACTCCGTCAGCGGGTGATGCGCGACGTCTCCGACATCAACACCTCGGTCACGGTTCTCGGTCAGAACCTGTCGATGCCGGTGATCCTGGGCCCCGTTGGTCTGGGTGGAATGTTCGCGCAACGAGCCGAGGTCCAGGCTGCTCAGGCCGCTGAGGCCGCTGGAGTGCCGTTCTGTGAATCGACCGTTTCGATATGCGGCATGGAGGAGGTCACGCGAAACACCTCTGCGCCTATCTGGTATCAGCTCTATGTGATGAGGGACCGCACCTTCGCCGAGGGTCTGATGGCCAAGGCGAAGTCACTCGGCTGCCCCGTGCTGGTGCTGACAGTCGATCTACCTGTTGTGGGTGCCCGTTACCGAGACGATCGCAACGGCATGATCGGCAAGATGTCCCCGGCCAAGAAGCTCCGCCAGGCAGTCGATATGGCATCGCACCCGCTTTGGATCCGTGATGTGGCGATCGGCGGCAAACCCCACACCTTCGGCAATCTTGAGGACGTCGTTCCGGGTGCGCGCACCGTTCGTGCGTTCAAGAAATGGGTGGACAGTCAGTTCGACGCGAGCGTCACATGGGATGATCTGGCATGGGTGCGCGAGCACTGGGATGGCAAGCTCGTCATCAAGGGTGTGCTCGACGCCGAGGACGCTCGGCGGGCCGTCGATGCCGGCGTGGAGGGCATCGTCGTGTCCAACCACGGCGGTCGCCAACTCGACGCAACTCCATCAACGATCAAAGCCCTCCCCGCGGTCGCCGAGGCGGTCGATGGTCGGATCGACGTGCTCTTCGACGGCGGTATTCGAAGCGGTCTCGACATCGTCAAGGCAATGGCGCTCGGTGCGGACGCGTGTCTCATCGGCCGAGCCTGGGCCTATGCGGTGGCAGGCCGTGGCAAGGCGGGGGTCGCTCACATCCTCGACATCATCCGCGCCGACCTTCATGTGGCCCTCGCTCTCACCGGTTTCCCCGACATCACCACGCTCGACGCGTCCGCCCTGGTCGACGGAGCAGAGTTCTAGACAGATCAGCCGCTGGTTGGTTGCTGTAATCGCGACCGTCTCGCGATTACAGCAACCAACTAGAGCGATGACGGCCGCGAAGGCCCAGGGCAATTGCTAGGCGATCGCCATGCGAGGGCTGGGCGGCCGGGATGCTTAGACGGCGAGGGTTGCGGCGAGAGTCGCGCCCAGTTCCCAACAGGCTTCCGTCTCGGCAGCGGGAGACTCACCGGTGCAACGGACCGGCAGGTGGACCTCACGCCAGTCCAAGCCGGTGACGATCCGCTTTACGGCATTGACCGCTCCATCGACATCATTATTGCCATGCACCATCAACCCATAGGGTCGACCGGTCGTCTCGCGCAGGCATGGGTAGTAGATCGTGTCGAAGAAATGCTTGAGTGCACCCGACATGTATCCGAGATTCGCAGGTGTGGCAAGCAGATAACCATCGGCCGAGATGACGTCGGTCGCCGTCGCCACGAGCGCGGCCCGTGTCAGGACCTCGACGCCTTCGATCGACGGATCACACGCACCTTCGATCATCGCAGTGACCAGTTCGTCGACTCGCGGCGATGGGGTGTGGTGGACAACGAGGAGGCGACTCATCTCGCGAACGCCCTCTCAGATGCGCCGTGTCATGAAGCACGCTGTCATGCGGCACCCTGTCATGCGGCACCCTGTCATGAACGGCGGTGAGGCTCAGAGTGCTGCCAGTCCGCAATCAATGATCGGATGGCGGTCAGGAGAATGAGCGGTTCATCGAGCATCGCGTGGTGACCGGCCTCGGGGATTTCGATCACCGGTGTCACCCGACCGAGTTTCTCGAACATCGACTCGCCGATGTCCTTGGTGACAAGACCGTTCTCGGACCGCAACAACGCAAGACGGCAAGTGACATCCGAAAGATACGGCAGTGCGACGCCGCGCACCGAGCCGGCGAACTGTCCGAAGATGTTGCGGTCGAATTTCCAGGCCCAGCCTCCCTCGTATTCCTTGGCCGAGTTTCGGGCGACATGGTCCATGACGAAGTCCAGATAGTGCTCCTGCATTGGCACCGTGCGGAACCGTCCTGCGACGACATCGAGCGACTCATAGACCCGAGGACGACCGAACGCGTCGCCTATGTGGAAGCCCGAGACCTCGGGGTCGGGTTCGGTGACGGGGGAATCGCAGACGATCACTCCGGCCAGGTCAGGCGAGTGAAGAGCCGCTGTCACTATCGCAACGAATCCCCCCATGCTGTGGCCTATCACCACCGGCGGACCCTCGATCCCCCCTGCTGCGGCGGCGGCCATGACCTCTTGTGTCCACTGAACAAGGGAGTACTTCTGTCGATGTCCGCTGTCACCGTGTCCGGACATGTCGACAGCCAACACCCGGAAGTCATCCGCGAACTGCGCCGCTATGTGTGCCCACCAGTACGCGTTTGCGCCACCACCATGGACGAAGACCAGACCTGGCCGTCCCACCTCGCCCCATGTGAGGAAATGGATCGATGCGCCATCGACATCGACGGTTCCATGACCCATCGGTATCTCAAGTGCCCGTCGGAACCATCCGGGTGAACTGCTCCAGATCTCCTCGGATGGCTGCTTATGTGATTCGTATGCGTTGATCTCAGGTGAGGTCATTGAACAATGGTTACCAGCATTCGGGGACTAGCGTCACTCCAATGGGGATCGAGAACGACGAGAGCGCCGCTCGGGAGTTGGTCGACGAGTGGCGTGATCGTGGTGGGTTCCTCTCGACACCCGACGGTGACGTGTTCCTCATAGACACCGGTGTACCGTCAGCAATTGGGTCCGACCCGGAGGCTCCACCGCTGCTGGTCATCCACGGATTCCCGACATCGAGTTTCGACTTCCGTGGGGTCATCGACCGCCTGAGCGAATCACGTCGCGTGATCCTCTTCGATCAGATCGGCTTCGGTCTGTCGGACAAACCGGACCGTCGCTACGGGATACACCTGCACGCCGATACCACCGAGGCGGTCATCGGTGAACTCGGCCTGAGTTGTTTCGACCTGTTGACACATGACATGGGTGACAGCGTCGGTGGTGAGTTGCTCGCCCGACATCTCGAACGTGGAGACGTTTCGACGGTTGGACGACGGGTGCTGACCAACGGGTCGATCTATCTGGAGATGGCGCAGTTGACCATCGGGCAGCAACTGCTCATGAGTCTTCCCGATGAGGCGACCGGCGAGATCCCGGTCGATAATTTCGTTGGCGGTGTCACCGGGACCTTCGCCGAGGCCTCCGACGTCGATCACATCGACTCGCTCGCTCATGGTCTGCTCGGCCAGAACAACGGTGGACTGTCCCTCATGGCGAGACTGATCCGCTATCTGGAAGATCGTCAGGCCGAGGAGGCGCGTTTCACCGGCGCGATCGAGACGCACCCGTCTCCGTTGCACATCGTTTGGGGCGACTTGGACCCCGTGGCAGTCGGGGACATGGCCGGCAGGCTCGCGGAACGAACAAGACTCCGGGGTCAGGGTCACCTCAGCGTCGAGATCCTCGACGGCGTGGGTCACTATCCGATGATCGAGTCACCAGATCGGTTTGCGGACGCGGTCATCCGAGGACTCACCTAACGCCGATCGAGGTCGACGCCGAGTCGCCTTACAGCGGAAACACATATTCGTCTTCCTCGGACTGCGGACTCCGCTATTTCGAGGTGTTCTGGAACTTGCGGAATGACAGAGCCGAGAACACTGCGGTGAGGCCGAGCGCCCACAGGATCGACCACCACACGTCGTTGCCGACAGGATGACCGTTGTAGAGAGCACGTACAGCGTTGGTGACGATCGTGAAAGGATTCACCTCTGCGGCCTTTGCCAACCATCTGGGCATGGACTCAGTGGAGACGAACGCTGAGGACACGAATGTCATCGGGAACATCCATATGAACCCGGCCGAGTTGGCTGCCTCGACCGACTTCACCGACAGTCCGATCCATGCCTGGATCCAACTGAAGGCAAACGCGAAGGCCAGCAGGAGAAGGGTCGCCAGCAGCGAGTTGATGATTCCTCCCTCGAGTCGGAAACCGACGATCAGGCCAACGACCATCATGATGACGAACGTGAACGCGTTACGCAGAAGATCGGACCAGGTGCGCCCAATGAGCACAGCCGGCTGATACATCGGCAGCGAACGGAGTCGATCAATGAAGCCCTTCTGCATGTCCTCGGCGATACCGATCCCCGTGAATGCCGAGCCGAACACCACGGTCTGGGCAAAGATGCCGGGCACAACGAACTGCTGGTACGTGCGGTAGCCGGGGATCTGGATAGCCCCACCGAAGACGTAGACGAACAGCACGACGAACATGATCGGTTGCAGCGCGGCGAACACGAGGAGGTCGGGGTTACGGATGGTCGCACGGAGGTGACGTGTCCCCTCCGCCCAGATGTCTCGCAACAACCAGATCGGACCGCGTGGAACCGAGTACGGTGCGCTTTCCGACTCACGACCGGAACCGGCCAAGGTGCCTGTTGCACTCATTGTTCACCTCGCTGGTCGCCTGAGTCCTCGTCTGCCTCGGCCGGCTTGCCCGTCAGTTCAAAGAACACGTCATCGAGCGTTGGTCGACGAACGACCACATCCGCCACGTCGATTCCGACCGAGTCGAGTCGTCGGACTACCGCGGGCACGAGCCGGTCGGTCGTGGTGACGGGGATCGTCACCGTCAGAGCATCGACGTCGATGGACTCGTGGGTTCCATCGATCTGGAACTCGGAAAGTGCGGGAGTCACCCTGTCGAGTTGCGAAGCATCACTCAGGGTCACCTCGACTCGCTGACCACCGCTCTGCGCCTTGAGTTCGCCAGCTGTTCCCTCTGCGATAACAGTGCCATGGTCGATGACGACGATTCGGTCCGCGAGTCGTTCCGCCTCTTCGAGGTACTGGGTGGTGAGCAGAGTGGTTGTTCCCTTGGCAACCAGATTCTCGATGACCTCCCACATCTCCTGACGACTTCGGGGGTCGAGCCCCGTGGTCGGCTCGTCGAGAAACAGCACCGACGGGCGGGCGATGAGGCTCATGGCGATGTCGAGGCGACGACGCATACCACCCGAATAGGTCTTGACCACCCGGTCGGCCGCCTGGTCGAGACGGAACTGATCGAGCAGTTCATGGGCTCGTTGCTCGGCAATGCTCTTACGCATGTGGAAGAAGCGACCGATCAACTGAAGGTTTTCAAACCCGGTGAGTCGCTCATCCACAGCGGCGTACTGACCAGTCAGCCCGATTCGTGCCCGTGCCTGAGCCGGATTGGCGATCACGTCGATCCCCTCGATCTCGGCCGTACCGGAATCGGGTTTCAACAATGTCGTCAGGATACGGACGGTGGTGGTCTTGCCGGCTCCATTGGGTCCGAGGACACCGAGCACGGTGCCCGGCTCCACCTCGAAGCTCACACCTTTGAGCGCCTCGGTCTCACCGAAGCGCTTTTTCAGATCTTTGACCACGACCATGAGAGTTGCGCCCGTTCTCCAGATGGGAGCCAAATCACAGGCCCCCAGGGGATACCTCCGCTGATGGTCGGCGGTCATCCGGATCCACCACGACAGAGGGATTCGGACATTAGCGGTACACCGATGTGCGGGGCCACCGATTTATCCTCGGTGCAGCCGGATCGATTGGCCGGGTCGGTCAACCTCGTAGGCGTAGTCACATCAGGGAGTCAGCTCTGACCTTGAGCCCAGTTCGAAGCAATCCACATTCCTCGCCACTGATCGACGCCGGCGGCAATCGCATGGACGAACAGGCTCGCAGCCTGCTCGGAGTGGTTGCGGTGCTCCGGGCGGCGCTGATCATCTGGGCTTCGATCGTGGTTGTCATCGACATCACAGGAACCACAGACCTCAACAGTGCGCTCGCCGTCGGGGCGCTGTTCGGGCTCGCGTCCTGGAGTGCCATGTCGTTATGGATGGTGCGCTCACGACCCGTGGTTGCCACATCCGTTCCGTTCGTTGTCCTCGATGCCGTCATCGCAGCGACAACCATCGCGCTAGACCCGGTGATCTACCCCGGACCGCATCCGCAGAGCTTTGCCTCTGCCTGGCCGCTGTCAGGGGCGGTGGTCACCGGAATAGTCCTTGGCAGAAGAGCGGGTGCCATATCCGGCCTTGCAATTGGGGCAGCCGGTGCCATAAGCGTCGCGCTGGTCGAGGACGGTGGTCTCAATGGTCGACTGATGGGGGCTTTGGGAACGGTTGTGCTGATCGGAGTCGCCGGAGCATTGGCCGGTCTGGTTACATCGCGGCTTCGCGAAGCCGAACTCACACGTGCAAGGGCACAACTGCGTGAAGAGGTGTCGAGGACCCTCCATGACGGCGTGCTCCAGACTCTCGCTGTCATCCAGCGACGCAGCAGCGACACCGAACTGATCGGGCTGGCCAGGGATCAGGAGGCAGAGTTACGGGACTTCATCAACTCGCCCGGCTCCTTTGGTGACGCCCGGTCCAGCCATGGTGACGAAATGGAGCAGATTCCACTCAGTGTGTCGCTGCGTCGTGCCATTCGAAGTACCGAACACAGACACGCCATCACATGTGACCTCGTCATCGTCGATGAGCCTGAGCGGGTCGATCCGAGGATCGTCTCCGCTTTGACCGGTGCCGTTGCGGAGTCGATGACCAATGCCGCCAAGCACTCCGGGACACAGCGCGTGAGTGTTTTCGTGGATTGGGACGGAACCGAGTTGATGTGTGAGGTTCGTGACGTCGGCGTCGGGTTCGATCCGCAGAGCACAGAACGCGGCGTCGGTATCGACCGCTCGATCACGGCGCGAATGGAGGAGATTGGCGGAAGGGTCTCGATCGAGTCGAGCCCTGGTCATGGAACGCTGGTCATAATGTCGGTTCCGTTGGGCGCCGTAGGCTGATCCCCGATGGAACCACGCCTCCCGATTCGTGTCGTTGTCGCAGATGATCACCACATCTGGCGTTCTGGTTTGAAAGCCGATCTTGGAGAGGGATTCGAGGTGGTCGGCGAGGCCGAAGACGCATCATCGGCAATTGAGATGATCGACCTCCATACTCCCGACCTCGCCCTGATCGACCTGCACATGCCAGACGGTGGCGGACTCCGCGTGGTGCGCGAGCGGGCGACGTCCACAGCGATAGTGATCATCACGGTCTCTGAAGCCGAACGGGATCTGCTCGACGCCGTGGCCGCCGGTGCGGTCGGCTATATGGTCAAGTCGACTCGTCCCGAGGATCTGCGAGCCGCCCTCCGCCTTGCCGCTGCCGGTGAACCGGTCTTCTCTCCCCAACTCGCGGCTCTGGTGCTCTCGGAGTTCAGGCGCATGGCCAGGTCCGGCGCTACTGCCCTGATCGACGGTAGCGCTGTGTCCGATAGCGGCTCTGGAGTCGAGCGCGGCCCCGGCCGAGCCGGATCCTTGGGAGATGGTGGTGGTACTTCGCTGGTGGGGACAACGGCGCTCACATCGCGTGAGCGTGAGGTGCTCGGTCTGGTCGCCCGCGGCCACAGCTACGGGGAGGTGGCAGAGCAGCTCTTCATCTCACCCAAAACAGTCGAGAACCATGTTCGGAACATTCTCGCCAAGTTGCATCTGACCCGGCGACATGAGCTGATCCGCTGGGCTGTCGACCGCGGCATCACCTGAACCCGGCTCGTCGGGGCTCTCAGCCGACCCTTTCAGGCGCGCTCGCGTGTGTCGCGCAACAGAACCTCCTGCGCAACAGTCGCCAGGTGCACCCCTTCCAGACTGAACACGTGAGCGCTTTATTCGATAACTACGTTTCATTCGATAATTGCGGTTTGTTCGTTTGATTTCTAGAATGGCGTCAGAGGTCCAACAGGGGCTCAAGTCAGGGAACGAACAGCGATGGCCATAACGATCGAAGAGCTTGAAGGGGTGGTGTTGCCCCCGCGGGACCTAACCACAACGCGACAACTTGACCAGCTTCTCCACGAGAGTGACGCCGCAGTGCTGCGCGACCCAGATGGTCGAGAGGTGCCAATTCCTCCCGAGGTATACCAGGTGCTCCTAACCGTTGCTGATGCCATGAGCCGGGGCCAGGCGATCGCGGTTCTGCCCAGGAATCAGCGGCTCACCACCAGTGAAGCTGCTGAGTTCATTGGCGTCAGTCGACCGACACTGATCCGGATCCTTGACGAGGGTCGACTCGCCTACGAACGGCCTAACCGCCACCGACGAATCCTGCTCACCGACCTAATTGACTTCATGGAGCAAAGGCGCATGGTGCGACGCGAGCTCCTCTCTGAGATGACCGACGACGCAGCCGAAGCCGGCCTATATGAGACGGTTCCCTCGGCTGAAGAGTTGAGAGAAGTCTCCAAGCGAGCACGTAAGGCGGCAACCAGGCATAACACCTGAGATGGAGTCCTTAAGTGTCGTACTCGACGCGTGCGTGCTCGTACCTGCCGTCAGCACTGACACGTTGCTTCGACTAGCCGAACGCGGGCTCTACCGACCCCACTGGTCTGAACTGATCCTCGCAGAGACCCGGTGGGCCCTCCTTGAGATCCATGACGGCATGGAGGACGAGCAGATTGACCGTCGCTTCAACCATATGAACCTAGCGTTCGAAGATGCACTCGTAACCGACTGGGAGTCTCTTGAGGGCGTAGTGGTCCTGCCGGATCCCGACGACCGACATATCGTCGCTGCGGCGATGAAGTGCGGAGCGGATGCGATAGTCACGGCAAATGTGGATGACTTTCCCTATGACGAACTCAATCGTTTCGGGATTGGGGTCCAGAGTCTTGATGACTTTCTTCTTGACCTATTGGACCTGGCACCTGAGATGGTCGTCGCAGCGATCAGCGAACAAGCGAGGGACACGCGTCGACCCCATCTGAGTTCCGATGAAGTGCTCAATGGCCTCAGACGAGTCGGGGCGCCGGATTTCGCCGTACTCGTAGAGCAACTGCTGAGCCCCAAGGATCACAACTCGTAACGGCCCAGGAAGCTTTTCACCCACGACGCCACCGAAAGCTACGCCGACCGACGCTCAGAACAGCCCATGAATCCGACGTCGTGCGGGTTCACAGCCGGGCAGGTCAGGCACGCTCGCGTGTGTCGCGCAACAGAACCTCCTGTGCAACAGTCGCCAGGTGCACCCCTTCCAGACTGAACACGTGACCTATTGCAAGTCCCCTGGCGCCGACGAATGTGTGACAGGTGAAGTCATGTAGCTGCCACTCATCAGCACGGAACGGTCGATGGAACCAGATCGTGTGATCCAGACTCGCGGTGAAGAGCACCTTGTGAAGCACCTCCATCGGCTCGCGACTCACCGGATGTGCACGAGCGACGGCGTCAGTGGGCAGGTCATCGGAGAGATAGGCGAGACCACCAGCATGAAGGGGCCCGTCGGGAGGAAGCTCCTGTGACACCTTCAACCATGCTGCCGCTCGACCAGCGCCATCCCGCCGGTCACTGCGTATAGCTGCCGGTGGCACGAAGGCTCGTTCGAAGACCGGGCTCCAACTGTCCTGATCCAATTCGTCGGGGCGTGGGACGTCGAGCGGTAGAGAGACCGTCTCCACATCGGCTGACTCCTCGGGACGCTGGAAGCTGGCCTCGAGGTTGAGGATCGCACCGATCGGCTGGCGCGCTATGACCCTGCGGGTGGCGAAGGAACGACCATTGCGAATCCTGTCGACCTCATAGCGAACCGGTTCGTCATGATTTCCACGCCGTATGAAATAGGCACGAAGTGAGTGGACATGAAGGTCCGGGTAATCGATGGTTGCTGTCGCCGCGCTCAGGGCCTGAGCGACTATCTGGCCTCCGTAGAGGCCACCCCACGGGTAGTGAGGACCGATTCCAACGAAGGTGTCGGGTCCATGATCGGCGAGCTCGAGAATCGTCTTCAGGTCCACATCTTCTCCGCAGGCATCGTGATCATCTCAACGGATCTTGTCATCATTTAGTCCCTGAGGTTGCCAGGACCGAGACTGGAGCCATGAATGACGCGATATCGGAGTCCACAAGCGCTGGTCCATCGCCCCTGTTGGATCAGGCAGTGTCCTGGGCCCGGAGCGCCGGAGCGCTGACACTTGAATGGTTCAATAATCCATCGCTCGAGATCGACTCCAAGTCGGACGGTTCGCCGGTGACCCAGGCGGACAAGGCTGCTGAGCGCCATCTGCGTGAACTGATCTCGCAGGCGTACCCAGATGACACGATCGAGGGTGAGGAGGAGGAGACCGTCGTAGGCACATCCGATCGACGATGGCTGATCGACCCGATCGACGGGACCAAGGCCTTTGCCCACGGAGTCGGGACCTATTCCAACCTTCTCTACGCGGAGGACAGCCAAGGTCCACTACTCGGGGTCATCAACCTGCCGGCCCTCGGTGAGACCGTCTATGCCGAACGCGGCAAAGGTTGTTTCCTCAATGGACGTCGTGTGAGCGTGTCCTCGGCGACAGAGCCAAGCGAGTCGTATCTTTCGTGTACCGGGTTCTACATGTGGAGCCCGGAGATGTTCAACCGGGTGACCAGATCCGGTTACAGGCTCAGGACCTGGGGCGACGCGTACGGTTACGCGCTCGTCGCGAGTGGTCGGATCGACGCGATGTTCGATCCGATACTTGCCAAATGGGACATCATGGCCCCAGCCATCATCGTCACCGAGGCCGGTGGTGTGATCACCCGACGGAGTGGAGGTCCCGCACTCGAACCGGACAGTGACGGCTACTACTCGGCTATCGCATCCAATGGCCTCGCGCACGATCGACTGATCGACTTGCTCGCCGACTGATCATGGCGGTGTCACGTCACTGTGGTGACACCGCTGGGGTGTCACGGCTGGGGTGTCAGTGAAGGTGGCCGTGTTCTTCGTGATGATGATGTACGTCGTGGTGATGCGCGTCGTCGATCACCCCATGTGAATGCGAACCCGCACCTATGAGTTGCGCCTTGTAAGCGCGGGCCAGGTTCTCATCGGCAAGAGCATGGGTCGGTGATCCCGCAGCGATGAGACGACCCGCTAGGAGCACGACCTGATCGGCGAGGTGAGCCTCGCTCATGTCATGCGTGCTGAAGATGACAGTTCGGCCTGCCCCTGCCTCCTCCTTGATGATCGAAATGATGCGGTCCCGTGCCATTGGATCAAGTCCGGTCATGGGCTCATCGAGCATCAACAGATCCGACTGGGAGGCGAGTCCCTGGGCAACGAGGACCCGCTGGCGTTGACCACCGGAGAGCTCCTGTAGCTGACGGGCGACGAGATCATCGAGTCCAAGACGTGAGATGGACCGCGAGACGATCTCCTTGCCGTCATTACCGATCCGACCAATCAGACCGGAGTGTCGGTAGCGGCCCATCCTGACCACTTCACGGACTGTGAGCGGCAGATGAGCGGGCACATGGGTGGCCTGAAACACATATGCGACTGGCACTTCACCTGGTAAGTGGCCAAATACCTCGATGCGACCCGTCCGCGGCCGATGAAGCCCGGCGATGGCATTCATGAGCGTCGACTTGCCGCTTCCGTTAGGCCCTATGAGTGCGACTGTCTGTCCGGGTTCGATGCGAATCGAGACGTCTCCGAGTGCCACTCGATCTCCGTGTACGAGCGAGAGCCCCTCAGTGAGTACCGCCGGAACCGGGGGCATCGATTGAGCATCGCTCGGCTCGCCCGGTGCTGCCGTTTTTGCTGCGCTCACTGGATGATCGTATTCGTGGGCGCTGCTCGTCATCGGCGACAGTCTCCCACAGCACCAGCCCCCACCCCGAGTGACGCAATGGAGGCCCGAGTAACGCGAACGCAGCACTGAGTACCGCCAGAGCCCAGCCCCGTGTCAGGGCCGGGCCAAGGGACTCAGATCCTCAGAGCATCCCGACGAGGCTGAGTGAGACTTCTTCAAGTGAGGTGGAGCCGATGATGACGTCGGGATCCGTCGACGTCGGCGTGATGCGGTCGTGCACTCCCCTGGCCGCCGAAATGCCTGCGGCATAGCGGGCACGGCGCCGTTCGATGAGCCCATCTCCGCCGACGTCGCGACCAACCGGCGCGCCGGCTGAGTCAGAGTCGTCCTCATACTGGGCCTCAATACCACGCCGCAGCATGACAAGAGCCTCGGACCGCATCTGTGAGATCCGTGATTCGGTCACACCGAGGAAGCGGGCAAGCTCTGCCGAGGTCTTGTTCTCCATGAAGTAGCCGATGACCACGAGTCGGTGACGCTCCGGGAGCAGTTCGACAGCGTCGGTCATGTAGGAGCGAAGTTCACGGGCTTCGAGTTCGGTCGATGGTTCCACAGTCGCCCGATCGGCGAGGATATCGATGACGGTCAGATCCTCGTCATCATGTTCTGAGCTGAGTGAGTCGAATGCGACCACGACGGAGCGGAAGAGCCGGTCACGCAGACGGTCGAGTTCCTCACGTGACATGCCGAGTTCGTTTGCAGTCTCTCCAAGGGACGGCACTCGGCCATATCGCCCAGCGAGACTCTGTTCGACCTGATCTAGTTGTCGAGCGAGGGCACGCACCGAGCGGGGCGCCCAGTCAGCGGATCGGACAGCGTCGATGATCGCTCCGCGGATTCGTTGTGCTGCATAGCGATTGAAGGGTATGCCACGTTCGGGATCAAAGCGGCGGGCGGCCTCGACGAGTCCGAGTGCACCGGCCCGTGCGAGTTCCTCGCGTTCGACATGCCGTGGGAAATGCACCGCCACCTGGAACACGACGTGGTTGACGAGTGGTAGGTATTCCTCGATGAGCGCCGATGCCTCTGACTTGGAAGGTCCACGCTGGCGGCGACGACGTGCACGCAGTTCTGCGAGGGTTGGGACGGTGCTGATAGCCACATCGGTGTCGGTATCGGAACCCGGGGCTCCCGAATACGAACGGCACAGGCCGGAAAGTTCAGACATTGTTGTGCTCCTCCAAGCGCATCTGTTATCTGCTTCATCGGCGCGTTCGGGGAGGAACCTTTAGCAATTTCTGAACAAATTTCAGAGATTTCTCTCTCCGTGGTCAGCCAGTCAAGACTGTGATCGAAATATCACTCAGAGTGGATAGATCAGGGCTTGGCGACTGCCGTTATGGCGCCACCTTCGAATGAGGCGGCTCTGACTCCCCGTCTTGCGAGTTCGTTGAGCATCTCGAGTGTCCCGCCCAGTCCGGCCAACCCCATTACTCCAACAGGTGCGGACCCCCGTGCCAGCCAGAGAGCGGTGACTGCTGCGGTGGCTGATGCCGCAACCGAGGGTCGATCGAGTGATCCATAGACGACGGTGCGTCTCTCGCCACCCACGTCGCCACGCAGTTCCACTCGAAGTGCTCCGACCCCACCATCCTCGGGTGGTGGCAGGAGAACAGGGAACGGTGCAAGCGCCCGATCTCTTCGCGTGGCGCCGATACGAGAGGTGATGCGGTCCGCATCGACGAAATGTGGAGCCAGAAGCAGTGGATCGACAAGCGCTGCGCGGTAGCAGTCGCGACCACCGATGGGGTCCGGAAACCAGAGCAGTTCCCTACCGGAGAACCCCGGACGACGGGTCCACTCCTTGGAGCGCAACTCAAGTGCTGTACCTCGCAGGGCCCGTAGGCGGGACCGGGCACAACTCGGTCCACCGGCGCCAACTCGTCCAACGTGGACCTCATCGACCCGGTCGAAGAGGTCGGCGGCGTGACTCGCGAGCAGACAGGACAATCCAGGGGACATGGTCGCTCCGAGAGCAACAGTCACCCCCTGACCACGGGCGTCAGTGTCGAGGGTGAGTAGTTCTTCGACCTCGGCGAGATCATCGGAGGTGGAGATGACATGGCTCTGTCCTGATATCGCCTGACGGGCAAGCGCGAACTGGGACTCGGACTCCCTGGCGAGGATGACTATGTCGGTGTCATCACCCGGTGCCCAACTCTCGGTCGTGTCATCGATCACCCGTAGGTCGTGACCGAAGCTTCCACGCAGGACCTTCGCCCGCTCCGGCCGGCGTGTGACCAATACGATTCGCGATGGACGAACCCATGGGTCTGAGATGTGGGTGAGTAGTTCCCGCGCGATTCTGGCACCCAGTACTCCCCCACCTACCACGGCAACCGAGGGGGCCTCGATGGGAATCATTGACGGAGCAGCCTGGGGGCTAGAGCCGCCTGATGCTGGGTCCATCAGCGGAGTTCTGCGCCTTCGAGGGGACGCCATCCACCCTGTTCGGGTTCATTGGCCGGACCACCGATCAGGCGAACGAGTAGCCCTCCGAGGACTCCGAGGGCGAGCGCCATAACTGCTCGTATCAGACCACCCATCGTTGCTCCTTTAGGCCCGCGACAGGGGCCTTACATTCGCTGAACGACATCCCGTTGAACGACATCCCGTTGTGTCACGGTTCGGTTCTTGTGGGGCTAGCTGGAGTCGAACCAGCGACCTCACCCTTATCAGGGGTGCGCTCTAACCTACTGAGCTATAGCCCCGCAGCATCCAACGATCCTCAAAGGTTCGCTGTTAGCTCGGCGGTCGGCCACATTACTCCACGTTGTCTTGTTGTATCGACTCGCGGACCGGCCGGGCCGATTCCTCCTCTATCACCGACACCCAGATCCCGCCCATGATGTCGCTAGCAAGGTTGAAGATGAACGTCGCGAGCACCGTTGAGAGCACAAACCCGATGCACATCAGAAACGAGATGATTCCGAGTTGACGGAAGATGAAACCGCCGTCGATCTTCCAATCACGCAGCGACAGTGACGAATTGACGAAGTTCTCGAGACTGGCGACGGTTCCGGCGTTGGTGATCACAGACCACATGATCGCCGCTGCGATCATCGTCACGACCCACATGCACAATGCGAGCAGGGTCGAGAGCTTGAGGATGGACCAGGGGTCCACGTGGCGGATCAGGCGCCTGACCTTCCTCGCTTCGAATCTCTGGCGCCTGTATCCCATGGTGCGACGCGCCTGTGTTGTTGTCACGGGCGGATTCTACTGTCGGGGTCGGGACCGACCATGCACCCAGCGGCTGTAGGTCCACTCACAGACAATCGCACTGGTGCTCGCCTCGCTTCACTCTCGGTCATCGACTCACCCTTGGTCTCCGTCTCCAACGCGGGCGGCGGCTGTTGCGTCGGCACCCCGATAGGCGATCCGGATCTGGGTCGCCCCGTCATCTCTGGTCGTCATGGATGTGAGCTCTGCTGCGTTCGCCCTGGCCACATCTCGGGCCAACTCGGGCTGCGCGGCGGAGGCCAGCGCAACTACATCCGCGATCGACTCGGCTCGCGCCTCGACTATCAGCCCTCGACCGGCGTTTGCCAGGGCAACGAAGGTCGCGTTCACCAGAACCAGAAAGACGATGACGATCGGCAATACCGATCCCCGTTCCAACCCTCGAGCGCGGTGCTCAGTCCTCAGAGTCGCTCAGTCCTCAGCGTCGCCATCTGCGCTCGAGGAGGAGTCGGACTCGGACTCGACCTGAGCTGATGGGTCAACCCCGCCGGAGTCGCTCTCGATTGAGACAGCCTCGGTTGAGACTGCGTCGGTGCCATCGGCTTCGGTTGAATCGTTCTCGGTGACATCGGCTTCGGATGCATCCTCGTCATCACCGTTGGAGAACATCCGGGCTACGGACGCAACCTTTGATCCCTCGGTCAGGTTCATGACACGAACACCCGTCGCCGAACGGCCCTGCACCGAAACCGATCCTGCCCGTGTCTTGATCAGCGTCCCTGCGTCGTTGATCAACAGGAGCGCGTCATCGTCACCCACGAGGAAAGCGCTGACCAGATGGCCCTTGTCGCCGTGCAGACCATGAGCCCTCACACCCTGTCCGCCCCGGCCGTGACGTGTGAACTCGCTTGTCGCTGTTCGCTTGCCGTAACCACCGTCGGTGATTGTCAACAGTCGATGTTCGAAGAGTTGGTGCGACTCGCCCGAGCCGTCATCGACCATCTCGATGTTGTCGGCGCCAACGACTCGGTCACCAGCGCGCAGGCGGATTCCCCTGACTCCGGCAGCAGCACGACCCATGGGTCGGACGTCATGTCCCGAGAAGCGTATGCACTGGCCCTTCTCCGAGACAATGAGGATGTCATCTATCCCAGAGGTCGGCATGACCCGGACAAGCTCGTCACCGTCGCGCAGGTTGATCGCGATGAGACCATCGGCTCGACCGTTGTCATACGCGTTGAACATGGTCTTTTTGACCTGACCCTCACGGGTCACGAAGAACAGGTAGCGGTGCGTCTCATAGTCACGGGTGTCGATGATCGTCTGGATCTTCTCATCCGGGGCGAGCCTCAACAGGTTGACGATCGCAAGACCCTGAGCCGTGCGATCCCGCATGGGGATCTGGTGCGCCTTGAGCCGGTAGACCTTGCCACGGTTGGAGAAGAACAACAGATACGCGTGCGCCGAGGTCGAGACGATGTCAGTCACGTAGTCCTCGTCCTTGAGGCTCGCGCCGGCGACTCCCCTGCCGCCTCGCTCCTGCATACGGAAGGCGTCTGTGGTGACCGTCTTGATGTACCCGCGTGAGGTCATCACGACTACAACATCCTCATCGTCGATGAGGTCCTCGATGTCGAGTTCGCCGGGGTCGTGCTCGAGTGTCGTCCGGCGCGGTGTGGCGAATTCGTCTTTGATCGCGGACATCTCGTCGTGGATGACCCCACGCAGAACCGCTTCATCGGCAAGTATCGACTCGAGGTAGGCGATGGTCCTACGAAGCTGTTCCATCTCCTCTTCAAGGCGCTCTCGTCCGAGTCGAGTGAGTGTGGACAGGCGCATATCGACGATCTCGGTCGCCTGAATCTCACTGAACCCGAACGCGTCTCCCTGAAGGGCGATGATCGCAGACGCTCGATCCGCCGAAGCCCTGATCGCAGCAATGATCTCGTCGATAAGATCGAGTGCCTTGAGGAAACCCTCGACGATGTGAGCACGACGCTGCGCCTTGTCGAGGCGATAGCGGGTTCGTCTCTCGATGACCTCCACCTGGTGGTCGAGGTAGCAGGCGAGCGCGTCACGCAGATTCAGCGTGCGAGGAACACCATCGACGAGAGCCACGAAGTTCGTGGCGAAACTGCTCTGGAGCGGAGTGTGCTTGTAGAGGTTGTTCAACAACACGTTCGCGGGTGTGTCGCGCTTGAGTTCGATGACGAGTCGTGTCTCGCCACGCGAACGCTCGTTGCGGGTTTCGCGAATTCCCTCGATCACCTTTGCGTTGGCGAGCTCCGCGATCTTCTCCTCGATGGCCTCTACCGAGGTCTGATACGGGATTTCGGTGATCACGATCTGATCGCTTCGTGGACCTTCGACGATCTCGGCCTTCGCGCGGATCTTCACCGACCCCCGACCGGTTCGTGCGGCGGAGATGATGCCACTGCGCCCCATGATCCGACCCCCTGTTGGGAAGTCGGGACCCTTGACGAACTGCATCAGATCATCTGGTGTGGCATCCGGGTTAGCAAGTAGATGCAGTGCAGCGTCGATGACCTCGCCAAGGTTGTGCGGTGGGATGTTGGTCGCCATACCCACGGCGATTCCCTGAGATCCGTTCACCAACAGGTTGGGGAACCGGCTCGGCAGCACCGTCGGCTCCTCTGTTGAGCCGTCGAAGTTGGCGGTGAAATCGACTGTGTCCTCGTCGATGTCAGCGAGCATGTGCATCGCGAGGCTCGTGAGGCGACACTCGGTGTAGCGATAGGCGGCTGGGGGGTCCGACGGCGAACCGAAGTTGCCGTGGGGGTCGATGAGGGGATGGCGCAGCGAGAAATCCTGGCCCATCCTCACAAGCGCGTCATAGACCGACTGGTCACCATGGGGGTGATACTTGCCGAGCACATCACCGACGACGGTTGCGCATTTTCGATGGTTGCGATCGGGCCGCAGCCCTCCCTCGTGCATGGCCCAGAGGATCCGACGGTGAACTGGTTTGAAACCGTCGCGCGCGTCGGGGAGTGCCCGGGCGACGATAACCGACATGGCGTAGTCGAGGAACGACTGCTCCATCTCGGTCTGGATCTCGATGGGTTCTATCGTGCCGGCGGTGGTCAGCGACGCCGCCTCGGTCGACTCTTCCCCGGTCGGCTCATCGTCCGCGGGTGAGGATTCAGATGGTGGTGTTTCGTCGCTCATTCAATGATCCGTTTCTGCGGCTTTGTCGTCACGACCCGCTCAGATGTCGAGGAATCGGACATCCGATGCGTTTGTCTGGATGAACTGCTTGCGACTGTCCACGTTGTCGCCCATGAGGACCGAGAAGACCTCGTCGGCTATCACGGCCTCTTGGACCGAGACCTGCAGGAGTGTTCGTCTGGTCGGGTCCATGGTGGTCGCCCACAGTTCTTCGGCGTCCATCTCGCCCAGGCCCTTGAGCCGCTGGAACTCGTTCTTGTGGTTCGGGTGATCCGCAAGGAACGCTGCCTTTGCGGCATCGTCTTTGAGGTAGATCTTGTTGCGGCCAACCTCGGTCGAATACAGGGGTGGTTGTGCGATGTAGACGTGGCCGCCTTCGATGAGCGGCCGCATCTGTCGGAAGAAGAACGTGAGCAGCAGGGTCCGGATGTGTGACCCGTCGACGTCCGCGTCGCACATGAGGATGACCTTGTGGTAGCGGATCTTTTCGATGTTGAACTCTTCCGCGATACCGGCACCCACTGCGGCGACGAGCGCCTGGACCTCGGCATTCTTGAGCATCTTGTCGATGCGCGCCCGTTCGACGTTGAGGATCTTGCCCCTGATCGGCAGGATCGCCATGGTGGCTGGATTGCGGGCGTCCTTGGCGGAGCCGCCAGCGGAATTACCCTCGACTATGTAGATCTCGGACTCGCGCGGGTCACGTGAGGAGCAGTCTGCAAGCTTGCCCGGGAGCCCAGCGCCATCCAGTGCGCTCTTTCGCCGTGTCGCATCGCGGGCGTTGCGCGCTGCCTCGCGGGCACGGCCGGCCTGGATCGCCTTCTGGAGAATCCGTTTGGCCTCCGAGGGGTGTTCCTCGAGCCATTCGGCGAGTTTCTCGTTCGTCGACCTCTCAACGAGTGAACGCATGGGCACGTTACCTAGCTTCGCCTTTGTCTGCCCCTCGAACTGTGGTTCGGTGAGTTTCACCGAGATGATCGCTGTCAGTCCCTCACGAATGTCCTCACCCTGAAGGTTGGAATCCTTGTCCTTCATGAGTCCGTAGTCGCGCGCGTAACGGTTGATCGTATTGGTGAGGGACTTCTTGAAGCCCTCCTCGTGCATACCGCCTTCGATCGTGCTGATGCCGTTGGCGAAGGAGTGGAGTCCATCGGAGTTGTACCCGGTGTTCCACTGGAAGGCGATCTCAACCTCCATCGAGTTGTCCTCGGCCTCTTCGCTGGCGCTGAAGTACCCGACCTCGCTGAATAGCGACTCCTTGGCAGCATTTACGTGTCTCACGAAGTCTCGGATGCCACCGTCGTAACGAAAACTGACGGGGCTTACGGACTCGCCTCTGCGGTCATCACGGAAATCGATCTGCAGACCGGCGTTGAGGAACGCCATCATCTGGAACCGTTCGGTGAGTGTTGCGGCCCTGAACTCGACCTCTTCGAAGATGGTCGGGTCCGGCCAGAACCTGACAGTCGTTCCGGTTCTTGGCTCACCGTCAGGCCCTAGTGGCGAATCACCGATGACAGCGAGGCGATCCCGGAGTTCGCCGCCGTCGACGAAGGTCATCCGGTGGGTCTTACCCAACCGATCGATCTCGACCTCGACGCGACGCGACAGAGCGTTGACGACCGATACGCCAACTCCGTGGAGGCCACCGGATACCTTGTAACCACCACCGCCGAACTTGCCTCCCGCGTGGAGGACCGTGAGTACGACCTCCGCCGCGCTCATCTCGGGGAACTGTGTGGATGGACCGACCGGAATGCCACGCCCGTCGTCAACGACCTCGCAGCCTCCGTCGGGGAGGATACGCACTGCGATGTGGGTAGCGTGACCGGCCATCGCCTCGTCCACGGAGTTGTCGACCACCTCGTAGACCATGTGGTGCAGACCCGTGGGACCCGTCGAGCCGATGTACATTCCGGGGCGCTTGCGGACTGCCTCCAAGCCCTCAAGGACTTGAATCGCCTCGGCTCCGTAGTCACTGGGATCTGGGGTCAAGCGCTGCCTCCAAGGGCTTCATCGGAGATGATTTCGAACGGTTCAAACCGGCTGTAGGGCACTCACCACGGGCTGTGGAAAACCTGTTTATTACGAGCCGCTGCGAGGGTTCGAATACCCTCTCATCCTACCACCTCCCAAGGGCCCCAACTGCCATCTGAGGGGGTCGCGCTCCCCTGTTGACAAAAGGTTCGAGGCAACCGGCGAATTACTCCGGCAACCTCTGATTTCGGTTCGAAACTCGGCGTGTACGAGCGACTGTTACGCGTATTTCCGTGACGAAGGTTCCGCCGCATATCTCATTCGATGCGTTGATCAGATCCGCGCGCATCATATGCAGATGATCTGAGATGGCGGGGTCATCAACATCGATTACTAGGACGGAGTCCCTCAACCCACGAAGGTGACAGTGATCGGCGAGGCCTGATCCGAGCAACTGGGTCCAGTGTCGTTCGAGGACCGCTAGCGAATCCGGTCTGGCTAGACCGAGTCTGGCGGATACAACCTCGACCGATGATGCGATTGGAGTCGGTCCCTTTGGGCGACGGTCCTGGAGGAACACGAACAGATCCTAGTTCGGGCGTCGGTCTAGAGGACCCTACAGCGTACGTTCAGTGATGGTGCCCTCTGCGACCATCAGAAGCTGATTCGTGTGAACGGTGGACGGTGGCTCGGTTGCAGTGGTGAGGATCCTCTGACCATCGGGCAAGGAAGCCAGAAGTGCTTCCGCTCGGTTGTCGTCGAGTTCGGAGAACACGTCATCGAGGAGAAGTATCGGCGACGAACCGTGGATCCCGGCCAGAAGCCTGTGCCCCGCCACGCGCAGTGCCAACGCGAGTGTGCGTTGTTCCCCCTGGGACGCGTGTGTTCGAGCCGGCATGTCACCAAGACTGATTGTGACATCGTCGCGGTGAGGTCCAACCAGAGTCACGCCTCGTCGAAGGTCATCCTCACGCGACGCGACGAGCGACTCCTTAAGTCCTCGCTCCCTCCAGGACGACGCATAATGGAGCACCACCTCGGCTTCATATCCGGCTATGTCCCGGTATGCCTTGGTGACCAGCGGCGTCAGATCGTCGATGAGTCCCTGACGCAACACCGAAAGTCGCTCGCCACTATCCGCGAGCTGGTGATCCCAGACGTCGAGGGTGGCCGATGCGGATGTGTCGAGTCGTCCACGCACCTGTTTCAGGAGGGCGTTGCGTTGGCGCAGACTGCGTTCGAAGCCGGCCTTGACCGGTTCGTTGCGGGAATCCATCGATACGACAAGACCGTCGATGAGAGATCTACGAAGGCCTGGACCCCCTTTGATCAGTTCCAGATCGGTGGGAGCGAAGGCCGTCACCAATACGACATCGGTCAGATCCGAGGTCCGAGCGAGCCTCTGGCGGTTCAATAGGACTCTGTTCCTACCACTGCGGTTGATCTCCGCCTCGACTAGTGCCTCTCGACCATTTCGGTCGAGTTGGGCTCTGACGACCGCAGAATCCGCACCACGTCTGATCATGGCGTCAATCGGCGCAGATCTGAACGAGTCGAGTTGTGCCGCGTAGCCGATCGCCTCGAGAAGGTTCGACTTTCCTACCCCATTGGGTCCCAGGATCACACAGGTACCGTCGGTGAAAGAAAGATCCAACTCCCCATAGGACCTGAAGTCCCTGAGCCAGAGTCGACGAATCAGCACCTCAGATCAGACCTGCTGATTTCACAGGGCCCAGAGTGTAGGGCCGACACTGTCACGATTCAGCTGACGCGCACGGGCATGAGCACATAACGGAACTCGTCATCGTCCATCGGTCCCATCAGAGCCGGTCGTTCCTCGTCGACGGTGTCGAGGAAGATGACCTCACCCGGCGTAGCGTCGAGGCCGTCGATCAGATAATCGGGGTTGAAAGCGACAGTGAGCTGCGCTCCGGAATAGGTGGCATCGACTGACTCGCTCGCCCTTCCTCGCTCGGGGTTCTCAGCGACGAGTTCGACGTGATCTGCATCCAGGTTGAGTCTGACGGCGGTGGCGGTGCCAGAACTGTCCGAGACCATGAGTCGGACCCTCTTCACTGCATCGAGGAGGCTGAGGCGATCGATGATGAGGCGGTTGCTTCGCTCCAATGCGATCAGATTGCGATACGCCGGATATTGCTCTTCGATCAGTTTTGTGCGAAGTGTGACCGACCCAGTCTCGAACATGATGTCGCTCTCGCCGATCACCAGGGTGATCTGTTCCTCGTTGCGGATGATCCGTGACAATTCGTTGAGAGCACGTGAGGGAACCAAGACCTGATCCCCTTCGCCGAGGACTGCGGCCGCAGATGGAAGGTCGCGAACCGCCAGACGATATGAATCTGTAGAGACCATCCGTATCCCGGAGTCCTCCGATGCAATCAGGACACCGGTGAGAGTGATGCGTGTCTCATCATGTGAAGCTGCACGGACAACCTGCTTGAGGCCTTCCTCGAAGGACCTGGCGTCGATGGTGATCTGCTCCCCATCCACATCGGTGAAGTTGGGGTACTCCTCCGACGGGATCACAACGACGTCGAACTTCGAACGTCCAGCGCTGATATGTGCCTGATGTGCTTCGGCCTCGACTGTCACAGCACCGGCCTCGAGGGATCTGATTATGTCGGCAGTGAGCTTTCCTTGAAGAACCACCTCTCCGTCGGATTCTCCCGAGACCACGATCGTGGTCGTGATGGTCAGATCGAGGTCACTGCCGGTGATCGTCAGAGAATCCCCTCGAAGCACCAGATGAATTCCGACGAGTACTTGAACAGTCGGTCTTGGCGATGTCGCCCGCTGAGCGTTGCTGATTGCTTCAAGCAGGACATCTCGTTCACATCGGAACTTCACTGTCTCTCTCTTTCCCCACTACTGATGCGGTTCAGGTTGTCCAATAACAAGTTGTAGTAGTTGGGCCTGTGGATTGTGGGAAACCTAGCGCAGGCCAGTAGCTGCAAGGGAGCTGGATCCACAGGATGTCCAGCGTTTCCACCGTACAATTCTGTAATTACACCGTTGGTTGTCGATAAGTGATGTGTCCTGGTCGAATTGGCACATCGCGACCGCGCTCCCGTCGCGGTCGCGATCCCTATCCCGTCAACAGGTTTTTGGGCCAACTGATCTCTCGTCTGTGGACAAGGGGTATTGGATCTGTGATTCACAGAGGGCATATGTTCAGTCGCGGGCTCGAACCATCTTGGTCAGAGCGACTACATCGTCGTATGTCTTGTGACGTTCACTCATGAGGTTGGCGATCTTCTCGCAGGAATGCATCACGGTGGAATGGTCTCGATTGCCGAACTCCTTGCCGATCTGTGGGAACGACAGGTCGGTCTCGGTCCGACATACATACATTCCGATCTGGCGGGCATGGACCAGGTCCCTCGTCCGGCTCTTCCCCAGAATCTGTTGTACCTCGACCGCGAAGAGTTCGGCGGCCTTCTCGATGATCAGGGATGCTGTGATCTGGCGGGGTTTGGTCGAGTTGATCGAATCTGCGAGTACATCTCGGGCGACATCGAGGGTCGGATTGACATTGTTCAGCGAGATGTAGGCGCAGATCTTTGTCAGCGCGCCTTCGAGTTCACGAATGTTGTAGGTGACATGGGTCGCGATGAACTCGAGAATCTCGTCGGGAACGCGAGCTCCGGAATGTTCCTGTTTCTTTTGCAGGATCGCCAGGCGAGTCTCGAAGTCGGGCGGCTGGATGTCTGTTATGAGCCCCTGCTTGAACCGGCTACGTAGCCGATCTTCTAGTTTCGCGATTGCATCCGGTGGGCGGTCGGAACTGAGGACGATCTGTTTCTGTGCCTGCTGGAGAGTGTTGAAGGTATGGAAGAACTCCTCCTGGAGTTGCTCCTTTCCCTCCATGAACTGGATGTCGTCGACCAACAGAACATCGATTTCACGGAACTTGCGCTTGAACTCGGCCTGTGAGTTCTGTCGGATTGCCTCGACGAACTCGTTGAGCATCGTCTCTGACGATATGTATCTCACGGTGTAGGTCGGATAAATCTCGCGTACATAATTGGCGATGGCCAACAGGAGGTGGGTCTTGCCGAGTCCGGCGCTTCCGTAGATGAGGAAGGGGTTGTAGGCCCGGGCCGGGTTCTCGGCGACCGAAAGGGCGGCCGCATGAGGAAATCTGTTGGTCGGTCCGGTGACGAAGGTTTCGAAGGTGTACCTGTCATCGACTAGTCCCGACACCGATGGTGAATGGCTGTAGGCCAATGAGGATCTGGGTTCCACAGAGGTCTGGTCCACTGAGCCGACATGGGCCGATCCAGAGAACGAACCCCTTATGTGGTCGGGATCGGGTTCAGATGGGGAGATGTCGATCTCCACCTCAATGTTGATCGTCAGATTGCTGTGACCGACTGATTCGAGTGCGTGATCGATCAGGCCTAGAAATCTCGACTCGATCCGGCTCTTGACGAGTTGACTCGGTACGGTGAAGCTCAGTACGTCATCGACAAGGTCGGTGGCTACCAGATTGAGAAACGTCGAATTCCACGTGGCGTCGCTGACTTCTTCCGCCAGGGCAGCGGATGCCTCGGCCCAGACTCGCGATGCCTCGGATGTCACGTCGCCGTCCTTCCTGTGACGGGCGAGGAACTCCGGAAACGAAATTTCCTCACATGATAATTAACGGTCATCCACAAGTAATCCACAACTGTGGACAACGCGAAACATCTGGTCGCTTCGGAACGGTAGTTACTCTTGAACCGTGCCGCAAACGCGATCGGCGGGGGGCCGGCTTGGTTTGGTGGAACCTTGGGCAATATCCTGTTAAACCGAGTCTCTTCTCCGGGTAATCAGTCCTGTGAGACCGATTTGTTGTCATACCGGTCGCACATGCCGCAGGAGCACGGCATACATCTGCTCCTCCCTCGTCGAGACACATTCACGCATACTCAAGGCTGAGTACGCAGTATCAGAACCAGTCCGCAGAGACTCGGATGGAGATCAGGTGAAGCGCACATTTCAACCGAATAACCTGCGTCGTGCACGCAAGCACGGCTTCAGGCACCGCATGTCAGACCGGTCCGGTCAGGCGATCATCAAATCACGTCGCCGTAAGGGCCGTCACCGCCTGTCGGCCTGAGTCCGGCGGCTTTGTCCGGGCTTGACCAGT